>NZ_LGIA01000154.1 GCF_001270965.1 Sunxiuqinia dokdonensis | reverse complement strand
TTTATTGATGGTCATGATAGTTGTTTGCAACAAGGTTTATTTATCAACGGGCACTTTCCATTGAATTAAACGCGAATGGAATTGAACATCAACGCGAAATGGAAATGCCAATCTTCTACAGGGGTGAGCAAATTGGAACACGTCGGGTAGATTTTTTTGTTGCCGGATTAGTTATGGTTGAAATAAAAGCAATTGAAAAATTGGAGAATGTACATAAGGCCCAAGCTATAAATTATTGTGAAGCCTATCATATTGCTGATGGCTTACTCATTAACTTTGGAGCAACCAGCCTCGATTTTAAAAGAGTTTACAACAAAAGCCTAATTCGAAATAATCCTGTCAATCCCAAAATCAAATAAATCCTGTTCAAGACAATGATGCATAAGCCCTGCCCTTTCGGATCTACAAAAGCTTTACGAAGCGGCTGGCCCTGATTCACCATCAGAACCTTATGAACCCAGGATTGACAATCCTGATAAACAAAACACAATTAAACCAAACAACTAACTTTTAAAAATTAATCAAAAATGGATCAACAACAATCATTTAACCTCAATGCTGATTTTCTGGGTGGCTATAGTGCCGTATTTATGAAATTGGTTTTTGTACTGATCGCCGTTTACCTGTTGGTGATGGTGGTGAATTTCCTGCGCGATAAATTTATCCACGCCGAACCGAGTCTAAAGAAAGAAGATATGGCCGACTTGCTACTGATCTTGAATAAGTTATTCTATGTCGCGGGTTTTGGTTTTGTCATCGCCAATATTTTTCAGTTTCTGCTTTCCCAAATTGAAAGCAACCACCGTAGGATGGGCGCTATGAGCTTCCAAGGTGATTGGGATTACCTAACCTTTGGCATCATCATCCTCTTTGTGGGCCTTGGGTTTAAGGCTGCTTACAAGGCATTACAAAAGAAAAGGCTTGAATAAATTGCGCCTGCCCGGGGCGTCCTTGGCAAGAAATAAGTCGTTCATACTTGGTATGTCGGTATTCTTTGGGGGAACTCCATTGCCAAATGTCGTGCGGAGGCGTATGATTCATGAAAACGAATCCTGAACATTCTGATGAAATTGGGCATGATGTTTTAATTATCAATCATTTGAAACGTTAAGACTGTAACCATGATATTAAAAGTTCTTTTTTATATTCTCTTTGGACTGCCCTTGGTTTTTCAAATGATTTTTGGAATAAAAGCCATCAGAGGAAATGGGCCCATCAAATTGTGGTTGGTCAGTCTGCTCAGTTGCGTGGGACAACTTTCAGTAACCATCATCAATTCTTATTTAATGGCTATGTTTATCAGGCAGGCAGAAAGTCACGATGGATTGCCGATGATAGGCGTACTTGCTGTAAACATGATATTTGGAGTTTTGCTCTTGTTCGTGATTCTAATACAATCGGTTATCCAATACAGGTTGACAAGGGCAAAAAAACACAACAAGCAAACAACACCACTTGATTCAAAATAATTTAAACCATAAACTTTAAACTTACAACAATGAGTAGTACCATGTTTTTTCTTCCGTTTCTGATCGGCTTTATTTACCTGGCGATTTTTGCCGGC
Source organism: Sunxiuqinia dokdonensis (assembly GCF_001270965.1). Classification (GTDB taxonomy): domain Bacteria; phylum Bacteroidota; class Bacteroidia; order Bacteroidales; family Prolixibacteraceae; genus Sunxiuqinia; species Sunxiuqinia dokdonensis. The sequence goes on along the minus strand of NZ_LGIA01000154.1, from coordinate 17,926 downwards.
GTGCTTTATTTGATTCACACCTGGGTGACCAAATTTGTCCGGCTCAAACAAGAGTACAATGACTTGTTGCGCGAGATCATCCGGAAAATGGATCGCCCAACAGATGGAACATTCAATCGAAATGAATAGTCGGACCAAATGGATGATTTAGTTATTCTGTTCATTGTACTGGCGGCCATACTTTGGGTTTGGGCGGTGTATGACATCTTAAAAACTGGTGTCCGAAACCGTTTGTCCCTGAGTTGGCTTGTGATTGTCATCTTCTGCCCCATCATTGGCTCGATTGCTTATTTCCAATTGAAGCCAAGATCGAGAAGATCATGATCAAGCGTTTAACGATCGCTGTACAAGTCCGTGAATTCCTCGGTGTAAGCCTGTGATTAAGACGGAATGCTGGATGCTGGATGCTGGATGCCAGATACTGGATACTGGATGCTAGATACTTGTAGCTTGCAGCTGGAAACTGCGACTGCGACTGAAAACTGGATTCACAATAAATACAGATCATTGCAACCTACAAAAAATTGAAATAAAAAAATGACTGACCCGACACCCAAACATTATCCCTCCATTGCTCAGAGCTTTGGAGCCAGCGGAATTGTCATCTTAGGCATGCTCATGCTTAGTCCGGTGATGATTACGCTAAACAATTCGATTGGCAAGGAGGCCTCCATGCTCATCTATTACGTGCTGGCCATTGGAATCCCTTGCTGGATTGTGTTTCAAATCAGGAAATCGGAAACAGGCCAAGCTTCCTTCAAGCTAAAAATTGAAAACAAGCGGATTATCCCTTTCATTATATTGGGAACAATCGCGCTGCTTTGGGGTGTCATTTCGCCACTGGCAAGTACCATACCCATGTCGGACGAAATTAAGAAAGCCTTTATGGACTTTGGCGGTAAAACCGGGCTTTATTCTTTTGTGCTCATGGTAATCGCGGCTCCCGTTCTCGAAGAGATCCTGTTTCGGGGCATTCTGCTCGATGGCCTGCTCAAAAGGTACAGCCCCCTGAAATCGATACTGGTGTCCAGTTTTCTTTTCGGAATCGTTCACTTAAATCCATGGCAATTTGTTGCCGGTTTCGTAATTGGCATTTTCGCTGGCTGGGTTTACTATCGCACAAGTAGTTTACTGGCAGCCATCATTATTCATGCTTCGGCCAACTTAAACGGATTTTTGGCAAGATTCTTCATGGATGCCGATGCGGCTATGAACGACTCGCTGGTTGAAACCTGGGGTGGAACCGGCCAGTTAATCCTGGCCATCGTCGGCTCGCTGGTTGTCATTGCGGTTTGCATTTACTATCTGGACAAGGAATTCAAAAAAAGAAAAATAAAAGTGGTTATTGATCAAACCTAAAGAAAAACATCCGGGGTTTTATCTGGCTAAAGCTCATTAAACGCGTGCTTCCTGTCTGGCAATCACCGGGTCAAAATCTAGCGGAAAAATAAAGCTGACAGTTAGCGGCCTGCCTGCTATTTTAAAAGAAATTCAACTACCACTGGCTAAACAATTAACGCTTTAAGATTACTTAACCAGTGCAACAAAGACCCAAAAATCAAAACAACATGAAAAAATTAACCTTTATTATTTCAATCCTTGCAGTTCTAAATCTTAACGGACAGACAATAGATGATTATCAACAAAAGTTATCTGAATGCTTTAGTCAAGGAGACTACAGATGTGCTGAAAAATATGCTTTGGCTTCAATCTCATTGGTTGATGAGCGTGATAATCGTTTACATCTGATGTACTCCAATTTAGGAACAATTCAACGGAGATTAGGAAAAATGGATGAAGCGATGAACTCCTATAATAAAGCATGCGAGCTAAACTGCTCTCATACCGTGTTGGCAAATAGAGCATCACTAAAAAGACAAATGGATGATTTAGAAGGTTCTTTAGATGATTACAACCTGGCGTTAGATTTAAAACCAACAGATGAAGAATTACTAATCAATAGGTCTTTTACAAAAAAGCTACTTGGAGACACGATCGGCGCTGAAAATGATCTGGTACTCGTTTTACAATTCAATCAAGACAATTTCAAAGCATTTACAAATCTTTTGAATATTAAAGTTTCGAGGGGTGAATACGAATACGCATTAGAAAAATATGATGAAATGATTTCAAACCACCCCAATGAATCCTTACTCTACAATAATAGGGCTGATGTCTATCTTAGAATGAAGAATTATGAGGACGCTTTTAATGACATCAACACTGCCATTAAAAAAGCCAAAGAATATGACAATGCCTACGTTACGAGAGCTGAAATTTATATAGCAACGGGCAATAAAAAGAAAGCATTGAAAGATTTACAGAAAGCTGTAGAACTGGGAAATAAAACAACCCACGTTTTCGAATTAATCGATGAATGCAACAGAAACTAGTACTTGGTAACTGGCGGTGACCAGGTCGAACTTCAAATCAGAATCGGCACGTCAATCACCCCTAACTCATTCTTTTACAGTCGAAGCCATGACAAGGGGAAAGCTGTTCAGCAACGATGCAATTTGTAGTGACCAAAACAAGCGGGTTGTCATGGACTATTTTTTTAAAGACATTCGGCTGGAATCAGAACAACATTAACATTCAAAACGAACTACATCAATTGAAAAGCCCATGTTAAAACACAATCAAAAGCAGGAAATCCGGATTCAAATTGCGTTGATCGTGATCTTTCTGATCCTCTTGATTCCACTTACGAATAACGAAACGCTGATCCATCTTATTTTTCCGAACTTAAACACGCAATCAACGCTTATGACCATTGCATTTTTCGTATTGCTGGTCTCTGCAGTTTACGCTTTTCTTGGCCTGCAAAAAAACTTAAAGCAAAGGCATTCGAGCTGGCGATACCTGGTATTCCTGATGATCCTGATTTGGTTTACCTCGAACATCCGCGTGGAAATAGGAGAAAAACTGATGACTTTAAGGCCAGGTATCCGGGCCATTGAATTTCAGATAGAACGCAGCAAGCTAAGCTACCAAAAAGATACGCTGGGCGTCGTAAACGTTGAAGGCTTTCTCACCTTCAGAAATTTCAGTGATGACACCATCAAGTTCAGGGGGATTTTATATGCCGACAATTTTGTTTTTTTCGGGGAAGATCGGCTACCAGATCTGACCATCCCAAATGATAACCCGGATCAGTACATCATCGTGCCGCCAAAAGCAAGTTCTGTCTATCCGTTGAAAATCAAATCGGCACTTGAACAAAACAGCGGGATCTATCCAAACTACCATGGAACAATCGACAGGATCAAAAACTTGATGATATCCAACCGCCAAGAACAACGAACTTTTAAAGACCAATAATGACTGAAGATTAGTTGACTGGTCATCGGTCATGAATGCTCATTGATCGCAAGTGGTTGGACGAAACGGAACGGAACACTTAATGCTAGCTACAGGATACTTTTGGCTGGTAGCTGGTAGCTGGTAGCTGAAAACTGCGATTGAAAACTGGATCCTGAATTGCAGAATGATGACAGAAGTATCCTCGGAAATGGGTTCGAAACAAACAAAAATAAGCGGGGCGGAACAATAAAAAGGAAAGTCGGTGAGTTTGCCTAATGTATTCTGAAAACCCAAGTCCTGACTCGTTCATTGTCAATCATTCGTTATACCTTTAGAAAAGTGTGTGGAGTCCAGAACCCACCTTAAAAAACGGAAGGAATAAAAAATGAAACATATGAAACGTAGTTTTTACCTGGTCCCGGTATTGGGACTCCTGCTGGCCTGTTCAGGCTCAAAACAACCAAGTGAAACCTCTTCAGAAGTTGTACAGGAACAAATTGAAGCCATTGAAACTTCAGTACAACAGCTCGATGAAACCATCCAGTCGCTGGACAAAGAGATGGAACAAACACAAAGTGAGATCGATTCTTTATTGAATAACCTTTAAATGATTGCATGATGAAAACGATATTCATAGTTGTATTGTCATTGCTGATGGCCACAACCGTTTCCGTGGCCCAGGGACAAGGAAAAGGCAAGGAAAAAGCCAAGAAGGAAATGGTGAAAGTTCAGGATGAAACGGAACAGGAACTGGAAGAAACCATGGAAGAAGGTGAAGAGCAGATACAGCAAGGAAAACAGAAAGCCGCTAAAGAGACAGACAAACAAAAGAAAGACCTGAAAGCTAAAAGAAGTCAGGCAGAAGAGGAAGCCTCAGAACAAGCTGACGAAATGAAATCGAAAGGCAAAGCCCTGGGCAAAAACAAAGGAGAACTCACTGGCAAGGAATTCGGGCAACAGCGCGCCGCAGAAGTGCGAAGTGCCGCACAGGAAAAGAAAGCTTATGCCGAAGAAAAAATCAAAGAACAGGAAGAGCACATCCAGGCCAATGAAGAAAAAATTGAAATGGCTAAGGAAAAAGTGAAGAAAGAACGTGAGGCTGGTGAAATTTCTGTCGAGGAAGAAGTGATGAAGAACGAGAAAATTAAGCAAGCCGAAGAAAAAGTCAATCGGATGAAAGAGGCTGTGGCAAAAGGCAAAAAAGAAATTGAAGAGCTCGAAGAGGAAATCATCAAAACGGAATAAGTCGTTTTGAAAACAAAACAACAAGATCAAAAAAGAGGCTGCCCAAAAGGACGGCCTCTTTTTGCTTAAACCGATGATAAACCAACTGACGATCAACCATCGCCAATCCTTGAATCAAAACAGACAAACCAATCAGACCACGCGAGCTTAGCGAACCCGCTGTCTGCTTTTCCAGGTGTAACCCGTCACCACTTTGCGGTTGGGCATGATCAGGCTGAAAAGCAGGGCCAGCAACACACTGGCTGCCATACCCACAAAGCCAAACAGCAAGAAGGACAGATCGGTGTGATTCTTGACCAGCATCAAGACGATCAATCCGCCCACAACACCAGCCAAGGCCGCATTTCCTGAAATCCGCGAAAAGAAAATCCCCATGACAAACAAGGCGCCCAATCCCCCGGTAAGCAATCCCAAAAAGGCATTAAACTGATCCCAAAGCGAAGCAATGTTCCAGGTGGCCAGCATTAAGGCCATGAGAATACCAAGCACGCCCACAATAATTCCTGACCAACGGGCGACAGCCATCGTGCGCCGGTGTGTTCCCGCCTTAGCCAGTACCTTGTAGAAATCCGAAGTAATCACGGCTGATACCGAGTTGATGTTGGACGAAAGGGTTGACATGGCTGCCGCGAAGATGGCAGCAATGAGCAAGCCGGCAACACCAGCCGGCATTTGCGCCACAATAAACTGTGGAAATACCGAATCGATATTGGGATTGACCACCGCCATTCGTTCGGGATTTGAAGTATAGTAAGCGTACAATCCCGTTCCAAGCAGGAAGAAAATAATGCTGACCGGGATGCTTAAAAATCCATTCAGCCAAATGCTTTGCCCGGTGGCTTTTTCATCTTTGGTGGTCATGTAGCGTTGCACCACACTTTGGTCGCTGGTGTAAGAAATCAGCGTGTTGGCCAGTCCGCCCAGCAGCACGACCCAAAACACGGGTTGTGAAAAGTCGAACCGGAAATCGAAGGTATGAAACTTGTTTTGCTCGGTCGTGATTTCAAGAAAACCACCCAAGCCACCTTCCACGCCAGCCAGCATAAAAGCCAGGGCAATAAAGGCACCGCCCACCAAGATAAAACCCTGAATGACATCGCCCCAAACCACAGCCTCGATTCCTCCGCTGGTACAATAAATGATGGTGACCACCCCCATAACAATGATGGCCAGGTAAATATCGAATCCGGTGACCGCATTTAAAGCCAGTGACGGCAAAAACAAGACAATGGCAATACGGCTGACCATGAAAAACACAAACAAGGCCGACGCCAGCCAGCGTACTGCCCGGTTGAAACGAGCTTCAAGATATTGATAGGCCGTATCGAAATTAAACCGCCTGAAAAAAGGCAGGAAATAACGAATGACGATGGGTGCGATAGCGATAATGGCCATATTAAACATGAACATGCGCCAGTCGACCGCGTAGGATTTGGCGGGAATGGCAATAAAGGTAATGGCGCTCAGCGTGGTGGCAAAAATACTGATTCCTGCTGCCCACCATGGAATGCGTCCACCTGCTTTAAAGAAGTCGTCGGTACTGCTTTCGCGTTCCATGAAATAAAAGCCGAGAAGCAGCATGCCAATAAAATAAACGCCCAACACCAAATAGTTGAGCCAGCCAAATACCGGCTTCACGGTAATCTGAAACTCTTGCAACAAAGGCGTTCGCGTAGCCGGTTTAATCTCTCCGCCGGGAACAACCAAAGCGCCATCCCACCAAACGGCCGAAGCAACAGCCACCGGGTTTCCCTTCCATGTTCCTGCATCAAACCAAGTGTCGGTTACCGTATTGTAAACCATGATTGTTTTATTGAATCCCGGATGATTGACCCAAAGGGAGTCCCGTTCAGCCTGCGCCGTATCGTCTCCGGCTTGCATTTTATTGATGGCTTTTTCAACCTTTTGAAAGGTTTCACCCGAGTCGCCACCAATCAGTACTACATGCGAAGCCCCGACGGATGCTGCCATTCCAACGGCCAATGGTTTGGGTTGGCCATCACCCAGCCGCATCTCTTTTTTCTGTTCCCACACGCCTTTGGATGGCCGAAATCGGAAGACATGGGTATAAAATTGGCTGGACTCGCTATCCGGGGATTTGGCCCGTCCTCCAAACACGTGGAGGCTGACTTCTTCACCATCCATTTGCGCCACCGCCATGGCGCCGGACACCGGCACCGGGACCGCGTTTAGCAATTGCCAGCCTGCTGAAAGATTGCTCACGTCCAACCGCAAAAACTGATCTGCAGCACCTTGTTCGCTTTCGCCACCGACCAGGTAAACATGATTGCCAATCACCGCAGCAGCTGCACTTTTCACCGCCACGGGTAAGTCCGGAAAGTCAATCACTTCAAGCTGGTTGTTGATCCAACTCAGCAGAAAAACCTGCTTGCTTAAACCGGTTGTGCTTTGTCCTCCAATACAAAGCAACCCCTCAGGCAAACTCACGGAAGCTCCCTCGGCAAGAGGCAATGGCAACTGCGAAGAGCCTGCCAGCTGAGGATTTCCGTTCGCATCGTGCTGGAAAACCATGACCAAATCGGACAGCTCCTTGCTTCCACCTTCCCAAGGTTTTCCTACAGGAAAAGCAGAGCCGCCGGCAACAATCAACACGTTACCATGCACGCCAGTGAAACTGCCCGCCAAACCTTCGTCGGATGCGAGTGCTTCGACTTGGGAAAAAAGCGGCTTCGATTTCTGCTGCAAGGAGTTCACCTGCTCATCGGCCCGGCTTGTGACAACCAAACCAAGAAACAGGACAACCAGCATGATGATCGATGAGCCTTTCCTGAAGGTCGATTGGAAGGAGATTCTTAGATTGTATCGGTCGTTGATTTTTCGCATTACTTCAGTTTTTCGAGGGTTTGCCAGATTTGGAACAAGCCGCGTGGCACATGAAAGCAGCCTTTCCATTTTCCGCCTTTCAGCGGTAATAATACTTCACCGCGGCGGTTCAGGTAGCCAAACCATTCATCATGATCCCGATCGGCAAAGTGCGCCCAGGTATATTCGTGGACTTTTTCAAACCACTGCAGGCATTGTTCATTTCCCGTGTGTTTGTATGCCTTAATCAAGCTGATCAACGTTTCGATGTGCACCCACCACAATTTCTGGTCCCACTCCAACTGCTGCGGCGGATTGCCTTTGACATCCATAAAATAGAAGATGCCGCCAAACGCCTCGTCCCAGCCAAACTGAAGCGTGTCAAGCATGATTTTCACGGCTTTCTGCATGAGCGCGTCATCCTTCCGACGTTCGGCCAAATCCATGATAAACCACATGGCTTCGATGGTGTGCCCTGGATTCAACAACCGCCCTTCAAACGAATCGGAAAAGCTGCCATCGGGTCTTACATTTTCCAGAATCAATCCCGAATCGGGCTGGTAGAAAACCTCCATCACCTCGTGAATGGCATCCTGAATGGTTTTTTCAACCAAATCACGCGGCAACAGGTGTTCAATCTCGAGCGATAAGTTGCACAGAATCATTGGGAGTGAAAACCCCTTCAAGGGCCGGGTTCCGGGCACCAGTTTGTTATATTTTCCTTTGGGATTATGTTTCCGGTCCAGAATATTGTCAAAGGTCTGTTTGGCTATTGCGGCATATTGCTCGTTGCCGGTGGCCTGGAATAACTGTCCGAAAGCCATGGTGGCGAAGCAGTCGGAAAAAATATTGTAGGGCTGCACGAGCGGCTTTCCTTCTCGCGTAAGCGAAAAATACCAGTTCAACTTTCCATCGTGTCCGTGGTCCATCAAAAAGCGGGCACCATGTTCAGCCATGTTAAGCCATTGTGCTTTTTTTTCGATTCGGTTATAGAGCGATGAAAACATCCAAACCTGGCGGGCCTGCAGCCAGACAAATTTATCGGTATCAAAAACTTTTCCTTCGCGATCGAGGCAAGTAAAAAAACCACCAAACTCCTCATCTTTGGAGTTCCGCTCCCAAAACGGGATGACTTTGTGCAGCAATTCGTGCTGGTATTGTGTCGCTAATTGTTCAAAATTCAGTTTCATGCTTTTCAATCTTTTTAGTAGTTATTCCTCTTCAATACAGCCCCTTATCAATTTAGAAGAACGAACCCCCGGCCTTGTTTCTCCGCCCGGAATGATGATTTGCCCGTTCCACCAACAGGCGGTTGTCGTCACGGGAGTAGGGCCTTCCATCTTCCCCACCCGACTCAAGCTGGCATTGCGGGTGTTCCAACAAAATACATCTTTACAAAAGCCCGGATGATTATTCAGGTGATTCTCCTTCAGCTTCAGCGAACTTTCCTTTTCTTCCGGGCTATTGGCAGCAGCCACCGCATGAATCAAGCGCTCCGTTTCGTTAAAGGCTTCGCCGGTATCGCCGCCAAACAGCAAAATCGAATCTTCTCCATAGGCCAGTCCGGTTCCTGCCGAAAGGCCGAACGCTGCTTCTCCTTCTACTTGAAGCATACCGGCCTTTTGCCAGCTCGCTTCCGAAGGTACGTATTTCCAAATGTCGCTCAAAAAAGTGGATGTTGGACCCAATTGATGGCGGCCACCAATCAGGAAAATGCAATCCTCCTGTCCGTCGTGCTGACACACAACTACGGCATGCGAACAAGCGACAGGCAGATCCGGCAGCTTCCTCCAGCCAGTTGATTCATTATTCAAATCAAGAGCAAAGAAAACCTGGCTTGCTCCTTTTGAATCCTGTCCGCCAGCGAGGTAAACTGTACTTCCGCACTGTGCCGCTCCTGAACTAGCAAGCGCCACGGGCAAGCGGGGCAAATCAATCAGCCGGACTTCCGGCGAATCCAAACTCAGCAGGAAAGCCTGATCGGTTGGGCCATTCGCTGTTTCGCCGCCAAGGCTGATGATGCCTTTTTCAGTTGAAACACAAGCACTGTAGGCGATGGCCTCAGGTAAACGAACGTCAGACTGTTCCCACTCCAGTTGTCCGTTGGCTGTTTCCTTCAAAAGAAAAATAGTATCATGATACAACTTCACCCCTCCCTGCCAGGGCATTCGTCCATTGAAATTGGAACCACCGCCAACCACCAACATATTTTGATGCACACCGGCAACAGGACCAGCCAAGCCTTGCTGTACCTCTTCCCCTCTTGCCACCGGAAGTTCCGTCAATATGTCCCATTCTATTTTCATGATCGACCTGTCTCGTTATTTACTTGAAAGTTACCGGATACTCAACCATCTAAATCCCAAAATCAATCCCTCAATCCTTCATTCCTTAAATCCGTCAATCCCTCTACTTCCGGGAGAAATACGCCGCCATATCCAAGGCATCCACATCGGCCACAAACTGTTTGTAAGCCTCGCTGCTCATATTTTTTACCGGCAAGCGGAATTCGCCACATTCGAGCCCAACAAAGCGCATGTAGGCTTTTCCGGTAGCAATGCCGCCATATTTCCCCAGCAAGCGAATCATGTCAATTGACTGCTGCTGTAGCTTACGGGCTTCCACCAAATTTCCCTCGTCATAAGCCTTGATCAGCTGATGATAAAGCGGTGCCGCATAGTTAAAGGTACTTCCCACGCCTCCGCGGGCACCTAAAACAAGGGCCGATAAAAGATTTTCGTCGCGTCCCCACAACATATCGTATTTGCCATTCTGAAAATTCAGACAGCTCAGGTAATCCATAAAATCTTCATGGGTGTATTTGATTCCTGCCAGGTTTGGGATCATTGTTGCTGCTTCCTGCAGAAAATCGTACATGGGCACGTTGCAGCCAGTCAGCACCGGAATATGGTAAAAATAGACCGGAAGCCGGGGTACAGATTCTGCAATTTTCGCACAAAACTCAGCCAGAGGTTTTGCGCCTGCCGGCTTAAAGTAAAAAGGCGCTAAAATGGCAATCGCATCTACCCCGAGAGCTGCCGACGTTTGCGCACTTTCAATGCACTCGGCATAGGAGGTTCCGCCCACGAGATTAATCACTTTCAAAGCTTTTTTTTCCTTGTTTTGAGACGTCCAGGCTGCGGTGATCTCGGTTTTTTCCGTTTGCGAAAGCGAAACGCCCTCACCGGTGGAGCCGTTGATAAATGCGCCGACAACGCCATTCCTGCTTAGAAAATTGTAATAGGCCGGTATCTGATCGATATTGACTGTGCCGTCGGAATGCATCGGAGCAAACGGTGCGGCAATGAGACCTTCAATTTTATTCATCATGGTATTCCTAATTTATTCGTTTATATTCGTCGGTTTGTAACCTTTAATATTTTTATTTACAGTACTTTTTGAATCAGCTTCGCCCACAACAAATAGCCGTCTCCGGTTAAATGCAAGCCATCGTTGGTATACAAAGGATTCATCCAATTATTGCCGGCGTTTTTAAAGTTCGAAAACAGATCGATAAAACCGACTGAATTTTGCTCACACCAATCACTTAGTTGTTCGTTGATCCAGAGCAGCTCATCGGTCTTGGTGCAATGGTTCTGGAACTTTCCAAAATCAGGATTGACCGGTAAAATACTCTGAACATACACTTTGGTTTTGGGTGAATGTTCTTCGATCAGCTTGACGATTTGGCAGATGTTGGCGAAAACGGTGTCTTTCGAAATTCCCCTTGCCAGGTCGTTTATCCCAATTAACAGGAAAACCTTGGCGGGCTTCGATTCGGTCACTTCATTTAGGCGAAAAAGAACACCTTCGGTAACATCGCCGCTAATTCCTCGGTTCTTGATTCTTTTATTCTGAAAAAGCTCGGCCCATTCGGAACCGTCTGTTATGCTGTTTCCCAAAAAGATGATTTCTTTTTTGGTATTTGGAAGACTTTCAAATAGCGTTCGCCGCTGTTCGTAATACGTCGATTGAAAGGCCTTTTTTGTGTCCTGTGCCTTTATTTGAGGTAAGAAACAAAAGGCAAAAAAGATGAATGTTATGACTTTCAGGTTTGGCATATTATTTTGTTTTAGCGGGGCACGAATCCGGGCATTCAATGCAAAAAGTTGAGGCCGGCCAGCCGTTTTCGTTTACCAGGTTGCCCCTGGAAAAAGGTTTCCAGCCGTAACGAACCTGTTTGATCGTTTTATCTTTTGAATCGATAATGATTTTATTGTCTTTTAGCGTTGCCACAACCGGATGAAAAAGACCATCTGCTCCGGCTACTTCAAGTTCGCGAAGCGCTTCACCATCCGATGTTTTTAACTGCGCTGCATGCGAAAATGCAAGTATTACTTTTCCATTTTCCTGTGTTATCGTGCTGATTTGCGGGCCGCCATCCGGAACGTCTTGCATCCCGTAATTACGCGATAAAGCCAGGTTTGCAAACCGTTCGCCCACTTCAATTTTTTGTTTGGGATGCACATCCAGCGAATCGCCCAAATCGCTGGTTACCACCATTGCTGTGTTGGGAATACTGAGTGCCAGTTCCCGCTGGGTTTCGCGAAAATACGGCCACGACGGACGGTTGATACTTGATAACTGCGCAAAATAAAAAGGCATTTCAGCATCGTTAAACGCCGAGCGCCACGATTTTACAAGCGCCGAAAAAGCATGCCTAAAATGTTCAGCATTGTGGGCATTCGATTCGCCCTGGTACCAGATGACTCCGGCCACCGGAATTCCTTGCACCAAGGACATACCGGCTTCGTAAATGTAAGCCGGCTCGTAGGGATGACGCTGCAGTTTGTTTACGGCCAGTGCAATGTTGGTAGCTGCCCGCTCGCGGCACCAACCCTGTATAAAATCGTTGTGTTTCCAGTTGTTTAGCACATCCACCATATAGAGATCGAACTCCAGTGTTTTGCGGTCGGTAAACGCTTCCGCCGGAGCGCCTCCAACGCTGAGTTGTATCAGTCCAACCGGAACATCCAATTTTTCATTTAATTCACGGCCAAAGGTATAGCCAATTGCCGAAAACGTGGCTGCATCACCGGGATTACTTCGCTCCCAATTGCCATCAAAAAAATCGAGTTGATTCACTTTTACCAGCGTGGTTGAGTCCCAGTTTTTATTATCGGTACGCGCAAGGCTTTTTAACTTGAACAGACGAAGATTGGCAAAGTCTGCCGCATTGTCAATCAGCGTTGACGCATCGTTCGCCTGCTGCATCTGGAATTCCATGTTCGACTGTCCGGCACAAACCCACACTTCGCCCACTAAAATATCGTTGAGCGTAATGGATTCCTCAGAATCGGAAGTTACTTTCAGCTCGTAAGGTCCCCCGGCAGCAACGGCATCAAAAGTAACCGACCATTTGCCATGTTCGTTGGCCGTACACGTTCTTTTTTGCCCGGCAAAAGTGAGCGTAAGTTTTGTTCCGCTGTTGGCTTTTCCCCACACCGGAATGGGCTGTTTTTGCTGCAATACCATGTGGTTCATAAAAACCGGCGCCAGGCTCAATCCGCCAAAATTGCCCGTAATATTCTCGTAAACGGTTTGTGCTAAAATTCCGGCTCCTTCCACATTTGGATGAAGGGCATCGGGGAATAAATCGGGGCGGCCGTACAAGGCCGGGTGCAAATCGATTAAACCGGTTTTGCTGTTTTTTGCCACTTGTTCGATGGCCTCCTGAATTTGCCAGAACCAGTCGCGCGTGCCGGATTTAAAACGTGGGTGCGCATTAAAAATCGGGGTCATTTTGCAAACGAACACCTGTGGATTGCTGAAGTTGTGCGTGCGAAACGAATCGATCAGCGCCATATAATCCGGCACAAACTCATCGCGGTAATTGGGCCAGTTTCGCGGGTCGGTATCGTTCAGGCCAAGATGAATAATAATAATGTCAGCATCAAATTTCAGCGCCTCGGGATACTCGGGAATTTCCATATACGGACGGTGCCCTTTGGTTAAAAGCGTGGCTCCGCTGTGCCCAAAATTCTGCACATCATAAGCATCGCCTAATAAATTCTGTAATTGCGAGGGATACGAATCCTGTTCGGGATTACTCAATAAATAGCCGCGTGTTACTGAATTCCCCACACAGGCTACTTTTATTTTCTTCTGTACATCGTCTTTCGATGAGATGGCCATTGCATTTTGCCTGACGCCCAATACGAGCATTAACCATCCCACCAATAACACTATACAACGAAATTTCATCTTATTTTTTTATTTTATTTCAGCTGAAAACTTCAGGCCTTCAACTTCTTTTATGGTTCCATTTTCATCCTGTACCGGCACAAAAGTAAACATGCGTTTCCAGGTATCTTTTTTCACCGGAATTTTCAGCAGCACTTTGTTCCAACCCTTTTTCAGGTGAATGGAAGCCGGCTTTCTGAAAAAATAATTTTCATCGGTAAATGGAATTTCTTCCGTGTTGCTGGCCAGCCCCGGTTTATTCCATTTGGGTGCAGCAATCAACTCTCCGTTTAGCCAGGCTTTCGGATGGGTATTGTGCCATTCGCCATTACGCGGAAACGGGCCTCCCCGGCGTCCTGCCGAGCGCGACCAGTCATGAAATCCGATCCATGCTCCAACCGTTTGCTCCTGTGGCGACCAAATTTGGGTGTACGCGTAATACGTTCCCTCTTCGCGGGGGAAATATGACGGATAGCCAAAGTAGTGAGTCAATTGAATGGTGCCGCCAACAAAAGGCCCATGCCAGGTGTAAGTGGCCGTATCAATTTGATACGTTTCCTGCAAGGTATCTTCCACCGAAAACGCAGCATTAATATCGCCACCATTAGCTATCGGCCCCAGCACCTTCCACTCTGTGTTTGTTTGTTTCACATAAGGGAAAGGCTTCCCCTGAAAATATTTATCGCGGTGCTCGATCAACCGCTCTTCGAAAGCGCTGAATTCATTAAATAATTCACTTCCTTTTTCCGGCAGTTTAGCCAGATAATTTTCACCAAAATCGGCTTTCTGACCGGTCCACGAAGTTTCGGCGTAGGTAACAATCCCCGGATACACCGGATTTTGCACCAGAATGTCGTAAGCCTCGTCTACGTTGTTGTCGTTCCAGCAACAGAAAATGCCACCCATGCGCAGCGAATCGCCGTGGGCAGCGCCGTTAATGCGGTCGAAGTACAACTGAGTAATGCCCGACAGCGGATCGAGATGGTTGACATAGTTTAAGCGGCAATCGATATAACGATGCCCCGGTTTCGGATGTCCGTTCGACGACCACAATTGCGTGATGGAAACTGAATCGCCTTCAATATGCTGCCCCGGACGCCAAACAATGAGTTCGCGGCCATGGTGTTGCGTTACCCGCTCAAGCAGCGCCGGCAAAAGCGTTGGCGCCGGTCTTTCGTAGTCGTGCCACACCTCATCGGTTCCCAAATGAATGTATGGCATAACCTCCGCCGGAGCCAGGCTGCACAATTCGTCAACCAGATTGATTAAAACCGGTTGCACACGCGGATCGCTCATCGTTTCAAAACCCATTGCTTTGCGGAAAGCTGCACTGTGCCCGGGAATGTCGAACTCGGGAATGAGCGTAATTTTTCGTTCCTGACAATACGCCACCAGCTCTTTAAAATCTTCCTGTGTGTAGAATTTTCCTTTTTCACGTGTCATACTTTCCGCCGCGTTCAACTGCGGATAGATTTTGCTTTCCAGCCGCCAACCCGGATTTTCGGTCATATGAAAATGAAACACGTTATATTTATACGCCGCCAATACATCGATTTGCTCTTTCAGCATATCAATGGGTTGGAAATTGCGGCCCACATCCTGCATAAAACCACGGATGCGAAAAGCCGGCCAGTCAATAATGGCGCAGCCTTTCAGGTAGCGTTTCCCGTTTTTTTCGAAAACCAGCTGTTTTACGGTTTGCAGCCCGCGGTAAATTCCAATTTCGCTTGTGGCTTCCAGAATCACCGAATCGGCTGAAACGCTTAATCGATAAGCCTCGTTATTATTCAGTTGAACCCCGGGAATTCTGGGAACAATGCGCTGCACAAAACACTGGCTGCTATCGGCCAAGTTAAACTGTTGCGAGCGCCATTCCACTTGTTGTGGCATGGGGATTAAAGCAGGAGTAAAATCTTTCTCTGTCTGGCATGCAAAAAGCAGCCCGATGACAATCAAGCCTATTAATGATTGAAAATGCAGTCGGCTCATTATTGTTGGTTCAGTTTTTTTCTTATTTGATGATGTCCGAAACAGGAATGCTCTGAAAATAAAGTTCTTTTACCCCTTCATACAGAATCCCAACGGTTTCGTCATCAATCATGGTCATGCAGGAATAACCAAAGCCGGCAGGTTCATATATCTCCAGCTGAAATTCTTCCGGCCAGCTCATACCTTGGTCCACACTGGCCTTAATGGTCATGTTGGTTCTCTGGTGTTTGTTGTTTGGGTTTGAAAAGAACAGCACCCGTTTCTTTTCACCATCGACCTTCATATCGGCCGAAATAATGCTGGCCATACAATTGGGTTCCTGTAATGCCGAGTTGGAGGTAGGGTGCATTGTCCAGGTTTTACCCAAATCGGAAGTTGTGGCCACGGCCCGTCCATTGGTTTCACTTTTATCTTTTCGGTTCTGGTCGTCACGCATGTTCAGCATCAGGCTGCCATCGCTTAGCTGCACTACCTGTGCTTCAGTGGTATTGGGTTTGGCACCGGTTCCAATGTGCCAGCTTTCACCGCCATCAGTGTTGTAAACAATCGTTGAATGGCTGGTATATTGTCCGCCGTCCAAGGCTTTTTCACCAATATCGGCTTTAAACTGTGCGGGAAAAACCAGGGTTCCGTCGTTCAGGGTAGTTCCACGTCCCGGCCCCTGGAACATCAGTTGCCAGGCAGGGTCTTTTATTTGTTCAGTAATGTTTACGGGTTCCGACCATGTGAGGCCATCATCGGTACTTTTTACCAGCATAAACTGACCGGTTTCGGTCGGTTTCATCCCCGGTTTCGAAGTCCACCAGAGCATATCATTTTCGGAGAAACCGCTAATCCACAATCCAGCTACCCAAAGCGTTCCTGTTGTGTGATCGTACAGCACACTGGGGTCGCCAATGCCATTGAGGCGTTGCGAACGTCCACCCCATTCGCCCATGTCCATGATCACTTGCATGGGTTCCCAGGTTTGTCCGCCATCGGTGCTGCGGCTCATGCCCACATCAATGTCTTCCTGCAAATCTTTGCTATTGTTGTAGCGATTGTCGTAAACTGCAATCAAGGTCCCTTTGTTGGTGGTGACCAGTCCCGGAATCCGGTAGGTATCGCAATTGTCCTGTCCGGCTGCACGAAGCACTTTGGCCAGGCGATACTTGTGTGGCTCCGTGGGAATACTTTCAACAAGCTGATCTCCTCCCAAATCAAGTTCGATCCGTTCAATTTGAAAAGTAGCCTGCAAATCAGCATTTTCTTTCGCCTTGAAATTTAAGTTAAAAACCGGTTCGTTATTGACTGTTTCAAAAAGCCCTTCAATTTCCACTTTTTTTGACTTGATCTGATTTGAAGCGCCAAAAAGCTGCTCGCCTTCTCCTGTGAGAAAACCAACCGAAACTGACTCCAGGCTATTCGTCTGGCTGTCCGCAGTAAAATAAACTGTGATTCCTGAAACCTGCAATGGACTGTTTTCGCCATTATTATTGACGATTAAGCTGACCAACTTTTTACTTTCCGCACCTGCAAACAAAGGACCAGGGTGTTGATGGAATTCAACCGCGTTTGGCTTATCAGAATTTGATGGAGCTACAGAACTTGCACTTTGGCAGCTGCTCATCATCACACTCCATAGGAATAGAAAAAGAATTTGCTTCATGGTTTATGGTTTTTACTTCACTATGTTCTGGATAGCATAAGGAGAGGTTTGTCACCCTCTCCTTACCTTACTGCTAAACTATGAAAAACATCTATGAAAAAAAGTATTAATAACCTTCGGTTTGTGTTAGTTCTGAATCGTTGGCCAACATGCCTTCCGAAATCGAGTAATAAATTTTATAAGCTTCTGATGCATCCAATGCTGCCACTTCGTCGAACACATAGGAATCTCCGGCCCGCACCAGATCCCACCAGCGCTTACCCTCGCCAACAAACTCTTTCAGACGCTCATCAAGGATGGCCTGGGTGTTTTCGGCTTTGGTTCCGTCCACAAACTCATGGCCGGCAAAATTCTCACCATAAGCCCGCGCGCGCACCGCATTGATTTCAGCCGACGGATCTTCGTCCAGCTTATTCTTGGCTTCGGCCAGCAACAACAACGCATCGGCGTAGCGATACACCGGGATGTTATTATAGCTCCAACGTGATCCGTCATCACCAACAATACCCAGAAACTTGTTCAACAAGGATCCTTGGTAGTTGGGATCTTCAGCCTGGAATGGGATGTGCACCTCGCCATCATCGTAGATCCGAATAAAGGTATTGCGACGTTGATCCTCCAGATCGTCGAGCATGAGCAGTGTTTTATCGGATGCGCCGTAACGACTTAGTCCGTTCACCACAAAATCGCTCATCGAATTCCCGTTTTCGTCATACAAAGGCTCCAAATCAACCG
>NZ_LGIA01000153.1 GCF_001270965.1 Sunxiuqinia dokdonensis | reverse complement strand
GCCTAGAAAAAAAAGTGACCGATTCAAACGCCATTGTTGAAATCAGAACAACAAAAACACGGATCAAGCCGGCCTTTAGTCTAATTCTCCCAGCAAATACACGTCTTCCCCTTCGCCCGCCATTCCGGTCATTCGCACTTTGTGAAAGGTATTTTTATCGATGCCTTCTGCTTTAAACCGGACAGGCACGTAGTGCTCTCCATAACCCGAAGCAAAACCACGCGAATCAACTTTCTCAACCAACACGGTTTGTTCTCTTCCAACGAAACGCTCCAAGTAGTCAGCCCGCATTTTCTCCGACGCTTCGCGCAACTTCGCAGAACGGTCTGTTTTCACGGGCTCTGGTATCTGCTCATCCATCCGCTCGGCCCGCGTTCCTTTTCGAACCGAATACTTAAAGGTATGAACATGGCTGAACTGAAACCGATTGATTGAACGCACGCTTTCCTGAAAATCTTCGTCCGTTTCGCCGGGAAACCCAACAATGAGGTCGGTTGTGAAATTAAAATCGGGCCATCGACTGCGGAATCGATCAACAATCTCAGCAAACCGCGCATAATCATACATCCGGCGCATGCGAAGCAAGACCTTGTCGGCTCCGCTTTGCAAGCACAAATGCAGATGTGGTGCCAGCTTGGGGTGTTCGAACAGATCATAAAACCGATCGCCAAAACCATCGGGTTCAAGTGAAGAAATCCGAACACGGAAATCGCCGGGAACATTTAAAATTGCCTCCAGCACGTCTTCAAAGCGCTGATCTTCCCACTCGTAGCGCCCAATATTGACCCCGGTAATGACCAACTCTTTAAAGCCATTAGCCAGCGTATTCTTTACATTTTCAATAATCTGAGGCAACGGCCGGCTTACTGCTCTTCCACGCACTTTGGGGATGATACAAAAAGTACAGAAATTGTCGCAGCCATCCTGAATCTTAATGGAACTTCGGGTATGTAAACTTTTATCAACAGTACTAAACTGAAAAACATCGCCTTCCAGGTTTGAAGGATGGAGGATTTCGCCCTGAAAATGAGCATCGACCAACTGCCGAATGCTGGCTTTTCGTTCGTTGTCAACCACATATGTGATTTTCCGCTGGTTTTCCAGCTTTTCCTTGTAGTTATTGGCCATACAGCCTGTAACCACCACCATCGATCCAAGGTTATTCCGGGCGGCCTGACTGATGACATTCCGCGATTTTTGATCGCTTTGATTGGTGACTGTGCAGGTGTTGACCACCACCACATCCGCCGCATCCTTAAAATCAACAATCTCGTATCCGGCCTGGTCAAAATCAGAAACCAAGGCGTCGGTTTCATATTGATTCAACCGGCAACCCAATGTTTTAAAGGCTACTTTTTTCCTTCCTGTGTTCATAACTCTACCTGTTCTTCCTTTAGAATCAACTCGCCACTCAACGAGAAATCGGCAGCCGAAGTGATTCTCACATCCACAATCTTTCCTTTTAACTCCGGCGCTTTCCGATCGAGCCGAACATTCAGTTTTCCTTCGGTGAGGCCGGTACTGAAACCGGTTTTCCGATCAGTTCCATTGACCAGCAAACGCAGGGTTTTCCCGACCAGTTGCTCATTATAGCGACGTGTGTGCGTTTTCATCACTTCGGACAAGCGATGAAAGCGATCTTTCTTCACCTCCTGCGACACTTCATCTTCCCATCGGTAACTGGCCGCTCCCGGACGAGGCGAGTACATGGCAATGTAGGCCATGTTGAAGTGGAATTCGTTCATGGCTGAAATTGTATTTTGAAATTCTGCTTCGCCTTCGGCTGTAAAACCAACAATAATGTCGGTAAACAAGGTGGCCTGCGGAATCAATTCGCGGATATCTTCCACGATTTTCCGGTATTTGTCCATCGAGTGGCGCCGGTTCATTTTAATCAACACTTTTTCGTCGCCACTTTGCATGGGCAGGTGAATTTGCTTGGCCAAGCAGGGGTATTCCGCGATCACTTCAATCACGTCGCGGCCCATATCCTGCGGGTGAGGCGAAGTGAAATACACCCAGAATTCTTCATCCGAACGCTTTCCGAATTCGCCAATCTGCCTCAACAGCTCGGCAAAATTGATTTCTTCTCCATGTTTATCCAGCCCGTACGAATTGACATTTTGCCCCAGCAAGGTGATGGACTTGTAACCTTGGCTAACCAAATGCTGCACCTCCTGCAAAATATCTACGGAAGGACGGGACACTTCGCGCCCACGCGTGTAAGGAACGGCACAAAAAGTACAAAATTTATCGCAGCCATTCTGAATCGGCACAAAGGCTTCGTAGGTTGATTCGTATTTGGGTTTGATGTGCCACAGATCCACAATGTGCTCATTTTTTGGCATCACTGGTTGAGGTGCTTGCAACGATGCGGCATTCACCACGCCATAGTTGCGAATCATGTCGGGCAGCTGGCTTAACTCGCTCATTGGGAATATCAAATCAAAAAGCTTCAGAAACTTTTCTTTGTCAGCCGGCAAAATACAACCCGAAATAAAGGTAATCAGGTTGCGCTTGTTTTTTGCCCGGTTCCATTGGGCAATTTTGTTGTACACTTTATCAATTGGCTTTTGCCGGACTGAACAAGCCAGCATGCCCAACAAGGTTGCTTCCTCCTCATTTTCTGTCCGCTCATAACCCATCTGTTCCAACACGGCGCTCACACGCTCGCTGTCCGACAGGTTCATTTGACAACCCAGTGTAATTAAGTGGTACTTCATCGATTAAATTTCACATTTCAAATTCCAAAACATTGTAAAGCAGAGAACAATAGGTCCTCTTCTGCGTGACAAGGGACTCCCTAGAAATAGACTTCACAATGAACCTGATCGCGATCGAAGCCTTTGTTTTTCAACAACTCCAACGCATCAAAAATCATATTACTATTTCCGCACAGATAAAACTGCGTGGTTTTATCAAAGGTCGTCTTTTTCAGATACTTCGTCAAGCGTCCATGCACCTGGCCGGTTTTGTCGCCTGTGGTGCACAAAATATGGCGTTCGGCATCGTACTCCTCTTTGTCGTATGCCTCGTGTCCGTATCGCACGCCATGCACAATCTGGTAATCCAGCTGCGGATAAGTGCGTACCATGCTGCGAAACGGAGCAATTCCGGTTCCGCTGGCGATAAAGACAAATTTATGGTCGTTGATCTTTTTTTCATCGATCCGGAATTTGCCAAACGGACCATTCACCTCAACCAGGTCGCCGGGCTTCAAATGGCTCAGCTTGGGAGAAAAATAACCTTCTTTCACTTCCTTCACCAACACTTCCAAATGCTCATCATTTTCGCCGCTGTAAATGGAATATTCGCGGCTTTGATAATCGCCTTGAATACCAAGCGAAATGTGCTGTCCGGCCTTAAACGCAAAACGGCTTTTGGGCAGGCGCAGCGAGAAAGTTTCATCCGTTAGTCTCCTGACCTCTTTCACTTTGTAAAAACTTTCATCAATCTTAATTGCTTGCATAACTTCTATCGACATAGCATCTCTATTTTGGGCTGCAAAGGTAATGTATTTCAACCAAAAAAGACATTGGAATCTGAAATTATCTCTGCAAACCGATTATAATCTTAACTTAACCGATAAAAAAGCCGTTTGTTTCTTGCAATTGTCCTATTTTTGATAGAAAATCTCCATTCATGAAGACACTCATCATTTATATGTCAACCCACGGATGCACCACACAAGTTGTGCACGAGTTGGCAGAACAACTCAATGGAGAGGTGACCATTAAAAACCTCAAAGAAGACCAAGATCCTGATTTCCAAGACTATGACCGGGTAATCGTAGGAGGATCGATCCACGCCGGACAAATTCAACGGAAAATTCGTGATTTTTGCACCATCAACACAGAAAAACTCGGATACAAGCAACTTGGCCTTTTCATCTGCTGCATGTACGAAGGGGATCAAGCCTTTCAGCAACTCGAAAATGCCTTTCCCGAAAAGCTACATCAATATGCTAAATCAGAAGCCATTTTAGGCGGCGAATTCAACTTTGAAAAAATGCGCTTTTTCGAAAAACTGATTGTGCGAAAAGTAGCCAAAGTAGAGCAAACCGTAAGCAGAATAGATCACGAAGCCATTCGAAACTTCGCTAAGAAAATGGACAAAACCTTTTCTCCTTTTGTTACCTTGATTTAGTGTGCTAAAAAGCAAGGTAAAAATCTTTGGTCAACTGGCGATATGCTGCTGAATATTCACCAGTTGCCTGATCACGAATCACCAAGTCAGACTCCAATAATTCCGCCGGCTTCCGGCACAGTTCGGCCAATATGCGGTGAGCAGTCCGGCTTTCGTCCGATGCCACCTTTGTGATGCGAACCACATACAGATTCAAGGCCGAAGCCAGCTCAAACAGTCGCAATTCCTTATCAGCCGGCAAAATCAAACTCATTTTACCGTGTTCTGCCAGCAACCGGCTGGCTCCCTCCAGCAGTTCTTTCAAACTTAAGCTATCCGAATGCCGGGCCTGGGTTCGTTTCTGATCATTGGATTTCTGTGAGTTATCAAAGAATGGCGGATTGCACAGGATGTGATCGTACTTCTTATCGGCTTGAAACGCCTGAAACGCACCAACTGTCAAGCGGATTCGCAAAGCCCATTTCGACTGCTGAAAATTCAGCCGGGCTTCCATGGCAGCATCGGCTTCCAGTTCAACAGCGTCAACCATGGCGCCCGAACGCTGGGCCGCCATCAGCGAAAGCAAGCCGGTTCCGGTCCCCACATCCAACACGTGTTCTGCCCCGTTCAGCCGGGCCCACGAACCAAGTAAAACGCCGTCAATTCCGACTTTCATGGCCGCTTTCTCCTGAATAACAATAAATTGCTTAAACTGAAAAAAATTATTTCGTCCCATTTTTGATGTGTTGACCTGTTCAATTTCTGCAAAATAAACGCATAAAACAGGCGCATGCAAATATTACCTCATTGTTAATTCGGATGCCTTTGCCAATGATTTTTCAAGTGCGAAGATCTTCAATCAACTCTTTGTCTACTTTTGCACGCGCTAAAAATGAAAGCGGAACGTCTAAGAAATTTAAAACAAGCATGAAGAAGAGAGATTATTACTTTTTGGCCCTTTTGTTTTGCCTGATTGTTTACGCCACACTTTACCGGACGTGGCATAACACAACAGAAAAGATGGACATTGATGCACTTCAAAAACCGCATGCCAACACCGAAATTCAGTCTTTAAAAATCGACTCACTTCAGAAGAACCTGGACCAGGTTTTTAAGGCAGGAGTCTGATTTCGCACAAAGCCTCCATTCGCTTTTTATGTCGAAAACAAGCGTTCGTGGTTTCAAGCCTCGTCTGATTGCTCCTTCAGTTTTTTCTGCTTGTATTCCGTAGCGGTCATCCCGTACATTTGGCGAAAGCACTTTCTGAAATGCGACATATCCTTGAAACCTACGGCATAGGCAATTTCACTCACGGTCATTTTTTCCTGCATAATTAACTGGCTTGCCCGTTTTAACCGGATGCTGCGGATAAACTCTTTGACCGTCATATCTGTCAAGGCATTCAATTTCCGATAAAGCTGCATTCGGCTAACCCCCACCTCCTGCGCAAAGCGCTCAATATCCAAATCAGCATCAGCAATGTTGTTTTCCACAACTTCGACGGCCCTGTGTAAAAACTTCTCCTCGGGCGATGAAATGATAATATTGCGTGGTTGAAGCGTAATTTCTCCGGAATATTTCTGTTTCAACGAATCGCGAATCGACAGCATATTATCGATCTTGGTCTGCAAAATTGATAAATCAAATGGCTTGGTGATGTAGTCGTCTGCTCCGCTCGAAAGGCCTTTTATTTCGTGTTCTTTGGAATGAAGCGCCGTAAGCAGCAGAACAGGGATATGGGAGGTACGTTCGTCCTTTTTCACTTTTTTACAAAACTCATAGCCATCCACATCAGGCATCAACACATCGCTGACAATTACATCGGGCACAGCCTCTAACGCCAGATTCCAGCCCTCGCGCCCATCGCTGGCTTCAAGCACCTGGTATTTCGGTGCAAAATGACTTCGGATTAGGGTTCGCACATCCTGATTATCTTCTACAACAAGCATGATGCGTGAGTTTAAAGAGTCGACAGCTGGCTGATCGGCAACGTCCAAGGCCTCGCTGGGCGTTTCGTGCTCAACACCATTTACCGGCAAGGCGTCGGCGCGCTCTTTCTCGAAAGGAATGCGGACTGTGAACTTACTTCCTTTGCCGGGCTTGCTGACTACAAATATCTCGCCCCGGTGCAGTTTCACCAATTCCTTGACAAAGGAAAGGCCGATGCCGGCACCGGTCTGCACTTCTTTTTCGTTGGCCTGAAAAAAGCGGTTGAAAATTTTTGACGCATTGGTTTGAGAAATACCCTGGCCGGTGTCGCGCACTGTAATTTCTATGTATTCCTGATCCGGATTTTCACTCGACAAATCTTCTTCGGTGGTGTCGAAAACCAAGGAGAGATTCACTGAAATTCGCCCACCTTTGTCCGTGAATTTGAACGCGTTGGTCAGCAAATTGCTCAGAATCTTTTCAATTTTATCGGTATCAAACTTGGTTATCAAATGTTTCTTCAGGCTTTTAAATTTCAGCTGAATCCCTTTTTCTTCGGCATATGGCTGAAAAGACTCAACAATATTGGCGACAAAACCGACCAAATCGCCTTGGCGCAGTTCCAGTTTCAGGTTACCGGATTCGAGTTTTCTGAAATCCAACAGCTGGCTGATCAGCCGATCCAGATGCTTGGTGTTTCGGTACATGATGTCCAAATGGGCACGCACATCTTCCGGCGGCAACTTTTGAGCAATCAGCTTTTCAAGGGGAGCTAGAATTAAGGTGAGCGGTGTGCGAATTTCGTGCGAAATATTTGTAAAAAACTTCAGTTTCAACATATCCAACTCGTGCAGTTTCCGTGCTTTCATCCGCTCCAGGATCAACTCGTTTTTTATTTTCTCGCGATACAGAAAAAACTGAACCAGGTAATAAATCAAAACTCCAATAACCAACAGGATCAAGCTCCTGAACCAAACCGTTTTCCAGAATGGCGGCAAAACGGTAATGAGCAGCTGCAACTCATTTCCGGCAGCCTCGTTCCCTGGCACAAAACGTTTAATTCGCAGCACATAATCATCCGGATTTAGGTTGGTGTAAGTTGCTGTCCGGCTTTTGCTGGGTTCATTCCATTCTTTATCAAAACCTTCGAGGTAATAACTGTACAGATTATTTTCGCTGTTTACAAAATTCAGTGCAGCAAACTCCAGGGTAAACACATTCTGGTCGTAGGGTAAAACCAAGTGGCTGGTTTCTGAAATGCTTTTCCTCAAGATTGGCTTTCTTCCCGACCCAATGTCCACTTTTTTATTGAAGACCCGAAAATCAGTCAGCACAAGCGGAACATCATTGTCCTCGCTTTTCACTTCAGAAGGATTGAAGATGTTAAAGCCGGAAACACCTCCAAACAAGAGGCTTCCATCGTCTTTTTTATAGGCGGCGCCGTACGAAAACTGATTATTCCGCAAACCATCTTTACTGGTGTAATTCTGAAACGTTTCGTGAACCGGATCGAACTTCGACAAGCCATTGGACGTACTGATCCACAACTTCTTGTTGTTGTCTTCGAGCATGCAAAGCGCCTGGTTGTTCGACAAGCCGTCGTCGACATTGTAGTAGCGAATGGCCCCACTAATGCTTGAGTATTGCGCAATTCCCCGATCCAGCGTGGTAATCCAGAAACGGCCACTGGAGTCCTCCAAAAACGACCGGGAATGTTCGGCAAAGCGTGTCACTTGCTTACTTTCGGCGTGGTAAATAATCACCTCATCAGTTGTTCCCAGCCAAATGTTGTTGTACGCATCCTGTTCAATCCAATTCACCTGCTCTTGGCCCGCCAACTGCGGATAATGCACAAATCGCCCTGTTTTCGGGTCAAACCGGTCAACTCCTGCCGATGTTGCCACCCAAATATTGCCGCCGTCATCGAGCAAAAAATCCCAAACCCGATTATCAGCCAAAGTTCCGGCAGTGGAGGGATCGGCCTTAAAATGCTGCATTTGACCGCTTTCCAGATCCAACACATCAATTCCACCCAGGAACGTTCCGATCCACAAATTTCCGTCACGATCATTCTGAAACGCTTTGATGCAGTTTCGGGAAATCGAATTGGGATCGTTGGGATTGGCCATCAGGTAGCTGTAGGATTCGGTTTCCGGATCATAAATATTTACACCGCCATCTTCGGTTCCAATCCAGATTTTGTTCTCATCGTCAATCCAAAAAGCATAAACAATACTGCTATTCAAGTACTTATCACTTCTATCGGAAGGATGGGAACTGAAATTATGAAACGCCTGTTTGCTTTTGGCCAGCAAATTCAACCCACCGCGGGTTCCAATCCAGGTCTCGCCGCGCCTGTCGTGCAAAATATCCAGCACCGAATTATTAATCAACGACGTTTGCTCCCGCCCGTCATGCCTGTAAAAAGCGGTCAGCCCGTCCTTCTTGTGGTAAACATACAAACCACCGCGTGTTCCGATCCAATAATTTCCAAAGGCACCCACCGCAATCGACCGGACGGTTTC
The DNA here is from genome assembly GCF_001270965.1 of Sunxiuqinia dokdonensis. Taxonomy (GTDB): domain Bacteria; phylum Bacteroidota; class Bacteroidia; order Bacteroidales; family Prolixibacteraceae; genus Sunxiuqinia; species Sunxiuqinia dokdonensis. Next base: position 53,957 of record NZ_LGIA01000153.1, on the reverse strand, counting down.
TGTCCGCTCATATTCCGGCTCCAGCTTAACGGGCTTTACTTCGTGCGAGCCCGGCTCCACGACAAATGCTCCGTTCGAGTACGTTCCAATCCAAATGGCACCTTCGGGATCCAAAAAAATTTCCCATATCTCGTCCCGTTGTTCTTTCAATGGCAAGGAAAAAGGCTCAACAGAAAGGTCGCGGGGATCGACAATAAAAACTCCGGTATTGGTTCCCGCCCACAGTTTTCCGGTTTGGTCAAACTGAAGTACCCGCACAAACTCAAGCTCCAGACTCAACCCGACATGATTGTCAGTCTGCGAAACGGCGGTCACATGCCCCAGCGTATCCACCAACAAAATACCATGATTTGTCCCCAGCCAAAGGGTTCCGTCCGCATCTTCCTGGATGTCGTTTACTGAAACTTCCCGGTCCTTAAACAGGGGATGATCTTCGTAGGGGTGATAAAACACTTCCAACTCGCGATCAAACACATTCAAGCCACCGTTCTCCATTCCAACCAGCAAATTGCCGCGACGATCCTCACAAATCACCCGCACCAAGGTTCCGCTCAGACTCAGGCTATCATCTTCCGAATGTACAAAATTGACAAACTGATATCCGTCAAAACGACTCAAGCCCTGACTCGTTCCAAACCACATCCATCCTTTCTGATCTTGATAAATGTTCTGGATTTGATTGTTGGGCAGTCCGTCTTCCTGCGAAAAGGAATCGAAGCTCATTTCATTTTGAGCCGCAAACCCAACGAGCCCACACCCTGCCAAAAGAAGCCATAGCACAAGCGTTGCCACGATCAATCCCGTGCTTTGTTCCCTATTTTTTAAAATCGAAGTATTCATTGTTCCCTCCCCATCGCACATGCAATGAGAGCAAAATAATGCTTATTTTAAAACATTTGCAAATAAAAACAGGCCAGGCTGCTCGCCAACAACTATTGCCCATTGCTTTGCAGCCACAATCGCTACAATTTTCTTCTTACTTGGAAGTTAAAAACATAACAACGGCGCTTAACCAGCAGTACCAGCCCAAAACTAACCGTGACCCAAATCACTTAAATATCGAATACATAATAAAAAATAAAGGGTATTTATTCCGATCAGACCAAACAATTAGGAGCCGGAATAGTTATTCATATTAATTCGCTAATTTTAAACTGTTTGAAAAAAGAAACAGCCCATGAAGTATCCAAAAAAAAAACGTGCCGGATTCCATCCCGGTGAAAGCGCTGAAAGAAAGTCATTTCAGGGAAATACTCTTCCGGATGGTTTCGATTTAAATAACAACCCCGAAGCTTTTGTCCGTTTCGACAAAGACCGGCAACACACCTTCTATTCTGAAAATCTACTCCCGCTACTTCAACACGAACCCACCAAGATTATTGGGAAAAAAATTACTGAATCGGGTTATTTAAGGGAGCTTTCGGAAGAAGTTGACCACCTGATTGAACTGGTGATTCAGAGCAAAAAACCGTTCTTCAACGAGTTTTCATTTTTGCACAACAACAGGCCTTTTTGGATCAGCATTGGATTCACTCCGGAGCGAAACCATGAAAATGAAGTGATTGCCGTAAGTGGCGTCATTCGCGATATCAACGAACAAAAAAAGCTTGAAAAAAACTACGCCAATAAAAAACAGCGCTATAAATTAACCGCCGAAGCATCGGAATATGGTGTTTGGGATTGGGTTGTGGCCGATGAAGCCATGCATCTTTCGCGCAAGTGGAAAGCCTTGCTGGGCTATTATCCAGATGAACTTGAAGATAAATTTTCTACCTGGACTGACCTCATCCACCCCGATGACTACAACCGGGTGAAACGAACCTTTGAGAATTTCCTGAAAAGCAGTGCGTTGATTTTCGAGTCGGAATTTCGGTTAAAGCACAAAGACGGGCTTTACCGCTGGTTTAAATCCAGGGTAGCTGCCCTGCGCGATTCCGAAGGAAATGCCGTCCGCGTTCTGGGAACCAACCGCGACATCACCGTTGAGAAGAAACATGAAGGCGACCTGCGCATGTTGCATCAGGCCATCATGCAAAGTCCGGTGCCCATTGTCATTACTGACCTGGAAGGATACATCGAATTTTTCAATCCGGCCTATTGCAAAATAACCGGCTACCGCAAAGAAGAGTTGGTGGGAAAAAAGACCAACATTCAGAAATCGGGTTACCACCCAACCACCTACTACAAGGAACTTTGGGACACCATTACCACAGGCAACGAATGGGTGGGCGAATTTAAAAACCGAAATAAAAATGGTAAGGTTTACTGGGAACTGGCTTCCATTTCGAGTTTGAAAGACGAGCACGGAATCATTACCAATTACCTGAAAATTTCCGAAGAAATTACCTCATTAAAACGTTTGGAAGACGATTTGCGCAAATCGCAAAAACGCACACGAATTGAAAACCAGTCGCGAACCAACTTCATGGCCAACATGAGCCACGAAATCCGAACGCCCATCAACGGCATTATTGGTTTTTCTGAATTGTTGAAAGCAGGTGATTTAACGCAGGATCAGCAATTGCGCTATGCCGATATTATTGAGGAAAGCAGCCGGTATTTGCTGCTGCTGATTGATGACATTATCGACATTTCGAAAATTGAAGCCAATGAGCTCAAGGTCAAAAAAGATGCTTGCTCACTGACAAACACCTTTAATGATCTTTCGGTCCAATTTCAGCAAATGATGGAACGAAAGCAAAAGGAGAAAATTGAGATTCGTTTTCGCAAGCCCAAACTCAAACACCACGATTTTATTTTCACCGACACCAAACGCCTGAAGCAAATTCTGGTCAACCTGTTTGACAATGCCTTGAAATTTACCGAAAGTGGCTATATCGAAATTGGCTACCAGCTACTCAATAAAAATAAATTGCAATTTTATGTTGAAGATACCGGCCAGGGAATTCCAAAAGATCAGGTAAAAACGATTTTTAACCGCACCCTTCAGCATGCACATAGTTTGAAAGATCGTGAGGGCGGTGCCGGACTGGGGTTAGCCATCTCCGATGGGCTGGTTAAATTGTTAGGCGGCTCCATGAACGTTAAATCTGTTGAAAACAAAGGCTCCATCTTCTATTTTACCATTCCGTACGACAAAATTAGCGCGCCGGCCAAAACTCAGCCTAAAAAAACGACAAACGACTACAATTTTGAAAACTGCACCGTACTCATTGCCGAAGATGTTGACTACAACTACGAGTATTTATTTGAAATTTTGAGGGATACGAAAGCGAACGTACTTTGGGCGAAAGATGGCATTGATGCCTTAAATTTATATTCGAAAAACAAAGTCGATCTCATTTTGATGGACATTCAAATGCCTGAAATTGATGGCTATCAGGCTACGCGAACCATTCGGCAAAGCGATTCGGGAATTCCGATTATTGCACAAACAGCTTATGCCATGAGCGATGAGCATCAGAAATGTTTGGATGCCGGCTGCAACGAAGTACTTTGCAAACCCATAAAAATGAAAGAGCTACTGGACACGCTTGCGAACTACCTAAAATAAAGCCTGGCTTTTTGCCAGATTTGATCCGCCTGTTATTAAATTTGAGGCCCATCAAACAAAGAAAACATGATCACGGAAAAATTTCCTTCGCGCTTGTTGGAAAATGCAGTCAACGAATTTGCCAAACTTCCGGGTATTGGGCGAAAAACGGCACTCAGATTAGTCCTTCACTTGCTGAAACAGGAAAAATCGGAAGTTGAGCTGTTTGGGCACAGCTTGATCCAGCTTCGAAACGAAATTAAGCACTGCCAGATTTGCCACAACATTTCAGATGTCGACACCTGCAACATTTGCAGCAATCCAAACCGCCATCCCGAAGAAGTGTGTGTGGTTGAAAACATCAAGGATGTGATGGCCATTGAAAACACCCAGCAGTTTTCGGGCCTTTACCACGTGCTTGGCGGAATCATTTCGCCCATGGACGGCATTGGCCCGTCGGATCTGGAAATCAACTCCCTGATTGAACGCGTGAAAAGCGGAACGGTGAAAGAGGTGGTCCTGGCGCTGAGCACCACCATGGAAGGCGACACAACCAATTTCTTCATTTACAAAAAGTTGAAAGAACTAGATGTCAAAATATCGACCTTAGCCCGTGGAGTTTCCATTGGCGACGAACTGGAATATGCTGATGAAATTACGCTTGGCCGGTCAATTAAAAACCGGCTCGACTTTGAAAGCACCTTGTCGCAATAAGACAAAGCAGACTTAATTTGTTAACCACCTGATCAAAACAAAAACCGGAGAATATCAACAATGACCAACGCCTGACGAACACATGATCAATCACCAATCGCCAATAAAACTCACCGTCATCATTGTCAATTATAATGTCCGGCACTTTCTGGAGCAATGCCTGCATTCGGTTCAGAAGGCTTGCACAACGATTGATGCCGAGGTTTTTGTGGTTGATAACAATTCGGTTGACGGCTCCTGCCTCATGGTTCGTGAAAAATTTCCTGACGTCAGGCTCATTGAAAACCAGGAGAACCTGGGCTTTTCGAAAGCCAACAACCAAGCTATTCGACTAGCCAAAGGCGAATATGTCCTGTTGCTTAATCCGGATACCATTGTTGAAGAAAACAGCTTTGCCAAATGCCTCCAATTTATGGACGAACATCCGGACGCTGGCGGACTGGGCGTAAAAATGATTGACGGCAAGGGCCGATTTTTACCCGAATCGAAACGCGGCTTACCAACGCCCATGGTCGCTTTCTACAAGATCTTTGGCTTGTCGAGGCTGTTTAGCCGCTCCAAACGCCTTGCTCGCTACCACTTGGGGCATCTGGATCATAATCAGACCCACGAAGTAGAGGTGTTGGCCGGTGCGTTCATGATGTTGCGCCGTTCGGTTTTAAATGAAATTGGCTTGCTCGACGAAGCGTTCTTCATGTATGGCGAAGACATTGACCTCTCGTATCGAATTACCCGGGCCGGTTTTAAAAACTATTATTTTGCCGACACCACCATTGTTCACTATAAAGGCGAAAGCACCAAAAAAGGCAGCTTTAACTACGTGAAGATTTTTTATCAGGCGATGATCATTTTTGCACGGAAGCACTTTGCAAAAGGCCGTGCCGACATGTTCGCCATGCTGATTAACCTGGCCATCTATTTTCGGGCTTTCCTGTCGGTTCTTAGCCGAATCGCCAAAGCAGCATTTTTTCCAATCATCGACATCCTGCTTATTTTTCTTGGTTTTTTGTGGCTCCTGCCCTACTGGGAACAGTTGAAATACACACCGGATTACTATCCTTCAAACTTTCTGCAACTGGTTGTGCCGGTTTATATTTTGATTTGGACTTTAGGAATCTGGCTCACCGGAGGATACGACAAACCGATCAAAATGCTACAGGTTTTTAAAGGCCTACTCTGGGGAAGTGTTGGCATTTTGATTTTTCATTCGCTGGCACCCGAAAGCCTCCGTTTCTCGCGGGCACTCATCCTGCTGGGGTCGGGCTGGGCCGTCGTCAGCCTGCTGGCTTATCGCTATTTGCTCAGTCAAAGCAGCTCGCAGCAAGCACGTTTTGACCGAAACCGGGAAAAACGAGTCGTCATGATTGCTCAACTTGACGAAGCCACACGCATCAGCCGTTTAATCAGCCAATCTCATCTCAAAATCAAATTGATTGGAATCGTGCAGCCCAATCATGCACACGCGACTTCCGATTTTCTGGGAAACCTGAGTCAGCTGGAAGAAATTATCCAAATTCACAAGGTTGAGGAACTTATTTTTAGTGCAAGCGACTTGCCTTCTCAGCATATTATCCAGACGATGCTCAATTTAAGCAAATTGAATATCGACTATAAAATTGCTCCACCAGAGAGTTTATCGATTATTGGTAGCAACTCGATTGATACCACAGGCGACCTGTATTTGCTTGAAGTAAACGCCATCACCAAAGAAAACAACCTGCGCCGAAAGCGCCTGTTCGACTTGACTGTAAGCTTGTTGTTTCTGGCGGCTTACCCTCTTATTTGCTGGACAGTCCGGAACAAAGCAGGCTTTTTCACCAATATCATCAAGGTGCTGGTCGCTTCGCAAAGCTGGGTGGGCTTGAGCCGGAACAACACAAAAGCCGTTACACTTCCGCGACTCAAAGCAGGCGTTTTAACCCCCACCGACAAATTTAAGGATGAACTTTCCGAAGCGGAAATCGGTAAGATTAATATGGTCTATGCAAAAAATTACCGTGTCGAACAGGATGCGCGCATTGTTTTGCGAGGCTGGAAAAACTTAGGACGATGACATTAAAAAAGCTGGCACACGGACAAATCAGCTTTCGGCCTTTGGAGCCGGAAGACCTGGAAACAATTTACCGGTGGGAAAACGATCCCGAAATCTGGCAGGTAAGCAACACGCTCACACCTTTTTCACGCTATATTTTAAAACAGTACATCGAAGAATCGCACCGCGACATTTTCGAAACCAAACAACTTCGGATGATGATTGAGGATTCCACGGGCTGTGCGGTTGGCGCAGTCGACCTGTTCGACTTTGATCCGTTTCATCAGCGGGCTGGCATCGGCATTCTCATCTACAATAAAAAAAACCAGGGTAAAGGGCTGGCCACCGACGCCTTGCGCCTGATGGCTTTGTACGCCACGGAAGTATTGGGCCTGCACCAGCTTTATGCCAACATCACGGTCGATAATCAGGCCAGCATTCACCTGTTTAAAAAAGTGGGGTTTGAATGGGTCGGAACAAAAAAAGACTGGATCAGAACATCGGCCGGCTGGCTCGACGAAGAGCTTTACCAGCTTCTGCTAAAATAACTGGTTAAATATTGGGATTTCCTTCAAGAAAACGTAGGATTGTTTTTCCAGGTCAACCAGGCAACAGTAATGGCTCAATCCGTTCGACACGATCAGGTACGGAACCTGAAAAGTCATGTTGTAACGAGTGATCTGGTCAAAAGTTTGTTGGGTAATTTTTACGGATGGCGCCTTAAATTCAACCAAAAATAAAGGTTTTCCCTTCCGGTCGTATATTAGCAAATCGGCCCTGAATTGATTTTGATTGATTTTCAAACCCGTTTCAATCGCCATCAGCGAAGCTGGAAATTGCTTTTCTCCAATTAAATACTGAACAAAATTCTGTCGCACCCACTCTTCGGGAGTAAGCACGACCAACTTCTTTCGTATTTCATCGAATATCAAATTTTTGCCATCCTGCTGATCGATACGAAACGGATATGTTGGTAAATTTAATTGGCTAACCATATTTAGCTGACACAAAGTTGTATTTTTGTAAAACCGCGCTCCGGAACGAAGTTCGCGCAAACTGATTTTCGTTCAAAAGTGCGAAAAAAATTCTTTTACCAATGAAAACGAAAAAAGAAATTGTTGACAATTGGCTCCCCCGCTACACCGGGCGCAAACTGGAAGACTTTGCAGATTACATTCTGCTAACCAACTTTCAGCTGTATGTCGAAATGTTTGCAGAACAATTTAAGGTGCCCATATTGGGGATCAACCAAAATATGCCCAACGCTTCGAATGGCGACATTACCATCATCAATTTTGGCATGGGCAGCCCCAATGCTGCAACAATCATGGACCTGCTTAGCGCTATCAAACCCGAAGGTGTTTTGTTTTTGGGAAAATGCGGAGGCCTGAAACGAAAAAACAAATTGGGCGATTTAATTCTGCCGATTGCTGCCATCCGCAGCGATGGAACTTCAGATGATTATTTGCCCCCCGAAATTCCCGCGCTCCCCGCTTTCAGCTTGCAGCGTGCCGTTTCAACGGCCATTCGCGAAAGCCAGATGGATTACTGGACCGGGGTCGTTTACACCACCAACAAACGTGTGTGGGAGTACGATGCCCGCTTTAAAAAGTATCTGTACAAAACCCGGGCAATGGCCATCGACATGGAGACAGCGACCATTTTCACGGTTGGTTTTGCCAATCAAATACCAACCGGAGCCTTGCTGTTGGTTTCGGATCAACCCATGATTTCGACCGGGATAAAAACGGAAGCCAGCGATAAAAAGGTGACTACAAATTTTGTTGAAAAACACGTAAAAATTGGCATCGAAGCCCTGATGGAAATCAAAAACAACGGACGATCAGTTAAACATTTACGATTTTAAACGCTCAAGCAAACGATGGATTACCAAGATATTTTAGTCAATCTGAAGAAAAAGATCTACCACCCTGTTTATTTTTTAATGGGAGAAGAGAGCTATTTCATCGATCAAATCACAGATTATATTAGTAAAAACGTGTTGACTGATGCCGAAAAAAGCTTCAATCAGCATGTTTTGTATGGAAAAGACACAGACGTCAATACGATTATCACCCACGCCCGGCGGTTTCCCATGATGGCCAATCACCAGGTTGTTGTGGTGAAAGAAGCCCAAAACATCAAAAAAATTGAAGAGCTCGAACCCTACATTAAAGCACCGCTGACTTCGACCATTTTGGTCGTCAATTACAAATACAAAACCATAGACAAACGCAAGAGCTTTGCCAAACAACTGGCTAAAAGTTGTGTGCTTTTTGAGTCGAAGAAGATTTACGAAAACAAGCTTCCGGCCTGGATTAACAGCTACCTTGCGGCCCATAATTACAGCATCGCACCGCAGGCCGCCGCCATGTTGGCCGAATACCTGGGAACCGATCTCGGCAAAGTATCCAACGAGCTCAACAAGCTCATTATTACCTTGCCGGAAGGGACGAAAATCGCTCCCGACCACATTGAGAAGAACATTGGAATCAGCAAAGATTACAACATTTTCGAGCTTCAAAACGCTTTGTCGGAGCGAAACGTATTGAAAAGCAATCAGATCATCAACTATTTTGCGGCCAACCCATCGTCAAACCCAATTACGCGCACCATTGCCAGTTTGTACTACTATTTCATGAAAATCCTGACCTTGCACTTCCTCACGGACAAGTCGCCCAACGCAGTTGCCTCGACTTTGCAGGTCGCTCCGTTTTTTGTGCGCTCGTACATGGATGCGGCTAAAGTTTACAACCCTAAAAAGCTGGTCGCCATTATGGAAATTTTGCGCGAGTACGATATGAAATCAAAAGGTTTTGGCAATGTATCGACCTCAGCGGGCGACCTTCAAAAAGAAATGATTTATAAAATTTTACACTAGAAATTATACGCATGACGATAATTATTATTGCCATTACGGCACTTGTTTCCATCATTGCATTTAACCGACCCGATTTGATGGACAAACTCCAGTTTAACGCCAGCAAAGTGGTTCACAAAAATGAGTATTACCGGCTGTTTTCGCATGGTTTTGTCCATGCCAACTGGGAACACCTGATTGTGAATATGATTGTTCTGTTCTCGTTTGGCCGCGCCATTGAAATGTATTTTGAGTATGGTTTCGGCCGCATGGCCAATGCCTATTTTCTCATTTTGTATTTTGGGGGAATGCTGGTTTCCAACGCTTACGCCTTATACAAGCACCGGAACAACTATTACTACAATGCAGTTGGTGCCTCGGGTGCTGTTTCGGCGGTTTTGTTTGCAGCCATCTTTTTTGAGCCTTGGAATAAGATTTACTTTTTTGGCGTTCTGCCTATTCCGGGAATTGTTTTCGCCGGACTTTACCTGGCCTATTCCTACTATATGGGTCGAAAGCAAAACGACAATGTGGCTCACGATGCCCATTTTTTGGGAGCGGTTTTCGGATTTGTCTTTCCCATACTACTCAACAGCAGTTTGTTTCAACGATTCATGGACAAGCTGTTTATGGTGATTTAGAAAAGATTTGATTGCCTGAATATTCGCCTCGCTAACAGGCTTTTATCGTAAGAAAAGATCGAAATGTCAGACAACTACATTTTAGTTGATGGTCAGTTCTCCCAGACGTCGGAGCAACAATTGGCAGTCAAAATGCTCCAAGATTTGATTTTCGAAGAGCCAATTCGAGCTGTTCGGAACCTGATGCCCTTTTGGGACCAACATGTGGACATGATGGTTTTGAAACTGAAGCTTTTCAATCAGCCAATTCCCCGGTTTCTGGCATCAAGAGGCAAGGAGCTTAAAAGACAAATTGAACGCACCTTGGTCAAAAACAAATTATTCCGAAGTGCCCTGATCCATCTCTATTTTATTGACAATAAGAACGGAATTTCCTACCTCATTAAAACCGACGCGATTGATGCGGTGGAGTACCAGCTTAACCAAACCGGCCTGAAAGTTGGCCTGTTCAATAAAATTCCAAAAGGGATTTCGCCCTTGTCTTCATTGGATTTGGGGTCATCTCCATTGTGGAAAATTGTAAATACAGAATTAAAAACGTCAACATTTGATGACTTGCTAATCATCAATCAAGACGCATCAATCGTGGAAGCGCCTCTAAAAAACATCTATGCCCTGACAGGAAGCACATGGCTCACACCGGCCCCTCAAACGGGTGCATATGTGGATATTAGCCAGCAAAAAGTGCAGCGGATTTGCCAGCAATTGAAGCTTGATTTGCAATTTACCCAAGAGCTGAATGAGGAGGTGCTGCTCGCGGCTGATGAGCTCTTTTTAGTCAATTCGACTGACGGGATTCAATGGATTAATGCATTCAGAAACAAGCGGTATTTCAACAAGGAAATCAGGAAAATTCATCAGGAATGGAACAGTCTGCTCCTAATTTAAGGATGGGTTTTCGGGGAAATTCTCCCAAAGCGTGTATTTGCCCCCAATATCGCGAACGGCTTGCACCCACATGCTTTCGGTTTTACGATCGACCATAACCAAATCTTCGTTAATCTCAGAAACCAACCAGGAATTTTCCTTTATTTCTTCTTCCAACTGGCCATTATCCCAACCAGAATATCCCAGAAAAAAACGAATTTGGTCAGGCAAAATCAATCCTTCACGAATCAGTTTTTTCACTTCGTCAAAGTCGCCTCCCCAATACATATTATCTTTCACATGAATACTTCCCGGAATCAACTGCCCCAATGAATGGATAAAATAAATGGTATCGGTACTCACGGGCCCTCCAACATACACATCAGCCTCAAAATCAGGAAAGTCGCCCAAAATTTCATTGACAGGATAGTCAATCTTTTTGTTCAAAATAAAACCGATGGCGCCTTTGTCGCTATGCGCAACCAAAAACACAATCGACCGGTTAAAATAGCTTCCCGGCAGAAAGGGCTCCGCAATCAGGATGCGTCCTTTTTCGGGGGCCACGTGGTTGGTTTCAATTTTAAACAGATTGGTATCCAAGTTCATAATCGTTGAAATTCTTATCAATTTATAAAAAAACAACCATTAATCAAACACGTTTTTTGTATTCGCGAAAATTAAACCGATTTTCCTTGGGTTTATTTTACCCAAGCACACAAGAAAAAATACACAATAAACTGAAAATGGCTGGAAGCTATTCTTCTTCCACAATCAGGAAAACGTCTTCGTTCTCCTTTTTCATTAAAAACTCTTCGCGGGCAAATTTCTCCAGGTTGGTCAGGTTGGTTTGAAGCTCTTGGATTTTTCGTTTATCTGAAATAATCTTACTTCTCAAATAAGCCTCTTGCTCCGTTAGCTGTGATAGTTTTTGCCTATTCTGAAGATGCTGCAGCAAGCTGTTTTCTTCATCAAAAAATCCGACCCACAAAACGAACAGCGCCAATACAATTCCGTATTTCGTTCGCAGCCGGCTCCAGATGAATGACAAGGTTTCTTTCATGAAGTGATTTATTTCTGCTGGTAAAAATAAGGTATTATCACCCAAAAAAAAAGGAGATGAACAAAATCATCTCCTTAAAAATTAAACCTGTGGTATTTCTTATTCCTGATCCGGAAGAAAGTTTGGATACATGTAATCGTGTGGCGGCACAAAATTTTCTTTGATTGTGCGAATAGATGTCCACCGTAAAAAATTAAAAACCGAACCGGCTTTGTCGTCCGTACCTGAACCTCGGGCTCCGCCAAATGGCTGTTGGCCAACAACGGCGCCTGTTGGCTTATCATTGATATAAAAATTACCGGCGGCATTTTCCAGTCGCTTCGTAATCTTTTCAATGTTGTAGCGGTCTTGCGACATCACAGCTCCGGTCAGGGCGTAAATTGACGTATTATCGAGAATGGTCAATGTTTCGTCCATCTTCTCGTCTTCGTACACATAAACAGTCAGCACCGGACCGAACAATTCTTCGACCATGGTTTCATAGTCGGGTTTTTTGGCCAAAATTACGGTGGGCTCAATAAAATAACCGACCGATTTATCACAGTTTCCGCCAAAAATCACCTCGGCATCGTCATCGGCCTTGGCGCGATCAATGAAACCGGCTAATTTATCAAATGACGACTCATCAATAACGGCATTAATAAAGTTCGTGAAATCTTCGGGAGGACCCATTTTAACGGTAGCCAAGGCTTTTCCAACCCGCTCTTTCACATCGTCCCAAATACTTTCGGGTACATAGCAACGTGAAGCTGCCGAACATTTCTGCCCCTGGTATTCAAAAGCGCCTCGAACCATGGCAATGGCCAGCGCCTGCCGATCAACGGTGTTGTCAGCAAAAATAAAATCTTTACCTCCGGTTTCGCCCACAATGCGCGGGTACGACTTATACTTGTAAATATTTTCGCCGATTGTTTTCCAAATACCCTGAAAGACGCCCGTTGATCCCGTGAAATGAATGCCTGCAAACTCGGGATGTCCAAAAACCACTTTGGCAGCCACTGGTCCCGAAACAAAAACCAGGTTAATCACACCGTCAGGCAGCCCGGCTTCCTGCAGAATTTCCATAATAACCGCGGCCGAGTAAACCGCTGTTTTTGAGGGCTTCCACACCGCCACATTGCCCATCATGGCTGGAGCCACCGGCAAATTACCGGCAATTGACGTAAAATTGAAAGGCGTGAGCGCAAAAACAAAACCTTCGAGCGGACGAAATTCGTTGTAGTTCCAGATTCCAGGAGCCGACTCAGGCTGCATTTTATAAATATCGGTCATACATTTTACCCCAAACCGATAGAAATCGGCCAACTCACAGGCGGCGTCAATCTCGGCCTGAAAAGCATTCTTCGACTGCCCCAGCATGGTAGCTGCATTCAATTTGTCGCGGTAAGGTCCGGCCAGCAAATCGGCGGCCTTCAAAAATATGGAAGCCCGGTGTTGCCAACTCATGGCGGCCCACTTTTCGCGAGCGTCCAATGCCGAATCAATTGCCATTTGCACATGAGACTCATCTCCCTGGTAGTAATATCCCAAGGTATGTTTAATTTCATGCGGCGGAGCAATCCGAATCCGTCGGTCGGTGGTCACTTCCCGACCCCCGATGATCATCGGGATTTCAACTTCCGAGCTGCGAAGTTCTACTATTTTGGCTTTGAGCGACGCTCGCTCGGGCGACCCTGGCGCATAACTTTTTACCGGTTCATTTTTAGCAACCGGGACATTAAAAAAACCTTTTGGCATAACAATTTACTTTTAAATATTTTTGTATTCCCTTTAGAAACAAAACTATAGAATCAGAAACAGCTTTTTACTAATAAATATCAGTTTTAAAAAAAGAGCGAACTATATCTCGGGTCAGCCCTGTTCCCACTTAAAAATTACTATATTTAGTGCGATTTTTAAAGGCACTATTTTTTCATGCTTAAAGCAATTTATCACTTCATTACAAAGCCCTATCTCCTTGAATCAGGTGAAGATAAACGAAAGATAACCGGCCTTCACGTTATTTTAATTCTGGGATTGCTATATGCATTTATTGAGTTAATGCTGTCGTTTTCCGGCTATCGGCTTAACGAATGCATTCCGGGCGATGTAACTCTGATGACGATAAGCCTTATCGGGTTATACTGCCTGAGAAGTGGGCGACCCAACTGCGCTGTCCTCACAATTTTTGTACTTCCTTTAGCCATCTATTTCTTTTTTATTTCAGATCAATATGCCATTCTTCCGGTTACAAACAGCATCCCCTATTCGATGTGGAGTATGGTTCCCGGCTTCTTGTTTCTGCTTCTTTTCAGTAAAAAAAGCGAAAAACACTTACTCATCTATTTAACAATTAGCCTGCTCACGGTAGCATTTCATGTGCAGCAGGCCGGCCGGATGAATGATGCGTTAATGCTTTTCTGGCCAACTCCGGAATTGATTCTGAATCCGTTTGCGACAATCTCGCTGGTTTTTACAGCCACTTTTCTTGTCGCTGTCAATTTTGAATTGAACTTAAAGGAATTGCGAACGCGGGTGCTGGAAACAGATCAGCAAATCAACAAGACCGTCAGATCGTTCCAGCAAGGCGTACTGCTTGTGGAAGTAGAACAAGATGAAATGAATAACCCAACCGGGCTAAAAGTTCTGAAAACCAATCCCGCCTTTCAAAAAATGTTTCGGGTAAACCAGCGCGAAACGCACCAGGCTGATGGCGACGTGATCTTTCCTAAGGTTTTCCGAAACTCATTCGACTGGAATAATTATTATCTGCATTCAAAAAACAGGCAACGCACCGAGGTTTACGTTGAACACCTGGAAAAATGGTTTGAAGTTTTTTCGCTGCAACCGGCTCCAAATCAAATCGCCAGCATTTTTTACGACATCACAAAGCAGCGCCAAATCATTGATTCGCTGCAGGAAAGCCGCAAACGATACAAAGTCTTGCTCGAAGCGATTCCCGACATCTTTTTCATCATCGACAAAGATGGAGTTTATATGGATTTTGTCATTAAGGAGTCGGAACTCATCCAGATTAACGCGGACGATATTGTTGGAAACTCCATTTTTGAAGTGGGCTTTTCTGAAAAAATGTCCCGCAAAATTTTCCAGTGCATTCAGGATGCCATTAACCGCGACACGATTGAAACCATTGAGTATGCGCTGGAAGTGGAGAAAGGCACCGCCATGTTTGAAATGCGAATTGCCCGGCTTGACGATCATTCGGTGATCTCGATTGCCCGTGACATTACCAAGCGAAAAATTGCAGAAATCCGACTGGAAGAAGCCAAACTGAAAGCTGAAGAAGCCGACCAGCTGAAATCAGCTTTCCTGGCCAATATTTCGCATGAGATCCGGACACCGATGAATGCCATTATTGGTTTTTCGAAGATGGTTGGATCGCCCGATTTTGATGTGGAAGAGAAAAATCGTTTCATCGACATTATTATTAGCAATGGCAAGCTGCTGATGGAAATGATCAACGACATGATCAGCTTGTCGAAAATTGAAAGCAACCAGGTGAAGGCAAAAGAGAGCTTCTGTAAGGTGAACGACCTGATGGTTGAGCTCTACCGCCAATACAGTTTCGATTTGACTTCGAAGCCGATACGGCTGAAACTGAACAACCAAAATGCCAATCCGAAGTTTGGCGTCACTACGGACAAATATCTTTTGGAAGAGATTCTGAAAAAACTGCTGGACAATGCTGTTAAATTTACCAACCAGGGAGAAATTGAGTTTGGTTATCGCATGAAAGGGAATGACCGACTGCTGTTCTTTGTTAAGGACACTGGCATCGGAATTGATATCGAGCAAATTAAACGAATCTTCGAGCGCTTCCACCAAATCGATAATAAAACGACGCGCAAGTACGAAGGCACGGGACTGGGACTGGCCATTGCGCAACACTACAGCATGCTGCTGGGTGGTAAAATTGAGGTCAATTCAGCGATCGATCAAGGCTCTGAATTCTATTTCAGCATTCCGTTTAAAAACGGCGATGGCACCCTGCAAGTCGTTCGCTAGAAATCGGCATTCAAGACCTGATAACCAACCAACTGATCGTATCTTCCGGAAACTCCGCGGTAGTACACAAACACCTGGTATTCATTTTCAGTTTCATAATGACTTCCTTCTATCACGGTTTCGTCGGCTTTTTGCGCACCTTCGGGAACATACACATACTGATAGTTGTAGTAGCCCTGCTTCAATAACAAGGTAAGCTCGTAGGTTGCCTGCTCGTAATTCCAAGTCATTTCGTTGCTTTTATTGGCATTCCAGTCGGTTAAAGCACCAAAAACATTGACCGTGCCGCCAATCAATTGGGCTTCAAGCGGCAAGGTAAAATGCACAAAAAAATAGTCACTCTCCGTATCGAAATCCTCTACCCGATCCTGACTTTCAACAACATAATTGCCGTTCATTTCGCGATAACCAAAGTACTTTTTGTTCGACCTCACCTCATCGGGCTGTAACGTAACGTGGTAGTATGGCCGATGAAAGCTGGTTTCCAGCACATTTTCGCCATTGTAGCGGCGGGTACGAATATCAAAGTAACGGTATTCATTTCCGCCCGGAAAAACATTCTCCTTGTCGTAATCATACACCAGCTCGTTTTCGCGAATGAAAAGGGGCTTCAGATTTCGAATAGCCGTGTCCCATCTCCGGTTTTTCATCACCACCACCTTCACTTCGTCAGTCGGATTGACAATGCGCAAGTTGGGATGGGCAATCGTGAAATCAACTTCCTGATTATCGCCTTTGAAAGGATCGAAAGTGGCGCGTTTTACGACACCCGAAACATTCACTTTCTGATCCAGCACATGAAACCTGCGTGTAAGTACCAGGTTTTCCTTATCCCCATCCTCATAAACCACCAACACATAATTGCCCGAATGTGTGATCTGAACTTGCTCGTTCGGTATTCGAACCAGGTAATTGATATATGTCATCGTTGTATTGAACCCGGGCGCATAATCGTCCACCGGATTGTCGTAAAAACCTTCCAAATATTCATTCTGAAGCAGGTAAGATTCGTTCCAGTCGGCATCGCAATGAATGAGTGTGTAATAATAATTTTTAGGTTCGTCCGACAAATCATCAAATTTAAGCAGCAGTGCCCCGGTTGTTCCCAATTCATAAACAGGGTGGCTCAATTCGAAGCCTTCACGGTGGAATTGTACCGTTTTTATTTCCTCTTTGTAAACCGCATTCTGGTAATAATATTCGTTCGCTTCCTGCGCAAGCGGACTTAACGTAAAAATAACACCTCCAATTATGATGATCAGACGAAAAAAAATCTTCATTTGTTTTACCTTTTTTAGGTGCGTTTAAACATTTCAGTCGTCATTAAACTTCCCCCGCGACTCTATTCAAACTTGTTAACGATTAAACGTATATAAATATTTCTATTCGTGTAAGTTTATGAAACAAAGATTGGGAAAAGTTTTTAAAATATGTACTTTTGCCAGCCTAAATAATAACCACAACAAGGGATTACAATGTCAAAGCATTTTAAATTGAAGCGCGGATTTGATATCCGGTTGAAAGGAGCTGCTGAAGCGGTTCTGGAGGATGCTCCCGCACCAAAATCAGTTGCCCTCAAGCCAACTGATTTTTCAGGCTTGACGCCGAAGTTAAGCGTAAAAGCTGAAGCCCAGGTCAAAGCTGGTGATGCCCTCTTCTTCGACAAATACAACCCTGAAATTTTATTTACTTCTCCGGTAAGCGGAACGGTACAAGCCGTGAACCGTGGAGAGCGACGCAAAATTTTAGAGATTGTTGTTGAACCCGACGGAAAAAACGAGCACCGTGAATTTACCAAAGCTGATCCTTCCAAGCTTTCGCGCGAGGAAGTTCGTGATCAACTGCTTAAGAGTGGTTTGTGGCCGTTCCTCAAACAACGTCCGTATGGTATTATAGCGAAACCATCGGTTGTTCCTAACAACATTGTTATTTCAGCCTTCGATTCGGCCCCGCTGGCTGCTGATTTCGACTTTCTTTTTTCGAAAGAAAAGTCAGCCCTTCAATCGGGAATTGACGCGGTAAAGAAGCTCACCGATGGAAAAGTTTACCTGGGACTTTCACCCAAGCAATCCGCCGGGGTTTTTGCTTCGCTTAAAAATGTGGAGACGAACACATTCGAAGGTCCGCACCCAGCCGGAAATGTTGGCATCCAAATCAGCAAAATCTGCCCGATTGGAAAATCAACCACGATTTGGACCCTGAGCCCGCAAGCTTTGGTATTCATTGGTCGTTTATTCGAAACCGGCAAGCTGGATCTCAGCAAAACCATTGCATTAACCGGATCGGAAGTAAAAGCACCTAAATACTACAAAACCATTCACGGTGCGCTGCTGACTGACTTGCTGAAAGGCAAGACCAAAAACGAGGTAAACCAACGGATCATCAGCGGAAACGTGCTGACAGGAACAAAAGTTGATACCGATGGCTACCTGGGATATTTCGACCAGCAAATTACCATCATTCCTGAAGGCGATGAGTACGAATTTATGGGATGGGCCGCACCGGGAATTGACAAATTTTCAGCGAGCAAGGCATTCTTCTCCAAACTACTTCCCAAAAAAGAGTATGTGTTGAACGCCAATCTGCACGGCGGAGAACGAGCTTTTGTTCTATCCGGTCAGTACGAGAAATTCCTTCCCATGGATATTCTTCCCGTTCACCTGCTCAAGTCCATTTTGGTC
Source organism: Sunxiuqinia dokdonensis (assembly GCF_001270965.1). Classification (GTDB taxonomy): domain Bacteria; phylum Bacteroidota; class Bacteroidia; order Bacteroidales; family Prolixibacteraceae; genus Sunxiuqinia; species Sunxiuqinia dokdonensis. Next base: position 35,604 of record NZ_LGIA01000153.1, on the reverse strand, counting down.
AACGACATTGACAAAATGGAACAACTGGGCATCTACGAGTTGGTTGAAGAAGATCTGGCGCTTTGCGAATATGCCTGTACTTCGAAAATCAAAGTACAGGAAATTCTGCGCGAAGGCATCAACTCAATGATTAAAGAACTGGGATAACCGATCGAATTGCTTGACACAAAATAGATAATTCAATGAAAGCGTTAAGAAACTTTTTTGAAAAGACGAAGCCACATGTTCAGAAAGGCGCCAAATATCACTGGCTGCACTCTACGCATGATGCGTTCTTTACCTTGGCCTTCGTTCAGAAACATACCTCCAAATCAGGAACTCATGTTCATGATTATATTGATTTGAAACGAACCATGGGAATCGTGGTTCTGGCTCTTGTCCCAGCATTATTGATGGGAATGTACAACATTGGCTACCAGCATTTCGGTGCACTCGGCCAATTGGAAACAGCCGCTTTTTTCGACCTGTTCCTGTTCGGACTGTGGAAAGTGCTGCCGGTCATCATTGTTTCGTACGGTGTTGGTCTGGGTATTGAATTTATTTTCGCCCAGTTCCGTGGCCACGAAGTCAACGAAGGATTCCTGGTCTCGGGGATGTTGATCCCACTGATTATGCCCATTAACACACCACTTTGGATGATTGGCATTGCAACAGCATTTGCTGTCATCTTTGGCAAAGAGGTTTTTGGAGGTACCGGAATGAACATCTGGAACCCGGCGCTGGTTGCACGGGCTTTCGTATTCTTTGCATACCCAGCTCAAATGTCGGGCGACTCGGTTTGGATTTCGGCGAGTGGCGTGGAGAAAATGGCCGACGGGTTTACAGGCGCCACCCCAATGGCTGAAGCCGTTTTAGGAAACACCGACCTCAATGTTTGGAATGCCTTTATCGGTTTGATTCCCGGTTCAATCGGCGAAACATCAACCCTGGCCATCCTGATTGGTGCAGCGATCTTAATCATTACCGGCATCGGAAACTGGAAAATCATGCTGTCTACCGTGCTTGGCGGGCTGTTTATGGGCATCTTGCTAAATATATTCGCAGTCAATGCCTACATGGCCATGCCTTTCTGGGAACACCTGATAATTGGCGGATTTGCTTTTGGAGCCGTTTTCATGGCCACTGATCCGGTCACAGCAGCTCAAACCGACCGTGGAAAATGGATTTATGGATTCCTCATTGGAGTACTGGCCATTCTGATTCGCGTGGTGAACCCAGCCTACCCGGAGGGAATGATGTTGGCCATCCTGCTGATGAATACCTTTGCTCCGCTGATTGACCATTACGTGGTTCAGGGAAATATCAAACGTCGTTTAAAACGAGTTCAACAGAGCGCTTAATCCCTTAAAGAAAAAAGAAATGGATAGGAACAGTAATGTTTACACATTTATATACGCATCGGGAATGGTGATTTTGGTTGCTGCGATTCTTTCACTGGCTGCCATCAATTTAAAACCATTTCAGGATAAAAACATTGAAGTTGAAAAGAAGCAGAACATCCTGGCTTCGGTCAACATTGCCGCTGATGCGACGAATGCAGAAGAAATTTACGCCGAACGAATTGTCAACACCTATGTGGTCAATTCGAAAGGTGAAGAAGTTGAAGGCAACGCATTCACCATCGACCTGAAAAAAGAACGGGCCAAGCCGGTTGAACAACAACTGCTTCCCGTGTTTGAATGCCAGATTGACGGAAGCGTGAAATACATCTTCCCACTTCGGGGAGCAGGACTTTGGGGACCTATTTGGGGCTATGTTTCGTTGGAAGATGACATGTCAACCATATACGGCGCCTCATTCGACCACCAGGGAGAAACCCCGGGGTTGGGTGCTGAAATTTCAACGGAGAATTTTCAAGACCAATTTCAGGGCAAAGAGATTTACGATAACGGCAAATTGGTGTCAATCATTGTGGCCAAGTCAAACGAAACAGCGCCGGCTAAGCACCGCGTTGATGGAATCTCAGGAGGAACAATCACTTCAAAAGGATTGGAAAAAATGCTTTTGGATGACCTGAATGCCTACAATGCTTTTTTGAACCAGAAAAAATAGAAGAAAATGAGTGATAGAGAACCTTTATTTTCAAAGAAGAACCTGAAGCTGCTGAGCGACCCGCTAAACAGCAGTAACCCGATTACGGTTCAGGTACTAGGAATTTGTTCGGCACTGGCTGTCACGGCACAACTGAAACCCTCAGTGGTGATGTCGCTTTCGGTGATGGCCGTACTGGCATTTGCCAACGTGATTATCTCTTTGCTTCGGAATACCATTCCCAACCGGATCCGGATTATCGTTCAGCTTGTCATCATTGCAGCTTTGGTGATCTTGGTTGACCAAGTTCTAAAAGCCTTTGTTTACGACGTAAGCAAGCAATTGTCTGTTTTTGTTGGTTTGATTATTACCAACTGTATCATCATGGGACGTCTGGAAGCTTTTGCCTTGGGCAACAAACCTTGGCCCGCCTTTCTTGACGGACTTGGAAATGCCGCAGGATACGGCTGGATTCTGGTGGTGGTAGGATTTGCCCGCGAACTGTTTGGATCAGGTAGTGTCTGGGGGTACAAAATCATCCCGGCAAGCTGGTACATTGAAAATGGCGGTTTTTACGCCAACAACGGAATGATGATTCTTCCTCCGATGGCGCTGATCACCGTAGGTATTATTATCTGGGTGCAGCGTAGCCGAAACCGTAAACTGATTGAAGAATAATCCGCTTAAAAGAAGAAAATTATGGAAAACCTGATTAATATATTCATTAAATCCATCTTTATTGAGAACATGGTATTTGCCTATTTCCTGGGCATGTGTTCTTATCTGGCGGTATCCAAATCAGTAAAAACGGCTACAGGCCTTGGATTGGCAGTTGTTTTTGTTTTGGGAATAACCGTACCGGTAGACTATTTACTGGAAAACTACGTGTTGAAAGAAGGCGCACTAACTTGGTTAAATCCAACCTTTGCAGCAGTTGACCTGAGCTTCCTGAGTTTCATCATGTTCATCGCCGTGATTGCATCGATGGTGCAACTCGTGGAAATGATTGTTGAAAAATTTGCCCCGGTACTTTACACGCAACTTGGTATCTTTTTACCCTTGATTGCGGTGAACTGTGCCATTCTTGGAGGATCGTTATTCATGCAACAAAAAGCGTTTCTCAATATCGGCGAGGCTTCTGTTTACGGACTGGGATCGGGCGTTGGCTGGTTTCTGGCCATCGTGGGTATTGCCGCCATTCGTGAAAAAATTAAGTATTCGCATGTTCCTGCTCCTCTGAAAGGTCTTGGCATTACATTTATTGTGACCGGATTAATGGGACTGGCTTTCATGGGATTCATGGGTATAAAACTATAATCTGATAAAAAAACTCATAACAATGATATTTTTAGCAACTCAAACGACAGTCGTTATTACCAGTATCGCTGTTTTCCTGTTGATGGTGATTCTCCTGGTGTCGATCTTGCTTTACGCGAAGAAAAAACTGATGCCTTCGGGAATTGTCAAGGTTGACATCAACAAAGGCGACACGGTTATTGAAACCAACCCCGGCGACACCCTCTTGACCACACTTGGGAACAACAAAATTTTCCTTCCTTCGGCTTGTGGTGGTGGTGGTACCTGTGCCATGTGCCGTTGCCAGGTTATCGATGGTGGTGGTTCTATTCTCCCCACTGAAACCGGTTATTTCACCCGAAAAGAACAAAACGACAACTGGCGCCTGGCCTGCCAGGTAAAAGTTAAGGAAGACATGGAGCTGAAGATTCCTCAGGAAATCATGGGAATCAAAAAGTGGGAATGCGAAGTGGTTTCAAATAACAATGTGGCAACCTACATTAAAGAGTTTGTCGTACGCTTGCCCGAAGGCGAAAATCTCGATTTCAAATCGGGTGGATACATCCAAATTGACGTTCCGAAGATTGATGTCGATTTCAAAGACATTGAAGTGGACGACAAATTCCGTCCTGAATGGGAGCAATACAACATGTTCGACCTGAACATGAAAAACCCGGAACCCACATTCCGCGCCTATTCCATGGCGAATCACCCCGCCGAAGGAAACATTGTGATGCTGAACATCCGGATTGCCACGCCACCGTTTGACCGTGTCAATGGTGGGTTCCAAAAAGTGAATCCCGGAATTTGTTCTTCTTACATTTTCTCGCGTAAACCCGGCGACAAAGTAACCATTTCAGGGCCATACGGAGAGTTTTTCCTGAAAGACAACGACAACGAGATGATGTTTATTGGTGGTGGTGCCGGTATGGCTCCCATGCGTTCTCACCTGTTCCACCTGTTCCATACCCTGAAAGAATCGGATAAGAAAATTACCTTCTGGTACGGTGCCCGTTCCTGGAGAGAAGTTTTCTACTACGACCAGTTCAGAGCCATTGAAGAAAAATTCCCGAATTTCTCCTTCCACCTGGCCCTGTCTGATCCACAACCCGAAGACAACTGGGACGGACCAAAAGGATTTATTCACCAGGTCATTCACGACATGTACCTCGGAAAACACGAAGAACCAGAAGAAATTGACTACTACCTGTGCGGCCCGCCCATGATGAACGACGCCGTTCAGAAAATGTTGTACGACTTGGGTGTCCCTGACGAAAACGTCATGTTTGACGACTTTGGGAGTTAACATGCCAAGAGATTACTAAACGAAAAAGAGCTTTCAACCTGGGTTGAAAGCTCTTTTTCGTCTAAATAATTTCTAAAGCTGATTATCTTCTTTCCTGAAAGAAAGCGGTCATCAAATCGGCACAATCATCGGCCATGACGCCCGAAACCACCTCCGTTTTGGGGTGAAGCGATTTTGGAGCAAATTTCGAGAAGCCCCGCTTTTGGTCGCTGGCGCCATACACCAGCTTGCCAAGTTGCGACCACCCCAACGCACCGGCGCACATCACACAAGGCTCCAGCGTGACATAAAGCGTACACTCATTCAGGTATTTGCTTCCCAGCAGATTGGCGGCCGCCGTCACCGCTTGCATTTCGGCATGGGCCGTCACATCGGTCAAGGTTTCGGTTAAGTTATGCGCCCGTGCAATAATCCGGTTTTGGGCTACCACCACCGCCCCCACGGGCACTTCACCCTTTTCATAGGCCTGTTGGGCTTCCTGAAAAGCTTTCTTCATAAAATAGGTATCATCAAAAGGTTCCATCATCCAAATCCGTTCAGAATTAATCACAAACCTACAATTTATATTGCTAAAATCTGCTTATTTTTGCAGTCAAACAAAAACGAACCTTTTATGTACAGAACACATACTTGTGGCGAATTACGCCTGGAACATCAGGGTATTGAAGTAACACTTGCCGGTTGGGTACAACGCAAACGCGAGTTGGGAGGAATGACTTTTGTCGATCTTCGCGACCGCTACGGAATTACACAACTGGTGTTCGACGAAAAAGCTTCAGCCGAATTGAACGACAAACTAAAAAAATTGGGACGGGAATTCGTGATTCAAGCTACAGGACATGTTCGTGAGCGCAGCAGCAAAAACGACCACCTGCCCACAGGCGATATTGAAATGGATGTAGCCGACCTGAAGGTACTGAGTCCGTCGGCCGTCCCGCCTTTCACCATTGAAGATGAAAGCGATGGGGGCGACGACATCCGCATGAAATACCGCTACCTGGACTTGCGTCGAAATCCGGTACGCGAAAACCTGGTTTTACGTTCGAAAATGGCCCACGCCATCCGTTCGTACCTGAATGACCAGGAATTTATCGAAACCGAAACACCGGTGCTCATCAAATCAACGCCCGAAGGTGCCCGCGACTTTGTGGTTCCGTCGCGCATGAACGAAGGCCAGTTCTACGCGCTGCCCCAGTCGCCCCAGGTGTTTAAACAATTGCTGATGGTGGCTGGCTTCGACCGCTACTACCAGATTGTGAAGTGTTTTCGCGACGAAGACCTGCGTGCCGACCGCCAGCCCGAGTTTACCCAAATCGACTGCGAAATGGCTTTCGTGGAGCAGGAAGATGTACTCAATACCTTCGAAGGCTTAACGAAACACCTGTTTAAGGCCATCAAAAACGTGGACGTGGCTGACTTTCCGCGCATGTCGTATGCCGATGCCATGATCAACTATGGATCGGACAAGCCCGATATTCGTTTCGACATGCTAATCAAAGACCTGACCGATGTCGTCAAAGGGCATCAATTCAGTGTTTTTGACGATGCGGAATTCATTGGAGCCATTTGTGCCGAAGGTTGTGCCGATTACACCCGCAAACAATTGGACGCGTTAACCAACTGGGTAAAGCGCCCGCAAATTGGCGCCAAGGGCATGGTCTATCTGAAATGCAATGCCGACGGCACGTTTAAGTCGTCGGTTGATAAATTTTACAGCGAAGATGAACTGCAAAAGTGGGCGTCGGCCTGCGGAGCCAAGGCAGGTGATTTGATCCTGCTGCTTTCGGGCGAAAAAGCGTCTATGCTCGATGCACTGGGTGCCCTTCGGTTGGAAATGGGCAAGCAGCTGGGCCTGATGGATAAAAACACGTTTAAACCCTTGTGGGTGGTTGATTTTCCCTTGTTGGAATGGGACGAAGAAACCCAGCGCCATTACGCCATGCATCACCCGTTTACCGCCCCAAAACCCGAAGATATTGCCTTGCTGGATACCGCACCGGGAAAGGTCCGTGCCAATGCCTACGATTTGGTGATTAACGGCGTGGAAATTGGTGGTGGTTCGGTTCGTATTTACGATTCGGAATTGCAATCGCGCATGTTCGATTTGCTTGGTTTCACAAAAGAAGAAGCCCAGGCTCAGTTTGGATTTTTGATGAGCGCCTTTAAATACGGAGCGCCGCCGCATGCCGGAATTGCCTTTGGCTTCGACCGCCTGGTATCACTTTTTGCAGGTTTAGATAGTATCCGTGATGTGATTGCCTTCCCTAAAAACAACGCGGGCCGCGATGTGATGATCGACTCTCCATCACCCATTGCTCAAAACCAGTTGGATGAACTGAATCTGAAAGTGGTGCTCAAAGAGAAGAAATAGATCGACCTGGAAAAGTTTGATCCACCATCAAATTTAAAGGATACAAAAAAGAGGCTTAACCAGCCTCTTTTTTTATTTCAGAAAGTCATCCCTCAAAGGCGTAAAACTATCTACCAACCTGGCTGTTTTTGACAGCAATTGGATGGTGTGGGGCACATTGGGAGCCACCGCAAACAGGTCGCCTGCCTTAAGCTTTTGTGGCTCTTCGCCATCGCAAAAGAAAATGATTTCACCCTCCGCAATGTACGATGTTTGTTCGTGTGGATGATGGTGTTTGGGTTCGGGTTCATCCCAAGGTCCATTTGTAAAATCAATCAAAACAGTCATCAAATGGTCCGTGTGAATGATCTTTCTTTGTAAGCCCTCTTTTACAACTTCATAAGGAACTTCATCAAATTTTAATGTTGCCATAATCGTGTTGTTTCCTTAAAACTACAAAAAAAGGAGAACCTAAGTCCTCCTTCCTTTTTATATTGATGATCAAAAAACTATAAGTCTTCTCGTTTACGCGAAGAATAGTTAATGTGCAAAGCCGAAGCTTTCCGCAGTTCTTGTTTGATATCAGTTACGATACCCATCTTGGTATATTCATCCACTTTGAGCGACGTAATCATAAACGGTACTTCCGCTTCATCACGGGCTTCGCGCTCACTTGTAATGTAGTCCTGAATATCGCTTACTCTTGCAAATTGATCGTTTAGCTGGATGCGGGGTTCCGAACCAAATACCCGCTGGTACTGGTTGTGGGGAGTTCCTACATAAATGTAGCTTACCAAAGACTTCTTCTCCAATTTCGATAATTCAGTTGCTGCAGGAACGGTTACTTTAACCATCAAGGTAACTTCGCGCATGGTTGTACTCACCATGAAGAAGAAAAGCAACATAAATACGATATCGGGTAACGAAGCAGTAGAAATGGGTGGCATTTCTTTACTGCCGCTTTTTCTAAACTTTGACATACTAATTTCCTCCCACTTTTTTAGGTTCAGCTTCCGAAATCCTGGAGGGATAAATGTCTCTAATAGCCCCCTGTTGATCTCTGTCTAGCTTATCATAGGACTTACCAAACTTCTGTTTCGCAAGCTCTTCTCTCAGATCGTTGATGGCACCAACCAACTCGTTCTGTACAGCGATGTAGGTTCCATATTGCGTACCCACGTCATTTCGCAAAGAGATGACCCCCTTGGTCACTTCAACCTCTCCGAAAAAGTCAACCGTTTTGGGCTCTTTTTCAGGCAGGTTTTCTTCATTGTAAGGGTTTGCCATAAATTCCTTTGCTTTTTCACGAAGGTCTTCAACCCGGCTTATTTCACCTTCAACCAACAACTGGTTATTGGCATTGACCAATACCACAAACACGTTACGCTCTTTGATTGGAGGTGTATCATCATCCTCCTGATCCGGTGGTGGCATGGGAGGAAGACGACGCTCTAATCCACTGTCAACATCCATTGTGGTGGTTACCAGGAAAAAGATAAGCAACATAAATGCAATGTCTGCTAATGATGCTGCTGGTATTTCGGGAATTTTTTTTGCCATAATTTAATTTTTTCCTGTTTTACTTGACCACACTGCTTACTTAAAAACACGAGTTACTGCCGAAGTAGCAATTGCTACAACCGACAGCCCAAGTAAAACATAGGTTGCAATCAAGGTCGTTCCAATCCATTTAGAAACGGTATTTGTTAATGTTCCGTCTTCTACAAACTTATCAACACCATAAAACTGAGGAATGGCATCAGAAGCAAGCGCATAGGAAATAGCCAAAACAGCTCCAGCAAAAACCACGGCCATTAAGCCTTTCTTTGCAGCTTGTTTGTCTGTAAATGTATTAATTAACGCAAAAACAACTGCTACTACTGCTCCAATACCCAACAGGATATATGACCAAGTTAGCGTGGTATTGATCCAGGCACCCATAGTGGGATCAGCTTCGTTCTCACTGATGTTCGTCATCATTGACACAATCAGAACCGCTGAAACTGCTAAAAGTACCCACAATACGATGGATAATACTTTTTCTAGTTTCATAAGCTAAATTATTTTTTAAGATTGTGTTTTACCAAAATGTCAATCAATGAAATAGAAGCATCTTCCATGTTATTGATGATACTGTCAATTTTTGCTACACAATAGTTGTAAAAAATCTGCAAGATAATGGCAACGACAAGACCAGATACGGTTGTAATCAAGGCCACTTTAATACCACCAGCTACCAATGACGGGCTAATGTCTCCGGCAACCTCAATGGCGTCGAATGCTGCAATCATACCAATTACAGTACCCATGAATCCAAGCATCGGAGCCAAGGCAATGAACAAAGAGATCCAGCTTAAGCCTTTTTCAAGTAAGCCAGCTTGAACGCCACCATAAGAAACGACTGTTTTTTCTACCACATCCAGACCTTCTTCTGAGCGGTCAAGACCTTGATAAAAAATACTGGCAACCGGGCCACGTGTATTCCGACAAACTTCTTTTGCAGCTTCAATACCGCCATTGTCAAGTGCCTCTTCAACATTCACCAATAGTTTTTTGGTGTTCGTTGTTGACAAGTTCAGGTAGATCACGCGCTCCAAAGCTAAGGCAAGACCTAAAATCAAGGTAATCAACACAAAAGACATGAAAGTTGGACCACCTTCAATAAATTTTTGCTTTAACTGACTGTGAAGCGATTTGCCTTCTTCGGCTGCTGCTGCAGCTTCTTCTTCCGCGTCAGCGGCTAAATCAACTGCAGGCGCTGCTGCTTCGGTTGCTGCTTGTTCTGCTGTATCGTCCTGAGCAACGGCATTGTTCGACGCTCCAATGTAGAGCATCCCAAAAACTGCTATAAACGCAAATAGTTTTTTCATCATTGGTTTTAATTTTAATTAGTAAATCTTCTGAATTTTAATTTTTATAATACTATTTGTTTTTTATTTAATTGAATAAAAAGAGTTTACGTCTATTTCTTCTGAGTGAAGTAAACGTAATAAGCGAACATCTTCAACAAAGAACTTAAACCTGTCAGCGGAGAGAGAGGGATTCGAACCCTCGGTACCCTTTCGGGGTACACACGCTTTCCAGGCGTGCCAGTTCAGCCACTCCTGCACCTCTCCAATATATTCTGGCACCAGTTTTTTCAGGGCTGCAAAATACAAAAAAATTGTGAAAAAGAAATAAGCTACTCACTTATTTCCCCACTCAAATTTTTACGCAAATGCAGCTTGATATCTTCGTCACTCAACGACTGCCCAAGCAGAAACATGAGCTTCGTCACAGCCGCTTCCGTGGTCATGTCTTTACCACTAACAACTCCAATTTTCTTTAACTCACGACTGGTTTGGTACTGCCCCATCTTCACAGTCCCACCCTGGCATTGGGTGACATTAACACAAATGACACCTCGGTTAATTGCCTTTTTCACCACACGAATCAACCAGCTCAGCGTAGGAACATTTCCCGAACCAAAAGTCTCCAGCACGACTCCCCTTATACTTTCGATATTGATAATTTGTTCAAATATCTCGCGGTTCATTCCAGGAAAAATCTTTAAAATGACCACCCGGTCGTCAAAGTTAGAGCTTACTTTTAATATTCCCTTGTTTTGAGGGTGGTAAATGTTCTCATGAAAAAATTTAATGTCAACTCCCGCTTTGGCCAGAATCGGATAGTTAACAGAATCGAATGCGCTAAAATGGTCGGCATGTCGCTTAACAACCCGATTTCCCCGGTACAGCTTATTGTCAAAGTAAATGGACACTTCGGGCACCACAGCCATGTCATTTTCGTGGGCTGCTGCAATTTCAATTGCGGTAATCAGATTTTCCTTCCCATCAGTCCGCAAAACCCCAATGGGAAGCTGCGAACCTGTCATCACCACCGGCTTATCCAAATTCTCCAACATATAGCTCAATGCCGAAGCGGTATAAGCCATGGTATCCGTCCCGTGCAAAATGACAAAGCCGTCGAACTTTCGATAGTTCTTCTGAATCATCTTGGCCAATCGGCCCCAGGTTTTGGGCGACATGTCCGATGAATCAAGCGGTGGATTAAAAGTGATGGATTCCAAATGACACCCCAGCCTTCTCAGTTCAGGCACTTCGTCAGCAATTTGATCAAATCGGACCGGCGCCAAAGCACCCTTTCCATTCTTTTGAACCATACCAATGGTCCCGCCAGTATAAATTATGAGTATTGATTGACTATTCACCCGTTAACTTTTGCTCCAAAGTTAAACAAACATCTTACTAAATTCCGAATAAATTAACAGCATTTGTTGAAGTAATTTTGGCCACTTCATTTACTGAAAGCTTGTGGATCTCGGCAATTTTCCGGGCGATGTGAATCGCGTACGAACTTTCATTCCTTTTTCCGCGAAATGGGGCCGGAGTCAAATATGGAGCATCGGTTTCCAGAATCAGGTGTTGGGGCTCAATCATTCGCACCACCTCATCCAATCCACTGTTTTTGAAGGTAACAATTCCGCCAATGCCAATCTTAAAGCCCAAATCAATAATTTTCTCCGCCTGCTCAATTGTTCCGGTGAAACTATGAAAAACGCCAGTCAGCTCCGGTGTATTTTCTTCTTTTACCACAGTAAAAACTTCATCGAACGACTCGCGCACGTGAAGCACAACGGGCAATTGGTATTTTTTTGCCAACTGAAGCTGGTGTCTGAATGCAATGATCTGTTGTTCAACAAAGGTCCGTTCCCAATACAAATCAATCCCGATTTCACCAATCCCGTAAAACTTTCGCTTTTTGAGCCAAAATTCCACCAACTCCAGTTCTTCCTGATAATCTTCACCCACAGATGTGGGGTGCAGTCCCATCAAAGGAAAGCATATCTGCGGATACTGGTCAGCCAGATCCAACATCTTTTTAATCGATGAACTGTCAATGTTGGGTAGTATTATTTTTCGGACATCACTGTCATAGGCCCGGGTAATCACCTCATCAATATCGTCGTTAAATTCCTCCGAATAAATATGTGAATGTGTATCAATTAGCATTTCGAAAATTTGCCTCAAAGAAAACCAATTTCGTTTAGCTAACCTTAAACCGAATATTATCTAATTGATAATTCGACCGATGGTTAGCTAAAAACTGGCTTGAAAACACCTGAAAGAATCGGACCAATCCATTATCAAACAACTCCTTGAGCAAGCATCGCGTCAGCTACTTTCACAAAACCACCCACGTTGGCCCCTTTCACGTAATTGATTCGGTCGCCGTTGCGTCCAAACCGCACGCAGGTATCATGAATTTCGCGCATAATCAAGTGCAAGCGTGCGTCCACTTCCTCGCGGGTCCAGTTTAGCCGCTGGCTATTTTGTGTCATCTCCAGGCCCGAAACAGCGACTCCTCCGGCATTTACCGCCTTTCCCGGGGCATAACTAATTTTCTCCATCAAGAATTCGGCTGCTTCGGCAGTACAGCCCATGTTGGAAACTTCGGCCAGTAAAAAACAGCCGTTCAAAACCAACAAGCTCGCATCGCCCACATCCAGCTCATTTTCAGTCGCACAGGGCAGGGCAATATCCACTTTTTGCTCCCAAGGTTTTCTTCCCGGAAAAAACGTCGCATCAAATTCATCGGCATAAGGCTCAACAATATCGTTGTTGCTTGCCCTCAATTCCAGAAGATAATCTACTTTTTCACCACTGATACCTGCCGGATCGTAAATATAACCATCCGGTCCTGAAATGGTAACCACCTTGCCACCCAGTTCATTAATCTTCATAATTGCTCCCCAGGCAACATTGCCAAAACCAGAAACAGCAAAGGTCTGCCCCACTATTTTCTTTCCAAGCAACTCAAGCATGTGCTGCACAAAATATACCGCTCCGTAGCCCGTAGCTTCCGGACGAATAAGACTTCCGCCCCAAGCCAGCCCCTTGCCCGTTAAAACGCCCGTAAATTCATTGCGGATACGTTTATACTGACCAAACAAGTAGCCAATTTCGCGTCCACCTACCCCGATATCACCGGCCGGCACATCGGTATTTGGGCCGATGTGTCGTTGCAATTCGGTCATGAAACTTTGACAAAAACGCATGATCTCATTATCTGATTTTCCTTTTGGACTAAAATCAGATCCTCCTTTTCCACCACCCATGGGCAGGGTTGTCAAACTGTTTTTGAATGTTTGTTCAAACCCTAAAAACTTCAGAATAGAAAGCGTTACGGTTGGGTGAAAACGCAAGCCACCTTTGTATGGCCCAAGCGCCGAATTGAACTCAACCCGGTACCCCCGGTTGATTTGAACCTCACCTTGATCATCAATCCAGGGAACGCGAAACATAATGACGCGTTCTGGTTCCACCATGCGCTCCAGTATCTTCGCTTTTTTATACCTTGGATTCTTAATGTAAACATCCCAGATGGATTCAACCACCTCCTGAACAGCCTGATGAAACTCATTTTCGCCAGGTGTTTTGGCTTGTAAAGCCATCATAAATTCATTGATATCTGATCTCATCTTGTTCTATTTTATTTCAAAATGAATACCCAATTGTTCCATACAAAGGAAAAGATGAAAAGTACCTTAAAAACTGACTTTAATCCATCTATAGGCGACTACAACAATGTTTAAAAACAGCAAAACCCTCGGTTCTCATTCATCGGCTTTGTCAGAAAGTGAAAATAAATGATCCTCGGAGAACCAATCTACACAATCCACAAGATCTTTTCGATTCTATTGTTGAAATTTTGTTGATATCCCAAAAATTAACCCTAACTTGCATGCAATTAATATATTAAAATCATGAATAAAGGAACAGTAAAATTTTTCAATGAATCTAAAGGTTTTGGATTCATCAAAGATGCAAATTCTTCAAAAGAATATTTTGTGCATTCATCTGGTTTAGTTGATAACATTGGTGAAAATGATGAAGTAACATTTGAGTTGCAGGAAGGCAAAAAAGGATTAAATGCGGTAAATGTTAAACTGGCTTAGTTTAAAATAAATTCACCATTTAAAGAGCTTAAATCCCGCCAATGGCGGGATTTTTTTTTGGCTCACTCCTAATGAATCGTAATGTCGTGCGCTTCGCCGGCACCTCTTGGAAAGCGAATGTTCTCCGTTAATTCCTGCACTTCCTCGGGCGCTGGCCTGGTTAAACGCGAAACCGCAATAGAAACCACAAAATTAAACAGCATTCCTAAAGTGCCGATTCCTTCGGGCGAAATACCAAACCAAAATCCTTCGGGGGTTCCCGGCCCGTTCAATTGTGGCGTAAAATAAAAAATGTAGGAAGCCGTAAACACGATGCCCACAATCATCCCGGAAATGGCTCCTTCGCGGTTCATTCGCTTATCAAAGATGCCAAGCACAATGGCTGGGAAGAAAGAAGATGCTGCCAGGCCAAAAGCCAAGGCCACCACCTGCGCAACAAAACCCGGCGGGTGCATCCCCGCAATTCCAGCTGCTACCACCGCAACCGCGATGCTGATTCGCGCAGCCCATAATTCGCCGTGTTCCGAGATGTCTGGCTTCAGATATTTCTTTAACAAATCGTGGGAAATAGAAGTGGAGATCACCAACAAAAGGCCAGCAGCCGTAGAAAGTGCAGCAGCCAGTCCGCCGGCAACAACCAAGGCAATCACCCATGCTGGCAGATTGGCTATCTCAGGATTAGCCAGCACAATAATATCCTGATCTATCGTCAATTCGTTTTGGTTGGCATCAGCCAGGTACTGAATTTTTCCATCAGCATTCTTATCTGTAAACGAAAGCAGCCCGGTATGCTCCCAATTCGAGAACCACTGCGGAACTTCTGCATACGGTTTTTCCGAAACTGTATTGATCAGATTGGTTCGGGCAAAGACTGCTACCGCGGGAGCCGTGGTGTACAGCAAGGCAATAAAAAGCAAAGCCCAGCCAGCCGAAACACGTGCATCTTTTACCCTTGGCACTGTAAAAAAACGAACGATAACATGCGGTAAACCAGCCGTTCCAAACATTAAAGCAGCCGTGATGAAAGCCATATTCAGCAGATTCTCCTGCTTAACAGCTGTATATTCAGCAAAACCCAAATCAACAGAAAGCTGATTTAATTTGTCAAGTAAAAAAGCTCCATCCATCGTTTTACCGCCAAAGCCCAACTGCGGAACCGGGTTTCCGGTCATTTGAAGTGAAATAAAAATAGCAGGCACCGTAAAAGCAAAAATCAACACG
The DNA here is from genome assembly GCF_001270965.1 of Sunxiuqinia dokdonensis. Taxonomy (GTDB): domain Bacteria; phylum Bacteroidota; class Bacteroidia; order Bacteroidales; family Prolixibacteraceae; genus Sunxiuqinia; species Sunxiuqinia dokdonensis. The sequence goes on along the minus strand of NZ_LGIA01000153.1, from coordinate 20,442 downwards.
CAATATTGTGCCACCTGCGTATAGGTAATCCCTTTCATTCCACCGAGAACCGCGTAAAAAAACACGATACCAATGCCAATCAGAACGCCCGTTTCAAAGGGAATATTCAAAAATCGTGCGAAGGCGACCCCCACTCCTTTCATTTGTCCAACCACATAAGTAAACGAAACAAACAGGGCACAAATAAGGGCTACCAGCCGTGCGTTTCGCGAATAGTAACGTTCGCCAATAAAATCGGGAACCGTATATTTTCCGAACTTCCGCAGGTAAGGTGCCAGCAACAAGGCTAACAAAACATAGCCACCCGTCCAGCCCATTAGATATTGAGCGCCCCCGTAGCCCATAAATGAGATGAGACCAGCCATCGAAAGAAAAGAAGCTGCCGACATCCAATCGGCAGCAGTTGCCATGCCATTCACCACCGGATGAACGCCACCGCCGGCAACATAAAACTCTTGTGTTGAGCCGGCCCGCGACCAGGCTGCAACTCCAATATAAACCAAAAAGGTAAATGCGACCAATACGTAGGTCCAGATTTGAGCATCCATAAATTTCTATTTAGTCAGATTTCATCCACTTCAAATTCTTTGTCCAGCCGGTTCATTAGAAAAACATACACAAAAATCAGGATCACAAAAACGTAGATTGATCCCTGGTGTGCAAACCAAAATCCCAAAGGAAAGCCGGCCAGCCGGAACTGGTTCAACGCATCGGCCCATAAAATTCCGGCGCCAAATGAAACCAAAAGCCAAATAAAAAGAAGGATGGACAGGTAAGTCAGATTTTTCTTCCAATACAATTTCTTGTCTTTATAAATCATGCTATTTAGATTATATCTAAATAGACACAATTAAGACTAAAATATCCGTAATTGCAAATACATTTTTACACGTAACCTATGTTTTTGAAGCATAGCCACAAACACCAAGAGAAAATAAAGCTAACAACACACTCATTATCAATCAGATAAAATCTAAACAGGTTCATCTGCTTGATATTTTTTAAATTACTGGTACGGGTTTTGTCATTTGGCTTAGCAAGAAATCAGTCATTTAATACTTACTGTCATGAAAAAATTAATCATCATATCCATTCTCGCACTGCTGACCGCAGCTACGAGCACCTCCCAGGCAAAAAATTACCCGGATGAATATCTGGGACTCCCGGGAGACAACTTCAACCTCTACGCCACTATGAAACTGTTTCAGGAATCAGAAACGCTCGAAGATTTTGAACGAAGCCTGAATGATGAAAATTCTTACATCAACAACCTCGACCTGAATGGTGACAACTTGGTAGATTATATCATGGTAGTCGACTATGTTGATGGAAATGTACACACCATTGTTTTACGGACGGCACTCAACCAACATGAGACACAAGATATTGCGGTTTTTACTGTTGAGCGCTACAGCAACGGATCGGTACGTGTACAGCTTATTGGTGACGAAATGCTATATGGCAGAAACTACATCGTTGAACCGGTATATGCCGACAGCATGGAAACTCCGAATCCCGCCTACATCGGCAATTCGGGCAACAACGGAAGACCAAGCGTAGTTGCAGTGACAACCTATGAGGTAGCAGCCTGGCCCGTCATCCGGTTTATATACAGACCGGGCTACGTTCGCTGGTATTCGTCCTGGCACTGGGGATATTATCCATCGTACTGGAATCCGTGGCGACCATTGTATTACCACACTTACTATGGATACCATTCTCACTTTCATCACCATTATTACACGCATTACCGTCATTGGAATCATCATCGTTACCATCGATACAACGACCATTATTACTCCAACATCCGAACTTACTCACCGAGGGTGACAACGAGAATAAAAGAAGGAAACTACAAGAAAACCTACTCACGGCCCGACCTGAGAAGAAAAGGGGAAGTGCTTTACACGCGATCAACGCGAAACAATACGAACTCGCGCAGCAGCTATTCCGGAAGAAGAAACGACAGCAGAAATTCGTCGACTGTCAAAAACAGCTCGATCAACAGAAACGATTCCAGCTCTGAAAGACGGTCGGTTTCAAACTCATCGAACCGAACAAGGACAAACCAAGCGGTCGGTCGGTCAACGGAAAACGCACGGAAGTCAACGACCATTCAACCCAAAAGGTCGGTGAGCAGTCCAGCTTCGGTAAAAGGAACAAGCGTAAACCGCAGGACAAACACAACCAATGCTCCCGCACGCGTCAACTCAAATTCTTCAAGCAGAAAAAGCAGTGCGGTGAGTCCAAAGTCGACTACGGTTACCAAAAGCAGAACAATAAAATCGTCAGCTCCGAAGCAGAGCAGTCCGAAGGTTCAAAGGTCATCAACCCGCGCCCCTAAAACCAAATCGGCTACAAGATCGGTGAGTTCAAAAAGTTCGTCCAGATCAACAAGATCGGCAGTAAGCACAGGCAGTTCGAGCAGCCGAAGCTCTGGCGCATCGAGCCGAAGCAGCAGCTCAAGGAGTTCGTCCAACGGAAGCCCCTCGCGCCGCTAATTTGACAAGCACCGCGTAACACGCAAAACCTGGGCAAACAAAAATCAGCAAGCAAAAAATACGGCTTGCTGATTTTGCATGTCGCCCCATCGGGAACAACAGCAGGCAGCTGCTACGAAAAAGCGCTTAAAAGCCAAGGCCGATATGGATCCCTAGCGAAGCATGAGATTCCTCCTTGTCGAAACCAAAGCCAAGCATGGGTCCCAGGTGAAACGATCCGACCGTGAATTCATAGATCATTTCAACATGGCCCGACATCGATGTGTGAGATTCTCCATCTTCATCAGCCAAGGTAATTCCCGGGCCACCAACGATGGACAACCGGGGCAGAATTTCATAATTTAGCAAGGCGGAAACGGTATTGTGCGTGTGCTCATCCAAAATTGATTCGAAACCCAAGCCGATGGAAACCGGGCTGTGTTGGGTCAATCGGTACAAATAATGAAGGTGAACAACCGGCGCATATTCCTTTTCAGCAAACAAACTCCCCGCTCCCAAACCCAGGCCAAGATGATGACGATGAAGATCATGGCTGTGGTCGTGGTCATGATCGTGATCATGATCTTGAGCAAAGGAAAAACTAAACAGCAACAAAAACAGGGCAAGTAATGGAAGTTTCATTTTGGTCTTCAATTATAATACTGGGTTTACAACAAGGCATAGCCAGGAAAGGTTGAAACAAAAAACCCGGATAAATCCGGGCTTTTTCCTTTTATATTGTATTTGGGGTGATTAATCGGGGAAATAACCACGAATAATGCCCCGCTTGGAATCTTTAACAAACATCAAAATCTCGTCGCGCTCCGGCGTTGCCGACATCTCTGCTTCAATAATCTCAACAGCCTGCGAAATATTCAAACCTTTTTGATAGATGTAGCGATAAATTTCCTGCACTTCGCGAATCTTGTCGTTGTTGTAACTACGTCTTCTCAATCCAATTGAGTTGATTCCGACATACGAAAGTGGTTCACGGCCGGCCTTGATGAATGGAGGTACATCTTTTCGAACCAAAGAGCCGCCGGAAATCATAACATGCGAACCGATATGGCAAAACTGATGAATGGCCGACATGCCACCAATAATGGCCCAGTCGTCAACAATGACTTCGCCGGCCAACTGGGTGCTGTTCACCAAAATAACGTTGCTTCCCACAATACAATCGTGGGCAATATGTACATAGGCCATAATCAAGCAGTTGCTTCCAACCACTGTTTTTCCTCTGGCCGCGGTACCACGGTTAATGGTTACGCACTCGCGAATGGTGGTATTATCGCCAATTTCCACGGTGCTATATTCACCTTTAAATTTCAAATCCTGAGGGATTGCACCAATCACTGCTCCTGGAAAAATGCGGCAGTTTTTACCAATCCGGGTTCCGGGCATAATGGTCACGTTTGAACCAATACGGGAACCTTCACCGATGATCACATCCTTATCAATGGTAACAAATGGTTCAATAACCACATTGTCTGCGACCTGTGATTCTGAATGTACGTAAGCTAACGGTTGTTTCATGTTCTAATAATTGTTTTCAATAATTTCTTCAAGCCTTTACAATCTGCGCCATAAAATCTCCTTCGGCGACTACTGTATCTCCAACATAACAAAGTCCTTTCATGTTGGCAATTCCTCGTCTGATTGGTGAAGTGAGTTCGATCCGGAACAACAGGGTGTCACCCGGAATCACTTTTTTGCGAAACTTCACATTATCAATACGAATAAAATAAGTCGAATATTTTTCTGTTTTGTCGTGCAAAACGTATAAGCCGCCGCATTGCGCCATGGCTTCTATTAATAATACGCCCGGCATCACCGGCTCTTCGGGGAAGTGTCCCTGAAAAAAGGGTTCATTGACCGTTACATTTTTAACGCCAACAATATAGTTGTCTCTAATTTCGGTGATTTTATCAACCAGCAGAAATGGAAACCGATGGGGCAAAAAAGTTTTAATTTCATTCACGCACATGAGCGGTTCTTGCATTGGATCGTAGTGCGGAATGGCTTTGCAAACTTCGTGTTTCCGGATTTCCTTTTTCAGCAACTTGGCAAATTCCGTATTGGCTTTGTGCCCTGGTTTTGTTGCAATGATTCGTCCTTTAATCCTTCGGCCTGCCAAACTTAAATCGCCAACCACATCAAGCAATTTATGCCGGGCACATTCATTTTCAAATTGCAGGTCGAGATTATTTAAAATCCCTTGTTCCTTCTTCACCTCAATATGCTCGTGGTTGAACAAATCGGCCAGGCGATTCAGTTCATCCTGGCTGATTTCTTTATCCATAATAACAATGGCATTATCCAAATCGCCTCCTTTAACCAAGTTGTTTTTGAGCAGAAACTCCAACTCGCGAACAAAAACAAACGTCCTGCAAGGAGCCACCTGGCTTTTAAAATCATCCAGATTTTCCAACACGGCAAATTGATTATTCAACACGCTGGAGTTGAATGAAATCATTACGTTGAGGTTATAATCCGTATCGGGCAAAGCGATAATCTCCGAACCTGAATCCGGATCTTTGTAAACAATCTTTTCGGTTATTTCAAGGTATTCTCTTTCGGCATCCTGTTCAACCACGCCGGCTTCTGCTATGGCTTCGACAAAAAGTTTTGCGCTTCCATCAAGAATGGGCACCTCTTCGTTGTCGATCTCGATCAAAACATTGTCCAAATCCATTCCCGTAAGAGCCGCCAAGGCATGTTCAATCGTGCTCAATCGTGCTTCACCTTTTCCAATTACGGTTCCGCGCGAGGTGTCAATCACTAAATTGGCGTCTGCCTCTAAAATGGGTTTGTCGTCCAGATCAACCCGTTGAAAAATAAATCCATGATTTTCGGGAGCTGGTTTAAAGGTCATGTTCACCTGTACTCCCGTATGTAATCCTTTGCCGCTCAATGAAAATTCGCGGGCTAAAGTTTTTTGCTTCACTGTCATCTCCAAGTCGATTTCTAAAACTTATTGTTTATTCAATTTCGATTTTAGTTCTGTAACTTCTTTCTGCAAGTCAATCAACTGGTCCCGCATTTGAGGAAGGCGGCGGTAAACCACAAATGACTTCAATGCCTGGTCGTGATCCATTGCCGGTGCTCCAAGTACCGTTTTCCCGGCTTTTATATTATTGGATACTCCAGCCATCGCCCCAATTTTAACATCATCACCAATCGTTAAATGTCCTGCAACACCGACCTGGCCCCCAAACATACAATTCTTACCAATTTTGGTTGAACCGGCAATTCCTGTCAAAGCAGCCATTACTGTATTCTCGCCAACTTCGCAATTATGGGCTACCTGAATCAGGTTATCCAGTTTTGCTCCTTTCCGAATAATGGTTGATCCCATGGTCGAGCAGTCGATGGTGGTATTGGCGCCAATTTCAACATGATCTTCCAAAATAACATTTCCAACTTGTGGAATTTTTTGATACGATCCGTCTGCTCTGGGTGCAAATCCAAAGCCATCGGACCCAATCACGGCACCGGCATGAATAATGCAGTTACTCCCGATCACAGACCCGTCATAAATTTTTGCTCCGGCGTATATTATGGTATTGTCTCCAATGGTGACATCGGAGCCGATAAATACTTGTGGATAGATCTTCACTTTATTTCCAAGGGTAGAATTTTGTCCGAGGTAAGCAAAGGCACCAAAATAGATGTTCTCACCAACAGTTGCCGAGGGGTCGATAAACGAAGGTTGTTCGATACCGCTTTTTAATTGCTTGGCTTGTTCATAAAGATCCAACAACGAAGCAAATGCCTGGTAGGGATCGTCCACCCGAATTAAGGTTGCTTTTATCGCTCGTTCTGGTGTAAAATCATTCTTAACCAATACAATTGAAGCCTCTGTTTCGTAGATGTAACGTTCGTACTTGGGATTGGACAAAAACGCCAGTGTTCCCGGCTTTCCATCTTCAATTTTCGAAACATTATTTACGCTGATATTCTCATCACCTTCAATCGTACCGTGAAGGAACTCAGCGATGTTAAGTGCTTTAAATTCCATATATTTTTTCTTGGCGCGCTGCAAAAATAGGTTTAAATTACTTAATGTCCAATTCTTTCGGATAACACACAAAATATTTCCTTACGGTTTGCAGCAAGCTGGAAAGGTTAACATCTGAAGCTTCATTGATCTCCTGCACCCTGCCGTCTTTCATTAAAATGTTAATTTTATCGCTTCCCGAAGTGTAGGCGAAATTGCTGATGGAGTCATGAATCAGGAAATAGTCCAGCTCACTGCCGTCAAGCCCCCATCGATCTGTAATCCTGTTTTTTAGCCCGGAAATTTCTTCATCCGAAAATGGTGTATTCTGAATTCTGATTCGAAATAGTTTACGATTAATTACAGCGCCTGCAAGATAAGCCAGGATTTTGTCGTCGTGGTACTGCCATTGCTTCATGGCCGAAATTAAGTCGCTGTCATCAAGTTCAACAAACAAGTCAAGCAAACTCTTCTCATTTGCGAAGGTTTGCTCCTTGAAAGATCCCCATGTTATTTTCTGTCCCATAAAAACTTTCAAGGCCGGAGTCGCACACAAATCATGCCCCTGCATTACCAAAGTCTTGGCCCGTTGCAGCACTTTGACCAACATATTTTCGGCCGACAAAACGGTTTTGTGCAAATAAACCTGCCAATACATCAGGCGGCGCGAAATCAAAAACTTTTCAATGGAATAGATTCCTTTGTGCTCAATCACCAAACCATCGTTGCGCACGTTGAGCATTTTGATAATACGATCGGAGCCAATCATCCCCTCGGTCACCCCGGAAAAAAAACTATCACGACGCAAGTAATCCAACCGGTCAACATCCAGCTGACTGGCCACCAACTGGTGAAGAAACCGTTTGGGGTATTCATTTTTAAAAATCTGGATGGCCATCTCCAAGCGCCCGTTAAACTGTCGGTTCAGTTCTTCCATGAGCAGCAAGGAAATCATTTCGTGCGAAATGCCTTCGACCAGCGAATGCTCCAGTGCATGCGAAAAAGGCCCGTGTCCAATATCATGCAGTAAAATGGCGGCAGTTACAGCCTCTGCTTCATCGTCACTGATCTCGACACCCTTCATGATCAAACCCGAGATGGCCAAACGCATTAAATGTACCGCGCCTATGGCGTGTTCAAACCGGGTGTGGTTCACCCCCGGAAAAACGATACTGGAAAGGCCAAGCTGTTTGATTCGGCGTAAACGCTGAAGGAACGGATGCTCAATCAAGTCGTAGATGAATTCGGACTGAATGGTGATGAAGCCAAAAACCGGATCATTAATAATCTTTTTCTTATTTGTTCTCAAGCTGATCGTTGCTTTTTTACACGTGCTACCGGCAAAAATAAGAATTTTTTCATTCCCCGGAAGCCGGCAAGCCTAAGCCGGTTATTTCCAAACAACTCTTAACGGATGACCAGTTAACTTCCACATTTTGTGATTTGAATTCCTTTTGCTAATTTTGCGCTGACAATTGGAAGAAAGACCGTTTGCAGGGGACCCCAAAGTCCCCTGTTTTATTAGTCGAAATTTATGATTGATAAAAACAAAATCAGGCAACTCATTGAAGATAAACTAAGTGAAGACCAGTTTATCGTGTCTTTTGACATCAATCCGGGCAACCAAATCATGGTCACTCTCGACAGCATGCATGGCATCACAATCGACCACTGTGTGGAGATTAGCCGGACGGTTGAAGGAAGTATTGACCGGGAGGAAGATGATTTTGAATTACAAGTGTCATCGTCAGGGCTCGGACAGCCACTGAAAGTGTACCGCCAGTTTGTGAAAAACATCGGGCAGGAAATGGAAGTGGTGCTGGCAAACGGCGAAAAACTGGAAGGTGTACTGAAAACCGCCGACCAGGAAGGATTTGAATTAGAAACAAGCAAACGCGAAAAGGTTGAAGGACATAAGAAAAAGCAACTTATAACAAGCCTCCACCGTATAGCGTTTGACGAAGCGAAAACAGTTAAAAACATTATTAAATTCTAAAACGAGCGCAAGATGGATACGATTAATCTTATCGATACATTTTCTGAATTTAAAGACCTGAAAAACATTGATCGGGTCACGATGATGAGCGTTCTTGAAGACGTTTTCCGTAATGTGTTGGAAAAAACCTACGGAACAGATGAAAACTTCGACATCATTATTAATATCGACAAGGGTGACTTTGAAATTTGGCGCAACCGCGAAGTGGTAGAAGATGCCGACATTGAGGATCCCAACAGACAAATCACACTGTCGGAAGCCAAGAAAATTGACGACGACTATGAAGTCGGTGAAGAAGTGACCGACGAAGTGAAGTTGAAAGACTTTGGACGTCGCGCAATTCTGAATTTACGTCAAAACCTGGCCAGTCGGATTCTGGAGTTGGAAAAAGACCACATCTTCGGTAAATACAAAAGCAAAATTGGCGACATTGTAACCGGCGAAGTTTACCAGGTTTGGAAAAAAGAAATTCTGGTTTTGGATGATGAAGGCAATGAACTGATTCTTCCAAAAACGGAGCAAATTCCTTCAGACTACTTCCGCAAGGGCGACAGCCTAAGAGCAGTGGTTTACAAAGTAGAACTGCGAAACAATAATCCGCTGATCATTCTTTCACGGACATCACCTGTTTTCCTCGAGCGTTTGTTTGAGCTGGAAGTTCCTGAAATTTTTGATGGACTGATCACCATCAAAAAAATCGTTCGTGTTCCGGGCGAAAGAGCCAAAGTGGCTGTTGAATCATACGACGAACGCATTGACCCTGTGGGCGCTTGTGTTGGAATGAAAGGATCACGTATTCACGGCATTGTTCGTGAACTACGAAACGAAAACATTGATGTGATCAACTATTCAGCCAATGTGCAACTGTTTATTCAGCGGGCGTTGAACCCGGCAAAAATAACTTCGATAAAATTACACGAAGACACCAAGCGGGCGGACGTTTTCCTGAAACCCGACGAAGTTTCGCTGGCCATTGGAAAAGGAGGCCTGAACATTCGTTTGGCAAGCCAGTTAACCGGCTACGAAATTGATGTTTACCGTGATATGGCAACGGATGACGAAGATGTCAACCTCGAAGAATTTGCAGACGAAATTGATGCCTGGATTTTGGATCAATTAAAATCAATTGGCTGCGACACCGCTAAAAACGTATTGGGTTTAAGCCGTGCCGATCTGATTAAACGAACAGATCTGGAAGAAGAAACAATTGATCACATATTGAAAATTTTGCGCGCCGAGTTTGAGTAATCAAAAACAAATAACATTAAACTATTGGCATTTAAATAAATTGGATTTAAAATTGCATAGTTTTTCGCGCAAAACTTAAAAAGATAAAAAAATAGATTGGGTATATGGCAATTGGCAAAAAAAGTACGCGACTTAGTAAGGTAGCACGAGAGTTTAATGTGGGAACCAACACCATTGTTGAGTTTCTGCACAAAAAAGGATTTGATATTGATGCAAATCCAAACTCAAAAATTTCAGAAGACGCATATCACATGCTCGAAAAAGAGTATAAAAGTGATATCACGCTGAAAAAAGAGTCTGAAAAAATCAACCTGATGAGTCACCGTAGTAAGAACGAATCCATTTCGCTTGAAAATGCTAATGCGGACACCGAAGAAGACGTTGATCAGGACGATGAAGAAGAGGAAGTGGAAGAAGTTCGGATTAAGGATATGAATCCTCCAAAAAAGGAAACCCCAAAAGCCAAGCCCGAACCAAAACCTCAACCCGAAGAAGAAAAAGAAAAACTGCCCGAGGTTGACCAGCCAAAAGTCTTAGGCAAAATTGACCTGGATAGTATTCAGCCTAAAAAACGCGAGGGAAAACCTACCGTTATTAAAAAAGGTGACCAAAAGCAGGAAGAACCGAAAGCAGCCAAGCCTAAGGAAGAAGAAAAGCAAATTGAAACGCCTAAGGCAGAGGTGAGCAAACCGGTGGAACCTAAACCAGTACCTGAGGAAGAAAAGCCCGCAGAAGTAGAAAAACAAACGGAACCAATCGAAGAAGTTCAGACCAATATTCCCAAAGTTGATGAAGTGAAGGTCGTTGGCCGAATCGATCTCTCCTCAATCAACCAAAAAACACGTCCGACCAAGAAAACAAAAAAACAAAAAGAGGACGAGCGGAAAGAACGCGACAAACAAAAACGTCAGACAAGCCAAGAGCAGGGAAGAGATCGCGACAAAGACATTAAAACCAATGTCGAAAAGCTATCAGGCCCAAATGTTGTTGGCAAAATTGACATCAAGAAAAAGAAACCAGTGGCTTCATCCACTGACACCAGTGCTCAAAACGCGAAGAAAAAGCGCCGACGCATTCAAAAAGATTCCGACTCGCGCATTAACGTGGTCAAACCCGGACAAGGACAACCTCAAGGGCAAGGACAGCGTGGCCGCATGCAGCAGCAGGGCGGTAAGGGAAAACGCAAAATCATTAAAAAAGAGGTTAGCGAGGAAGATGTACAAAAGCAAATTAAGGACACCTTGGCTCGTCTGACTTCCGGAAAGCAAAAATCAAAAGGATCAAAATATCGCCGCGACAAACGGCAAGCAGCGTCCGACAAGGCATCAGCGGCTCACGAAAGAGAAAGCGCAGAACAATACGTTCTGAAAGTAACGGAATTTGTGTCCGTTTCAGAACTGGCCACCATGATGGATGTGAGCGTCACGGAAGTCATTTCTTCCTGTATGAGCCTCGGGCTGTTCGTGTCCATCAACCAACGTCTGGATGCCGAAACCATGTCGATTGTTGCTGAAGAGTTTGGCTATGAGGTCGAATTCGTGAGCGCCGACATTTTGGATGGTGTTGATGATGATGATGAACCGGAACAAGTTCATCCAAGAGCGCCCATTGTTACGGTAATGGGGCACGTTGACCACGGTAAAACATCACTGCTCGACCACATTCGGAGTGCCAACGTTATCGCCGGCGAGGCCGGTGGTATCACCCAGCACATCGGAGCATACCATGTTAGCCTGGCCGATGGTCGAATGATCACCTTCCTCGACACGCCGGGTCACGAAGCATTTACGGCCATGCGTGCCCGTGGTGCGCAGGTTACCGACATCGCCATTATTATTGTAGCTGCCGACGACGACATTATGCCGCAAACCAAAGAGGCCATTAACCACGCGCAAGCTGCTGGTGTGCCGATTGTGTTTGCCATTAACAAAATTGACAAGCCCAACGCTAATCCTGATAAAATAAAAGAAGGCCTGGCCAACCTCAACTTCCTGGTGGAAGAATGGGGCGGTAAATACCAGAGCCAGGATATCTCGGCCAAAAATGGTGTGAATATCGACGAACTGCTCGAAAAAGTATTGCTCGAAGCAGAGATGCTTGAGCTGAAAGGAAATAAAGACCGCCGGGCAACCGGAACAATCGTTGAATCGTCGCTTGACCGCGGACGGGGTTATGTGGCCACCGTACTGGTTCAAAACGGAACCCTGCACCAGGGCGACATCATGTTGGCCGGAAAATACTACGGCCATATCAAAGCCATGTTTAACGAGCGGAACCAGCGCATCGAATCCGCCGGACCTTCCGAGCCGGTCATCATTCTTGGATTGGATGGCGCGCCTCAGGCCGGTGACAAATTTAACGTATTTGAGAACGAACGCGAAGCCCGTCAAATTGCCAACAAACGTGAGCAGCTGGCACGCGAGCAAGGTCTACGGACACAGAAACACATTACGCTGGATGAAATTGGACGCCGGATTGCCATTGGAAACTTCCAGGAATTAAACCTGATTGTGAAAGGTGACGTGGACGGTTCAATCGAAGCATTGTCCGACGCATTGATCAAATTGTCGACCGATGAAATTCAGGTAAATGTGATTCACAAAGCAGTTGGTGCCATTTCCGAATCCGACGTGATGCTGGCAACAGCTTCCGACGCGATTGTGGTTGGATTCCAGGTTCGTCCGAGCATGCAGGCCCGCAAGCTCGCTGAAAAAGAGGAAGTGGATATTCGCCTGTACTCCATCATTTACGATGCGATTAACGAAATCAAGTCGGCCATGGAAGGAATGCTTTCTCCGGAAATCAAGGAAGAAATTCTTGGAACAGCCGAAGTGATGGAAGCATTCAAAATCACCAAGGTCGGAACCATCGCCGGTTGTATTGTGCGTGACGGAAAAATTCACCGGAACAATAAAGTACGGCTCATCCGCGACGGCATTGTGATCTACACCGGAACACTGGGGTCATTGAAACGCTTCAAGGACGATGTGAAAGAAGTACAAAAAGGCTACGAGTGTGGATTGAATATTGACGGATATAATGACGTGAAAGAAGGCGATATGATCGAAGCCTTCCACGAAATTGAAGTCGCCAAGTCACTCTAACGACGCAAAACAAAAATCATCTGATAACGAAAAATCCGGCTCACGAGCCGGATTTTTTCATTTACGGAATTTCCAATTTTTCAACACCCCAGGATATTCAAAGAAGAACGATCAAACGATTACAAAACAATGAGCAATAAAAAAGCAGAAACCCATTTCGGATCTCTGCTCCCTCTTCTTTCCCCTTTTTGCTGCTTCCCTCAAATGAGGCTTCGCAGTATCTTCGACGTTTAATTGTTGATATTTTTCCCCTTTCAATAAAAAAAGGACAGGCAAATTGATTCTTCCGAATACGTCTTAAACAAGCTTCGTCGTTTGCTGAATCACCGACGCCAGCTGATCGGCCTGCATAACCCCGCTGCCGGTCCATTTTCGTTCGCCATGTTGAAAAAGCATCAAGGTTGGAACGCTCCGGATTTGATATTGATTCGCAAGCTCCTGGTTCCGGTCAACATCAATTTTCAAAATTCGTATTCCATCCCCCATCTGTTCTTTCAGCTGCTTGAGAATGGGGGCCATCATTTTACACGGGCCGCACCACTCCGCCGAGAAATCGACCAACACGGGTGTTGCTCCTTGCACAATCTGCTTAAACTTTTCCATCTTCCTCAGGCTTTTCCTTTGTCTTTTTCAAATCGCTGACCAGGAACCCCATCAGTCCGCCATACAGCGAACTGGTATGCCAATTGGATTGAATCGGGCAGGTTCCGGAGTTGCAGCCAATGTAGTGCCAATATAAAAATCCGGCAAACGCTCCAAGTACAGTTCCAACAAGTCGCCATTTATGTTTCAGAAAAAATTCTTTCATAATTCAAGATTTCCAGCAAAGAAAAGGGAAAGTCAGGAGTTATCAAGTGACTTGGGTCACACAAGCCTGGTGTTGATTGATGCTGAAAAATCAGGCTTTGGCATTGATCAAAGCCGAAAAGTCAACTTCGTTCCGACTGAGTTTGACCATGCCCCTTTGCTCCATCTTTTTCAGCAGGCGCGACACGACTTCGCGCGAAGTGTTCAGCTGATACGCAATATCCTGATGTTTGCCGTGAAACAGTTTTTCTCCGGTAGCTTCAAAACGTGACCGGAAAAACCGTTCAAGCCTTTCATCCAGATTCAGAAAAGCAATGGCATCGATGGTTTCCAGCAACTCGTCAAAACGTTTGCGGTATGCGTACATCATAAACGATTTCCACTCCGGGAAACGCATCATCCAGTCATCCAGCAAATCGACCGGAATGCGGACAATCAGGCTGTCTTTCTCGGCAATCGCGTTCACATTGCTTTGCTGCTGCCCCATACAGCAGGTCAGCGCCATGCTGCACACATCGCCGGGATTCAGGAGATACAGCAACAGTTCGCGCCCATCCTTCTCGGTTCGGACAACCCGAAGGCTTCCTTCCAAAATCAGCGGAAACGACTTAATAGTCTGGCCTTCCCGCAGGATTTCATCACCCACCCGAACTTCCTGAATCAAGCCGTGTTGCTCAATTTCGTCGAGTAAATTTTTTCCAAGAAAAGGAAAACGCCGGTTCAATATCAAACGAACTCGTTGCATATCCAAGCAAAAGTAGCAAGGAAAAAGTAAAAAACAGCTTCAAGAATCCAAAACCCGGATTGAATAGCTCACCTGAATCCCCATCAAATCTTGGCGCTTAACGGAATCCGGCGCTTTTAATTCTTAAAGCTGTTTCGCTCCCCTTAGTAATTGGTTGCTTCAATTTCGAAATATTCCTGCTCGTGCTCGCACGACGGACATTTTTTGGGCGGGCGCTTCGACTCGTGCAATAATCCACAAACGCGGCACTTCCACACCACTTTGTCTTCGCGCTCAAACACTTTACCTTCTTCCAGGTTTTGGCACAGCTTGCGGTAGCGTTCTTCGTGGTGTTTTTCAATTTTGGCGATGGCTTTAAAAACTACCGCAATCTGCTTGAAACCCTCTTCTTCGGCTACGCGTGCAAATTCAGGATACAGTTCTGTCCACTCTTCGTTTTCGCCATCGGCCGATGCTTTCAGGTTTTCCATGGTCGTTCCAATCACTCCGGCTGGGTAGCTGGCCGTAATTTCAACCATGCCGCCTTCCAAAAAACGGAAAAAACGTTTGGCATGTGCTTCCTCATTTTCAGCTGTCTCTTCAAAAATAGCGGCAATCTGATGCAATCCTTCCTTTTTGGCTTGCTTGGCAAAAAACTGATAGCGGTTTTTGGCTTGTGATTCGCCAGCAAAAGCTTTCAATAGATTTTTCTCTGTTTGTGTTCCAACAATTGAATTCATTCTGGTCTATTTTAAAAATTAGGAGTTTTGATTTTTTTGAATGCGGAAGATAATTATTTGTTAGTGATTAGCGGAATGCAGAACCATATTTAGAATGATTCAAAAAAAGGATACCGGGCTTTTCTTTTCCTTAAGTCTTTCATTCGATCCACCCCAGGATTGTATGATTAGTAAAAAATGACGACATTTGCATCCTTATTTAGGATATGATGACGATAGAAAACATACAGCAGGAAATAGTTGCTGAGTTCTCCATTTACGAAGACTGGATGGACAAATACAGCTACCTGATAGAATTGGGAAATGATTTGAAGGATTTGGATCCAAAACAGAAAAACGATCAGCATCTGATTAAAGGCTGCCAGTCGCGGGTGTGGCTGGTTCCGGAATTTAAAGATGGGAAAATTTATTTTGAAGGGGAAAGCGACGCAGTGATTGTCAAGGGACTCGTTGCACTGCTGCTGCGGGTTGTTTCGGGCCGCACACCCGAGGAAATTATGGAAAGCGACTTACACTTTGTAGATGATATTGGTTTAAAACAACACCTGTCGCCAACCCGATCCAATGGATTGGTTGCCATGATCAAACAAATCAAATTATATGCTGTTGCTTATAACAGAATTTCAAGTTAAGGAGGACAAGCCATGGACGCAAGAATTGATTTAATAATAGAGAACTTAAAAGAAGTGTACGACCCGGAAATCCCGGTAAACATATACGATTTGGGCCTGATTTATAACATCGATGTGGATGAAAACAACAAAGCGCATGTAATAATGACCCTGACTGCTCCCGGATGCCCGGTGGCCGACATGTTGGTGGAAGACACCAAACAGGCCGCTTTAACAGCCGAAGGCGTGGAAGATGCCCATGTAGAATTGACTTTTGAACCGCCCTGGGACAAGTCGATGATGAGCGAAGAAGCCCGGCTGGAACTGGGATTCTTTTAAAAGTTACAACGAGATAAATTGAATACCCGGCAAAAACCGGGTATTTTTATATTCGGAAAAATTGGGCAGAACATGGAACAGCAAGAACAGGCGGCAAAAATTAAGGAAAAGGCTTTCGAGTTGGGTTTTCTGGATTGTGGAATTTCCAAAGCCGATTTTCTATCCGAGGAAAAATCCCGCCTCGAGCGCTGGCTCAATCAAGAACTGCATGGCGAAATGGCTTATATGGCTCGAAATGTGGAAATGCGGCTCGATCCGCGCTTGATTTTTGAAGGAGCCAAATCGGTCATTTCGGTGCTGCTCAATTACTATCCCACAGAAAAACAACTGGCTGATGACGCACCGGTTCTGTCGAAATATGCCTATGGAAAGGACTATCATTTTGTATTGAAAGACAAGTTGAATGAACTCCTAAAATTCATTCAGAATGAAATTGAACCATGCAACGGGCGTCCGTTTGTCGATTCCGCACCGGTGCTCGACAAAGCTTGGGCAGCGAAAGCCGGACTAGGCTGGGTGGGCAAACACACCAACCTGATTTCGGTGGAGCATGGCAGCTTCTTTTTTATTGGTGAGTTGATTGTTGACTTGGAGCTGCCCGCCGACAACAAAACGGTGCGCGACCATTGCGGAACCTGCACCCGCTGCATTGACGCCTGCCCCACCCAAGCCATTGTTGCACCCCAGGTGGTGGATGCCCAACGCTGCATTTCGTATCAAACCATTGAACTTAAAGGTGAGCTGGACCAGAGCCTGCAAGGTAAATTTGAGGACCGGGTGTTTGGCTGCGACATTTGCCAGGATGTGTGCCCCTGGAACCTGAAATCGGAACCACACCGGGAACCCGACTTTGAGCCGCACCCTAAATTGATGGCACTCACCCGAAACGAATGGATGGAAATGGACAAACCCCTGTTTAATGAATTGTTTCGCAAGTCCGCCGTCAAGCGAACCAAGTTTGAAGGCTTGAAACGCAACCTGGAGTTTATTGATAGTGCATCCAATTCAGATTAAATATGTCCCGCTTGAAAATAAAAACCATTGGCTTGAAAAAAAGTCTGCTCCTTGATTATTCAATATGAAAATAAACTACATTTGGGGCATCAAAAGATAAATAGGCGGGAGTAGCTCAGTGGTAGAGCATCAGCTTCCCAAGCTGAGGGTCGTGGGTTCGATCCCCATTTCCCGCTCTGATAAACAGTCAGTTGCATTGTAATACATCATTGATTGATTTTCTTTTTTCACCCTAATTATACGAAGATTTACTACGCAATGTAAACCGGAATGTAAACCAGTTTACACTCATGAATGCTTCTATTTCAGTAGTTTGCTACAAATCGAAAACACTTGCTAACGGTGAAAACCCGTTAATGGTTCAAATCTCTAAGAACGGAAAGCGCAAATATCAAAGTTTGGGCGTTTCTGTCAATGCAAAACATTGGGACTTCTCCAAAAACAAACCTAAACCGAATTGTCCTAACGGAGGCTACATTCAAAAGATCATGCTTGACAAAATTACAGAGCTTCAAACGCATATCTTAGAATTAAATGCCTCGCAGAAAGATTTTACACTTACAAACCTTTTGAATGTCAACAAATCAGAAGTAAAAGAAAAAACAGTTGGTGAGTTTTACAGGGAATTGATTCTTCACTACAAACAAACCAACAAAGCAGGCAATAGATTGATTTATAAAGGGTCACATAATTCAATTAAGGAATTTTCAAAAGGTCGGTTGAATATCCTTTTTGCTGACATTGACATTCAATGGTTGCAGCGTTACGAGAAATGGCTTCGATCTAAAGGAAATAAAGAGACAACCATGAGCCTTTTATTCCGAACACTAAGAAGCGCCTATAATAAAGCCATTGAATCAAAGGCTGCAAATAAAACCAACTATCCTTTTAATGAATTCAAAATCAGTAAATTTGATATCAAAACAAAGAAACGGTCTATCACAAAAGATGACATTCTTAAATTAATGAATTTAGATTTATCGGCTGAAACTGAATCCGTCCGATTTTCGAGAGATGTTTTTATTTTTAGCTATCTATCGGGAGGAATTAATTTCACCGACATAGCCAATTTAAGGTTTGAAAATATAGTGGATAGGAGATTGAAATATATAAGGCAAAAAACGGGAAAGAAAATTGGCCTTATAATTTCACAGACTGCAATTGACTTACTAAAACCTTACCAGCGCTGTGAAAATATTGAGAATTATTTATTCCCAATTCTGGATACTAAAAGGCATAAAACGGCAATTCAAAAACAAAATCGGATTCATAAAATTCTGGTGAGGGTAAATAAAGATTTGAAACGGGTAGCAGAGTTAGCAAAGATTGATTTCAATTTGTCAACGTACGTAGCTCGTCACTCATTTGCCACAGTTTTAAAAAACTCAGGCGTTGATATCGCTTTAATCAGTGAAACATTAGGGCATTCCGATTTAAGTACAACACAGATTTATTTAGATAGCTTCGAGAATGAACAGATAAAAGGGGCAATGGATCATCTGCTTTAAATTTTGGATCATTTTACTAAATCCTATCTCGAAAAATCAGTTGAGATAGGATTTAATTTTTACTTTTGAAAGTGCCATAACGCAAATTAGCTTTCTTAAAGTAAAGGTGCGTTTTAATTGGAAACATTGGCAACGGATTATTTTTGAATCAAAGGCTAATATTGACAAAAAACAAGCTGAAAAAAATCCGTTTCCTTTAAAATGCAGATAGAAAAGTGAATACATTAGAAACAAAGTTTTTGGAGCTTTACGAAGGTGAAAGATTGGTTCATGCTCTTAAACGTGCAGGTTATGAAAATATTCCGTCAAACATTGTGCTTGACAAAACACTCCCTGGAGTGGGCGCAACTCATGCAGAGATTCATGCAAAAAGGCATTCAATAATAATCGAGCCGAATGTTCCAGTGATTAAGGGGAAGGTGAATAAACACAAGGATTTAAACTTATTCGGGGTATTTGATGGAGTTACAGTTGCTAAGGTAAAAAGATACTTAAAGAATAGCTCAGCCCAGTACAAAAAAATACTTACAACTCCCGAAGGTTTTTCAAAAATAAAAGAAGGAGCTAAGCAGCTGAAAATAAATATATTTTTAGACTTTTTCTGTTTGTTTGATGAATGTGAGCGCTTAAATCAGGATGTAGAGTACCGGAAAAATATAACGAATCCTGTGACAGATTTTTTTGATTTTGAAAGCAAAGCCTTTGTTTCTGCCACTCCATTAGCAATTCACCACCCTAAAGTTTACAAACAGAACTTTTATCGACTCAAGATTCGTCCAAAATTTGAATATAAAAAAGATATTACCTTAGTTACTACAAATGATTTTGTTAATGTGCTTTTAGAAAAGTTGGAGTCATTAAAACATAGTCGATGTATCTGCATATTTTATAATTCAACTGCTGGGATTAGTGGGATTATCAACTCATTGAAGATGCAATATAATTTCAAAACCTTCTGTTCTCCCAAAAGTAAAATAAAGCTCGAAAAACTTGGTTATAAAAACATTGAATCGGATTTTGCGGAACCGTTAGAAACTTATAATTTTTTCACTTCCAGATATTTCTCAGCTGTTGACATTGAAATAAAAGTCAAGCCTGACATTATTATACTAACTGATTTAAATCAAGCGGAACATACAATAATTGATCCATATACAGAAGCAATACAAATACAAGGGCGATTCAGAAAGGTTTTTGATGATGGAAGAAACTATAACACGCTAACTCACATCACCAATTTCAAAGGCGACTTAAACGTAAAATCAGACGAAGAACTTGATAAACAAATTGCTCAGTACCGACGGAACCATGAGTTTTTAATGACAGAATTGAAACAAGCTAAAAGCATCCATGCTGAAAAGGCTGTTATGACAGACTTAAAAAAGTTGACTTTTTCCGAATTTTTGAACAAAGATGGTAGTATTAATGAGTTTGCAGTGCATAACATGTACAATGAAGAAAGGGTTCGGAGTTACTACAAAGCCATTGAGTCACTAAAAATAGCTTATGAGGAAACGAACTTTTTTAATGTAAAATTTAATCCACCAGATTTGCGATTTTTCTTGGAGGCTGATAGAATGAAAATCAGAAAATCTGAGGGTGCAAAGAAACGGAGGACTCGAATCTTATCCCTTTTAAAAGACGGAAGTAATATAGCCGAATATCGGAAAATGATTGCTCAAAGTTTCGAGGACGATTTATTTATTGTTGATGCATTTGACACATTTGGTGCCGAATATATTGAAAAGCTTGATTACAGTAAAGCAAAAATTGAAAAAGCTTTACAAAAGTCAGAAAGTGAGAAAAAGAGATTTTGCGCACCCATCTTATTAGAAATATCGGAAACGTTTACGCTCGGGATAAAACAAGAC
>NZ_LGIA01000152.1 GCF_001270965.1 Sunxiuqinia dokdonensis | reverse complement strand
AAAAAATTTTTTTTTCTTTTTTTTTTTTTTTTTTTTATCCCCCTATTGAAAACTTTTTCAGGGACGACTAGATAATATTCATACATCAATTAAAACTAACAGAGGTCAGTAGTTATCTCCCAATTAAACAGGTCTGATAAATTTTGCCGGCAGCTACCATTTGCGGGATATTATTGAAGAAGATATTTTCTGTCATCTGCGAATGATTTATGCGATAGTAAAATTCATTCAGATATCTATTGATGTGGAATTCACTCACCCATGAGTAAGTTAGTAAGTTGTCCGTAACCATGACTTCACTTGATGTATAATGGTGTGTAGAGCCTTGAAATTCATGCCGCCATCGCTTTCTATTTGTGAGACATTGTATTGATCCATCAAGGGGCGATGCCCTTTCCGCAAATCAGTGTACATTACCATCCAATGATTTTTACTACTTGTTCACCAAAATATTTACGGAAAGATTAGCCCATTCTACAATTGGCGTAAAATAAACACCGAAAAACAGGGTTGGGATTGCCAACATAAGCACAATCAATATCTCCGTGGGGGAATAAGTAAGCTTACTTTGGAAATGTTCATTTTGTCTCAGGTACATATTTCTCACCACTTTAATATAGTAGTAAAGTGAAATTACACTATTGACAACTCCAATTACAGCCAGCCATACAAATCCTGCATTAATCACCGAAGTAAATACATATAGTTTTCCGATAAAACCTGCAGTAGGCGGTAAACCTGTCAGTGAAATCAGGAAAATCGTTAGACAAACCCCGAGAACAGGCGATCGAAAGCCCAGCCCGGCATAATCATCAATATCCTCGGTATCCAGTTTATTGGCTATCAATTGAACAATAAAGAATGCGCCCAGATTCATCAGCATATAAAAAAAGAAGTAAATCAGTACTGCTGTCGCTCCGTTGTCGTTCAACACCGCAACGGCCATTAACATATAGCCTGCATGAGCTATACTTGAATAGGCCAACAGCCTTTTCATATTGTTTTGCCAAACCGCAACCAGGTTGCCCAGCGTCATGGTCAGAATCGATATAACGATCAATACATAACGCCAATCGATATTCCCAATTAAATTCCAGGTTTCCAATGTCCCTGAAGAAGGATCTACCAGACCGGTCTTAAAAAACCTTAGCAATACCGCAAAACCCGCAGCCTTTGAGGCAACCGATAAATAAGCAGTGATGGTGACAGGTGCGCCCTCGTAAACATCGGGTGTCCAAAAATGAAATGGAACAGCCGATATTTTATATCCAAATCCGGCGACAATCATCAAACTGGAAACAAACAAGGGCATATCATCGACATTCCCGGAAGCAATATATTGATTTATATTGAACAGGTTCAAACTTCCGGTTAACCCAAAAAGAATTGAAATTCCATAAAGCATAATACCCGTTGATGCAGCACCGAAAATAACATATTTCAATGATGCTTCTGATGCACGTTTTATTTCCTTCGTGTAGCCGGCCAGCACGTATGAACTAATGCTCATGATTTCGATAGAGAGATATATCATGATGAGATTGGCCGACCCCACCAGAAGAAACATCCCTAGGGTCATACCCATCATCAGAGTGAAATACTCCCCAAGCCTTGGTTTGCCTGGGTGAAGTTCTTTGGAGTAGAAAGTAAATATGATGATAATCAAACTTGACAGCAAAATAATATACTTCATGAAAACTCCGAAATCATCAATTACCAGAAGGTTAGCGAATGCTTTGTATTCAACTCCGGTTTGTTGGTGAAGAAATATCCCCGCAATCACGATTCCAATAATTGCAACGTAACCCGATATGTGTTTTGATTTTTTAAAAATGAGATCAAAAATAATTGTCAGAATAATGGTGGCCGTCAATGTTGTTTCCGGTTTGAAAAATTCAAAACTTTTTATCAGGTCTGTAGTATAAGTAGATAAATCTGTCATAATTTGTTAAAAATATTAGAAGCCTGCAACATTATTTACTATAACCCGCCGATAAATACAAACGGTTTCATCAAATCAATAAAATGATTCACTGATCCTGAAATTAAATCAATCATAGGATTTGGATAAATTCCGAGAAAAATGATTATAACAGCAAGCGGTATGAGTGCGGTTAATTCCAACCCGTTGATATCATCTGTTTTATATTCTATCCCTGTCGGGTCCCATGGGCCTTTCCATTTATTGGGTAACTCACCGAAAAATATTTTTTGCAGGGCCCAAAGCATATACCCGGCACCTAAAATAATACTCAAAACAGAAACGGCCGTCAATACCGGGAATGTTTTGAATGCCCCCAGGAAAACCAGCACTTCCGAAATAAATCCACTTAATCCAGGCAATCCAATGGCCGCGAAAAAAGCAATCGCCATGATCCCAGTGTAAACAGGCATTTTTTTCGCCAAACCACCAAAATCGTCTAATCCGCGGGTATGTGCCCTGTCATAAATGACGCCGACAATCATAAACAACATGGCAGTTATTGTACCGTGGTTGAACATCTGGAAGATGGCCCCAACCATACCTTCCGGCCTCATGGAAGACAATCCCAGCATCACAAGCCCCATGTGGCTGATCGACGAATAGGCAATCAATTTTTTCAAGTCTCTTTTTCCAACCCGGTGTTGCCCTAATGCACATAAAGCTCCGTAAAGAATACTGATCATGCCAATCCAGGCAATCAGGCTTTGGAAGTATCCAAATGCCTCCGGGAATATCGGAAAAGCAATTCTGATCATACCATAGGCGCCCATTTTCAATAACACACCGGCCAAAATCACCGATATGGGTGTAGGCGCTTCAACGTGGGCATCCGGCAACCATGTATGGAACGGGAACAATGGAACTTTAATGGCAAAGCCGATAAACAAAGCCAAAAACGCGGCGTACCTTAACGTGGTTGCCGACCCGCTTAAAATAGCTCCCGCTTTAAAATTGGCAGGATCCATCATATCGAGGATGTTAAATGTACCTACGCTCTGAAAAAGTCCAATCATTACCAAAAGCATTAATACACTGCCGACCAATGTGTATATAAAAAACTTGATGGCTGCATACTCTTTGCGCGGTCCACCCCAAATACCGATCAGAAAATACATAGGCAGCAACATCAACTCCCAGAAGACGTAAAATAAAAAGAAATCCAGGGCACAAAAAACTCCGACCATTCCCAAATCAAGCAGCAGATACATGGCAAAATAACCCTTCACTGCTTTCGTGATTTTAAATGACGGCAATATTGCTACAAAACAAATTATTGTTGTAAGGAGGAGCATTGGAACACTTATTCCGTCAATCCCCAGGAAATAATCAATGTCAATGTTCCCTATAAGCGGCAAATTTGCATGTATCCAGTTTACTTTCTCAACAAACTGGAAGGTATTTATATCGTTTATCCCTGTTTTAGCAGAATTGTAGAAAACATAAATTATCGCTGCGAGGATTAGCTGAATAAATGTAATCCCCAAACTCACCCATTTTATTGTTTTTTTCGAAAGATCAATTGCTTCTTTGTCCTTTCCTGAAGGGATTAACAATATTATAAGAATTCCCAAAGCCGGAAGGAAAGTGATCAATGTTAAAATCGGAAAGTTTATTGCCCCTTGCATATAACCTGTTTTTAAAATTTATACAAAAAAGTATATCATTGTTAATATTCCCAAAAGCATGAACACAATATATGCCTGCACTTTACCCGTTTGCAGCTTTCTAATTTTACTCCCACAATAACCGGTAAACGTTGAAGCCATATTAACAGCCCCATCAATAACATAATTGTCGAAAAGGCCTGTTAAACGGCTTACAAATCTTATTATATAGGAACTAAGGTTAACCAAACCATCTACAATATAAGTGTCAAACCATGACAATGATTTTGACAATGCAAGTGTTCCTACAATCGCTGTTGCTTGATAAAGTTCATCAAAATACCATCTATTATAGAGAAATGAATGCAAAAATTTAAACCTTACTTCCAGTTTGCCTGCGTTAATAATTTTGAATTTATACATCATGAATGCGAGCATTATCCCAAGAGCTGCCATGAATAAGGAGATTCCCATTGCAAGGTAGTGGAAATGATGCGATTCTTCGTGGAAACGGTTTAAGTAGGTATTTTCCGGGCTTGCCTGCACCACATCGCTATTTTCGGGATTATCGCCCTGATTATGAGCTTGTCCTTCCGCCATTTCCGGCAATAAAAATTTCCATTGACTGGTTTCGGGGACAACAGATACAGGCTGAACTACCTTTTCCTGAAACCAACCTTCCGAAGCTTCGAATGGATTGGAGGAATAAACAAACCAGAACGACAAACACGCCAGTAACACCAGAGGAAATAATATGGGTAATTTGTTTTCTTTTGTATTCCTGGCAATCTCGGTCTTATGTTCTCCATGAAAAGCCAGGATTGTTAACCTGAACATATAAAAAGCTGTCATTCCTGCTGCCAAATAGCCTAATACGGGAATCACCCAATGCCACCCACCGGTCAGGTTCGCATAGGCAAGGGTGCCTGCCAGAATACCATCTTTACTTAAAAAACCAGAGGTAAAAGGTATGCCTGACAAGGCAAATGTAGCGATCATAAAAGTCAGGTAAGTCCACGGCATGGTTTTTCGCAATCCTCCCATATTGTATATGTCCTGGGCATCCGTATGATGATCGTTCTTATGATGAATTGACTCATGCATGGCATAGATAACCGAACCCGCTGTAAGGAATAACGCAGCTTTAAACCACGCATGCGTAACCAAATGAAAAAAACCATTTGTGTAACCTCCTACCCCAAGAGACATGATCATATATCCCAACTGGCTGATGGTAGAAAATGCAAGGATCTTTTTAAAGTCTCTCTGGACAAGGGCGATAGATGCTGACATGAATGCCGTGATAGCTCCCGTGAGTGCAATAAATGTCAGCGCATCGGCCGTGAACATCACAAACACCTTAGTAACGAGATAAACCCCCGCAGCCACCATGGTTGCTGCATGAATCAATGCAGAAACGGGTGTGGGGCCTTCCATGGCATCGGGAAGCCAAACATGTAATGGAAACTGTGCAGATTTCCCGATGGCGCCCATGAAAATGCAAATTCCCGTAACCGTCAACATCGTTGGATTATTGAATGGCATTTTGCCCGATGCGATTCCAGAAAAAATATCATCGAACATGAAAGAATTATAGGTGAAAAACAAAATCATAATGCCGATGAAAAAACCAAGATCCCCGATGCGGTTTGTGATAAAAGCTTTTTTCCCGGCGTTGGCCGCGGAGCCCTTTTCATACCAAAAACCTATTAACAGGTAAGAACTTATCCCAACCAATTCCCAAAAAATATACATTAAAAGGAAATTGTTGGTAATAACGATTCCAAGCATTGAAAATGTGAAAAGTCCCAGGTAGGCGAAGTAAGTAGGATAACGCCTGTCACCTTTCATATACACCGTGGAAAACAGGTGCACCAGAAAACTGATGAGCGTTACCACGACGAGCATAATAGTGGCAATGTTATCGATACCAATCCCGATATCAAAATTTACTGTTCCCAGATTAAACCATTCAATCCTGGTCTGGATGACCGGTTCTTCCGAAAAAACAAACAACTTATTATATGCTGCAACAATGGCCAATGCCAAATCGATTCCAAGTATAAAAGTTCCGACTATTCCGCTTTTTCTTCCCAATTTGTTTCCAAAAAAAATGTTGATCAGGAAACTTGCCATCGGGATGAGCAGTACGATAAAACTGAGCAGCAATGTATCTTTTGTCATATTATTTCAAACAATAAGAATTATTCTTTCAGATCGTCCACCTCATCAACATTCACATGCCTGAAGTGTTGATATATATTTAAAATTATGGCCAATGCGATTGCTGCTTCTGTCGCAGCCAGTATAATCACAAAAATAGCAGCCACGTGACCCTCAATATTCATACCGCCATATTTTGCAAATGCAATAAAATTAATATTCGCGGCATTGAGCACAAGTTCTATCCCCATGAGAACCAAAATCGCATGTTTCCTTGAGATTATTGCGAATAATCCCATGGAAAACAACAATGCGCTTACAACTAAATAATGAACCAGGCCTATATGCATAATCTTTCAGGTTTTAATGTTTTTTTCTGGCAATGAGCGCGGCTCCCACAATTGCTAACAGAAGCAACATAGAAGCGGCTTCAAAAGCAAGGAGATAATTGGTCAACAATTCGTTTCCTATTTGACGAACCGTGGAATTAACCTCTTTCATTTCGGCCATATACCATTTTGTCGACTTAAACATCCATATTAGTGATGCAGCAATTACAACGGTAATTATGACTGCCGCAAATAACTGTATTTTCCCCAGCGAGCCCGCTCTGACATCAATCCCGGTAATTCTCGATGTAAGCACAACCCCAAAAATTATCAGCACCAAAATACCGCCGATATAAAGCATGAGTTGGGTAATGGCCAAAAAATCAGCGCTAAGCAGAACATACAGGCCTGCTACTCCAAATAGGGTAAAAAGCAGTGCAAAAGCGGAATGCATAATATTTTTCGAGAAGACGACAATGCCACTGAAAACGATGGTTAGGGTAGCCAAAAAATAGAATGTTATTGTTATTAAATCCATATATGTTTATTAATTTTCGTCAATTCCGTAAATCGTTTTTTATTCCCTCTTTTCCCCCGGTGTCTCTTTGTTTCCCGGTTTATTTTCATCCTGTTTTTTCTCTTTTTCTTTTTTAGCGTCAAGCTCTTCGAGCAACCTTCTTTTTTCTTCGGTTTGTTCGGGTGTGAGTGTATGGAATTTATAAACTAAATTTTCCCTGTTATATTCCGAATATTCGAATTCTTTAGTATGTATAATGGCATCTGTCGGACAAACCTCTGTACACAGCCCGCAATAGCAACATTTGGCAAAATCTATCTCAAATGTTGGCACCCACAGCTTTCTCTCTTTTCCATTTCGATGTAATTCCTTATGCGGATCTTCCGGCGAAACTTTAATTGTTTCTATATCGATGCAATTAACCGGACATATTTTCGCGCAATTCTTGCAACCGATACATTTTGTCATTTCCATGAACAGTCTGTTTCTTGCAGTTTCGGGTAAAGGAAAATTCTCATCGGGATATTGGATAGTGACCTTTTTTGTAAACAAATGTTTCAGGGTGATTTTCATCCCTGTAAATGTAGTAGCTATTCCTGACCATATTGTTTTAAAATATTGAACCATCTTCTGTCAATCCTATTTCAACATTACATATAAACTGATTATTAAAAAACACACAAATGATATAGGCAGAAGGATCTTCCACCCGAGGTACATCAATTGATCGACTCTGAACCTTGGCAGTGTCCACCTGATCCATATCTGGACCATCACCACGGAAAAGCCTTTAAAGATAAACCAGAACACACCCCAGCCGGGCCCTTGCATCAAGTTGCCGAATGGTGAATTCCACCCACCAAGAAAAACAGTTGTGAGTATTGCTGCTACAACAAACATATAGGCGTATTCGGCAAAGAAAAACATAGCAAACTTGATCCCGCTGTATTCGGTATGAAATCCGGCGACCAACTCCGATTCGCCTTCGGGAATATCAAACGGTAACCTGTTGGTTTCTGCCAAAGCGGCTATAAAATATATCATACAAAGAATAATGGTAAACGGAACAATCCACCATTTTGCCAATGTGCCCGGCCCGCCAAACAAAAACCAATTCCAAAACCACCCCGTTTGCAACTTGTTGATTTCCTGCAAATTCATGGTTGACGTCAAAACGACAATTGACAGGATGGCGATGGCTGCCGGCACTTCATAACTGATAAGCTGTGCAACGGAACGCATGGCGCCCATCATAGAATATTTGTTGTTGGATGCCCAACCTCCCATAACGATACCCAGCGCGCTGATGGAACCCACGGCAAATATATAAAACAGCCCCAGATCGATACGCGACGGCGCAAAATATTCGCTGAACGGGATTACCGCAAATGCCGAATAAGCACCTGTGAATACGATAAACGGAGCGGCATTATAAAGCAGCTTATCAGCTTTGGCTGGAGTAATATCCTCTTTCTGAATAAGTTTTATCACCTCAGCAACCGGTTGCAGAATACCCCATGGACCGGTTCTCATCGGCCCTAACCGTTCCTGTATCCACGCCGACGTTTTCAGTTCGGCGAGTATCGCCACCAGGGCATATATCAAAACAAAACCCAAAGGCAATATCACCACAAGGGTTATTGTCAACGCGTTTTTGCCTAACAATTCATATAAAAAATTAATGCTCTCCATCTTTTACAGCCTGTTGTTAAATAAATCATCTGTCAACCTCACCGAGCACAATGTCAATGCTTCCCAATATCAAAATAAGGTCGGCAAACATATATCCTTTCGAAATCTCAGGTATGACTGAAAGATTGACGAAACTCGTTCCCCTGGCTTTTATCCGTTCAGGTTTGTCGGTGCCATCGCTTACAATGTATAATCCAAGGTCGCCTTTTGGGTTTTCTGCCCGCATGTACACTTCCCCTGCTGGCGGCTTTACCCTTCTCGGGACCAGTTCCTTAACATCGCCTTCCATGTCCATTTGTTCAAGGGCCTGCTCAATGATCCTGCACGACTGTTCCATTTCCCTTACCCTCACAATATTCCTGTTCCAGCAGTCACCCGGGACACCGACTTCCCCGTCGCCAACCGGTATATCAAAATCGAACCTGTCATAAATAGAATAGGGTTCGTCTTTCCGCAGGTCGTATTTGATGCCTGAACCTCTTAAGACCGGCCCGCTACAGGCATAACTGATGGCAACATCCGGCGGCAAAATGCCTACGTTGGCCGTTCTTTTGATAAAAATGCCGTTAAGTATCAACAGATCCATTAGCTCTTCATTTGTTTTCCTCACTCTTTTCACAATGTTCAGGCAGTCTTCCTTGAAGCCGTCATATATATCGGCTGCCAACCCGCCAACCCTGAAATAGTTATAAAGTAACCTTGCCCCCGAAAGTTTCTCGAACACCCAGATGATGTGTTCCCTGTCCCTGAAATAATAGAGAAACGGGGTGAAGGCTCCTGCATCGAGCCCAAAGGTGGCCACTGCAATTTGGTGGTTGGCAATCCTGTTCAGTTCGGCCAGGATTACACGGATATATTCAACTTTGTCAGAAACCTTGAGCCCCATCAGTTTTTCCATTCCCATCACATATACCCATTCATTATTCATGGCAGAAATGTAATCCATCCTGTCAATGTAAGGAATGACTTGCACATATGTCATTTGTTCACAATACTTTTCAAAACTTCGGTGTAAATAACCAAGGTGAGGAATAACTTCGGTAACGATTTCACCGTCAACCACGACTTCAAGCCTGAGCACTCCGTGTGTTGATGGGTGCTGAGGCCCAACGTTGAGCCTCATTTTATCCGATGTCAACTGATTATATTCAAGATCCAACCTTTTTAATTCACCCATAACCCGATTTTAAGAAGATGTTTTCATTCCATGATACGATTCTGGCGTTTGATAATCTTTTCGCAACGGATGCCCCTCCCAATCGTAAGGGCACAATATCCTGATGAGATTATGGTGCCCTGTAAACTCTATTCCCATAAGATCATACGCTTCCCTTTCATGCCAGTCGGCAGTTCTCCATATCCTTTCAACGGAAGGCGTTTTTGGATCGGTCTTGGGAACCATAACTTTTAATACAAGTTTATGTTTTAGTTTCATGGAATACAGATGATAGACGACGCCTAAATTCTCGTTCAAATCCATGCCGCTAAGGCTCATCAGGTAATCAAAGAGAAAATCGTCATCGTCGCGCAATGTGTGGCATATCTCAAATAATTTTTCCGACTTGACTACTATAAAATGATCGACCGGTTGCTGATCGTTGCATTCGAGAATATTTTCGCCAAATTCCGATTTCAGTTTTTCGAATATTTCGTTTGTCAACATCTTTACTGCAAATTATTTATTATCGTCGCTTTGTTCTTTCTTCAACCTTTTTCTTTTATTGAAAATAGCCTGTTCGTTGATTTTCTTTTGCAATTTGATCATTCCCTCTTGAAATGCCTCTGGCCTGGGTGGACAGCCGGGGATATAAACATCGACAGGTATTATTTTATCGACGCCTTTAAGCACGTGATAGCCGTGTTCCCAATATGGCCCACCGCAATTTGAACACGACCCGACGGATATGACATATTTAGGTTCAGCCATTTGTTCATAAAGAATTTTAATCCTTTCGGCCATTTTGAAAGTAACGGTACCGGTAATCATGATAAAATCGGCTTGTCGCGGACTTGTCCTGGGAATAGTGCCAAACCGCATAAAATCAAAGTGCGAAGCATTCATGGCCATAAATTCAATGGCACAACAGGCCAGGCCGAAATGAAGGTACCAATTCGATTTGCTCCTTCCCCAGTTTAGTATATCTTCAATTTTTCCTAATACTATTCCCCCACCTTCATAGGGATCGTCCAATCTGTTTAATAACCCCATCTTTCTACTGCTTTTGCTTTTTGCCAATTACCAGGTCTTCCAGTTTCGGAATATGCGGCCTTGGTTTTTCCCAATCCAGGTCGCCTTTTGCCCAAACATAGACGAATCCTGTAAAAAGAATCACTACAAATACAATCATCTCTATAAATGCAAACCATCCCAATTGTTTAAATACCATTGCCCATGGGAGCAAAAAAACGATTTCGACTTCAAACAATAAAAAAACCAATGCGATAACATAAAACCGCACGTTAAATTTAATCCAAGGTTCGCCTATCGGTATTTCCCCGCATTCATAAGTTGAATTTTTAACTGGGTTTGGATGACTTGGCCGGATAATTGCCGAGAGTGCCAGCGCAATTCCCACAAATATAAAACCAAGGATAACATACAACAAAATAATTCCGTATTCTGAAATCATATTCTCCTTTATCTTCTTTTATCGATTAAAACAGCTAAAATTAAATTATTAATTGAGAATTTCCCAATTCTGACAGGGCAAACTCCAGGGCAATCTCACACTTTAACGGATAAAAATATTATTAGTTAGGACTGCTGCGAATTTAAAACGGTAACCGGGCATTCCCTGCGTCAATTTAAGAAGTTGATAAAAAATACTGAAAACCAGAAAATCATGTAAGTTTTACCTTGAATTGTGTAATAGATAAACATCAGGGATTCAGTATCTTTAAATTATTGTTGAATTTTAAAATCTTCATATTATGAGACTAATCAAAGCGTATATCAGATACCGGATGGTAGAAGATGTTTACAAAGCCCTTAATCAGGCCGGCTATTGCTGTATGACCCTTGTTGAATGTGAAGGCACCGGCCAGTATTCAGACCATGAAAAAGAACACATCAGTGCCAAATACCCTTTCGCGGATGCATATCGGGTCATCAAACTTGAAATTTTAGCTGCGGATGAACATGTACATCCGGTCATTGACCTGATTCGGAAAAACGGAAGGACAGGCTACCGGGGAGACGGGATGATTATGGTATCGCCGGTAGAGGAAGTTTATAAAGTTAGAACCGACGAGAAAGGTATCCTGTCAGTCTAAAGTTCTGGTGAATGTTTGCGATTATGTGAGAGCAAAACCGAACTTGTTTGAGCCTTGCCTGTGTGAGCAAAATCGATGAAATGAATTTCAATTCATAGGCAAAAGTACATGTATGAAAAGGAGTGGGAACCGGTATTTACCAATTTTAACTGAAGAAATGAATAAAGAAAAGATAAAAGAAATATATCATAAAAGGGCTCCTGCATATAATTACAGCGTTAAACTCTTTAATCTCATCGGATGGAGGGTGAATTTTTACAGGATGAAAGCCGTTGAGGCCCTTAATCTAAGAAAGGGAGATACTGCTGTTGATTTATGTTGTGGTACCGGCCTAAATTTTCCACATCTTCAAAATGCTGTTGGTTCTAAAGGTAAAATAATTGGTGTGGATTTGTCTGCTGATATGCTGAAAATTGCCGAAAAGCAAGTCGAAGAAAAAAAGTGGAAAAATGTTACTTTGATTCAAAGCGATGCGGCACAATATCAATTCCCAAAAGATATTAACGGGATTATTTCTTCTTATGCTGTAACGTTGATTCCTGAATATGATTCAATAATAAGCAAAGGTGCCTATTCTCTTGACAAAGGCGGAAAATTTGTCATTCTCGATTTTAAAAAGCCTGATGGATGGTCGGATTGGTTTGCAAAATTTATGGTTTTACTATTTATCAAACCTTTCGGCGGAACATATATTATGAAAGAGCGCCATGCATGGGAATCCCTGGAAAAATATCTTAAACTAATTACGTTCAAAGAATATTATTTTGGCTCAACATATATTGCAACAGGAGAAAAAAGTCTAAAATAAATTGAGTTATGAATGCCTATTTGCAGAGAAAAGATGCATTGGTAAAAGACGATGAAGAAGCTGTGAATAAATCCGTCGGAGTGATGGCTGAAAAAGTATCGGCAGTGGTTCCGTCACAACTAGACGGCAAAGGGCTGGAAGCGTGGCAAAACCACAAAACGTTGTATGAAACCAAGCTGAAAGAGATGCAGCATATTGCAGGCCTTGAAAAAAAACGTCCATACTTCAGCCATATTTCAGAAATTATGTATTGTACTATCAAAAGCTTCGGGTTGAAGCAGGGTAATCTTTTTGTCGCTTTCTTCCCTATGGCTTTTAACAACGAAGGAGCTTATTGGATAAGTCAAAACAAGGAAATCAAAAACCCATATTTTGGAGAGAAAATGCTTTCGTGTGGCGAAATAAAAGAGGAATTATGATATGAAAAGCTCGATTAAAAATATGGTTTGCAACCAATGTATTATGGTGGTCAATCAGATATTTCTGGAAGCAGGTATTCAAGTCAAAAATGTTCAATTGGGGAATGTTGAAACAAACGACGAAGTTAACGACACAACTCTAAAAAAAAATTGACAATAAGTTGAAAGATGTCGGCTTCGAGATTATCAACAATTCACAAAGAATACTAATCGAGCAAATTAAAACGGCGGCAATTGATTTTATTTTTCAGAAAAAGTGGGAAGAAAAGCACAACTTTTCTGATTATCTATCGGAAAAAATGAATCTTGATTACCCATATTTAAGTTCGTTTTTTTCTTCGGTTGAGGGTACAACAATTGAAAAGTATCTTATAAACCTTAAGGTTGAGAGGGTAAAAGAGTTAATCGTATACGACCAAAAGAACCTGAGCGAAATTGCCTGGGAGCTGGGGTACAGCAGTGTAGCGCATCTGTCAGGGCAGTTTAAAAAAGTTACAGGTTTTAGCCTCTCGTATTTTAAAAATCTTAAAGAACAAAAGCGGAGTTCGCTTAACGACGTATGAATTCATTAAATTTTGTAAATTATTCAAAAAATAATGTAACATATTAGCAATGAATATCCTGTAAATTTGCACTATAAACTTAAAGAAAGGAATCATGAAAAAGTTAAAAGATTTGTTTTCAAAAGGAAAAAGTAGCCAGAATACATCACAAACGGTGTACAAAACGAAGCAGGATATACATCAACCTGTGCATAAGGATAAGACAATGTCTGGCACTGTTTACCAATGCCCCATGAAATGCGAAGGTGACAGAACCTATAATACCCCAGGAAACTGCCCGGTTTGCAATATGAAACTAGTTGCTGTTGACAGCGGTAAAGATTCACACGGTCATTCACACGGATGCTGCTAAGAAATTTATTAATCATTTAAAATTTAATATCATGAAAACAATAACAATTTTTATTACGATGCTTACAGTTTTGGTTTTCAACGTAAACGGCCAAAATACCGATGTGAAAAGCTTACTTGATAACCAGAAAACTCGTACGGAGATTTTTAACGCCATTGCTGAAGACCACCAGCTAATGATGGATTTCATGCAAGTGGCAAAGGAAAATGAACATGGTGCGATGATGATGCGTAATACAGAAAACCACCAAATGAAAAAAATCGAATCGAAGGAAAGTGGTATGATGCATAAAAATGATGAGCATCAAATGATGGAGATGATGAAAGACAATCCTGAAATGATGCAAAAAATGATGGGAAATATGATGGAAATGTGCAAAAAAGACACTGTCATGCGTAATCAGATGATCAACATGATGACAGAACATCCCGAAATGATGAAGATGTGCATGCAGAAAATGAAAGAAAAAGGCACGATGGATCCCGACGGGAAAATGATGAACACGAAAGAAAAATCAAATCACGACAATCATGACCATTAAAAATTATCAATCATGGCATATTATATCAATAAAACAATTACGGCAAATTTTGACCGGGCGGTAGAGCTAGTAACAGAAGCATTAAAAACAGAAGGTTTTGGGGTACTTTCCGAAATTGATATTCAACAAAAGTTAAAAGAAAAACTGGATGTTGATTTCAGGAAATATAGAATCCTTGGGGCCTGTAACCCGCCCAATGCTTATAAGGCACTTCAGTACGAAGATAAGATTGGGACCATGCTTCCGTGCAATGTAATTGTGCAGGAAATTGGAGAAAACCTGGTGGAGATTGCAGCCGTTAACCCAGTAGCCTCTATGATGGCTGTTGATAATAAACAGCTTGCAGGTATTGCAGGAGAGATTAAGACAAAACTTGAAAAGGTTATCGCCTCACTTTAATTTTAAAGATAAAGGGGGACAAAATGCATGGATTTTGAGGATGAATTTTGGCATAAGCAGGTGGTGAACAATTAGGCTTATTCTTGTCGCTGCCATATTTTTGGGGCGTTGCCCACTCTCCCAATCAAAACGGTAACAACACGACAGATAAATCAACACATGATATCCTCAACGAACGATACGAGATTGACAAAGAGTAATTCGAAATGAAAAAAAGGGATCTCGGGTTAAAATAAAACTGAGCGAAATGGAAAAAACAAAACATAGTAATTTCTACTGTCCCATGAAATGCGAGGGCGACAAAGTGTATGATGAGCCCGGCGATTGCCCCGTTTGCAATATGCACCTGGTTCCTGTAAGTGGCGATGACAGCAATAATGGTCACCACAAACATGACCATGGAGAACACAAGCATGACCACAGTCATAGCGACCATTCTGGTGGAAGCGGAAAGTATTATTGCCCCATGCGCTGTGAAGGCGATAAAACCTACGACGAGCCGGGTGACTGTCCGGTTTGTGGTATGCACCTGAAAAAAGAGGAGGCAAAGCAGATTCCGGGCAGCAAACAAACCATTTACACCTGCCCCATGCACCCGGAAGTGAAACAAGACCACCCGGGCAGTTGTCCAAAATGTGGGATGGATTTGGTTCCCGAAAAAGGTGAAGAAACCAGCGAGGAAGAAAAAGCCTACAAGAAAATGGCAAAGAAATTCTGGGTGGCGACAGTACTTAGTATTCCGGTATTTGTTATTGCCATGTCGGAATATTTCCCATTTCTGAAGTTGGATGAGATAGCACCCAGGAAAGTATTGGGTTGGATTGAATTTATACTTGCCACACCGGTTGTTTTTTATTCCAGTTGGGAGTTTTTCAAGCGAGGATGGAGTTCCATTGTTCGGTGGATGCCCAATATGTGGACACTGATTTCCATTGGTGTCGGAGCTGCATATCTTTTCAGTGTATTTGCCTTAATTATTCCTGGTGCCTTTCCTGAGCAGTTCAAAGATGCGAACGGAAACGTCCATCTTTATTTTGAAGCAGCTGCTGTAATACTAACATTAGTACTGTTGGGGCAGGTACTCGAATTGCGTGCACACAGCAAAACAAATTCGGCAATAAAAGCCTTGCTCGGATTGGTTCCTCCGGTAGCGAGGGTCATCCGAGATGGAGAAGAAATCGAAGTTCCTCTGGAGGATGTGAATGTTAGTGATATTTTAAAAGTGAAGCCCGGCGAAAAAATTCCTGTTGACGGCAGTATACATAAGGGCGAGGCGGTGATTGACGAAAGTATGATTACCGGCGAACCCATTCCGGTTGAAAAATCGGAGGGCGATAAAGTAACAGGTGGAACCATCAACGGGAAAACAGCCTTTGAAATGAAAGCCGAAAAAGTGGGCAGTGATACCTTACTTGCACAAATCATCGAAATGGTGAACACGGCCAGCCGTTCACGCGCACCAATTCAAAAATTGGCAGACACCGTTGCAAAATACTTTGTGCAGATCGTTATCTCAATTGCTCTGGTCACTTTTGCCGTTTGGGCAATATGGGGACCGGAACCTGCATACGTTTATGCGTTTGTAAATGCAGTGGCGGTATTGATTATTGCCTGTCCGTGTGCATTGGGTCTTGCTACTCCTATGTCGATTATGGTTGGATCCGGACGGATGGCACAATCGGGCGTCCTGGTAAAAGATGCCCGTGCTATAGAGGAAATGAACAAAGTGGATATCCTGATAATAGATAAAACCGGTACTATAACCGAAGGGAAACCCAGCCTTAAGAATTATCAATCCTTTGGTTCAATGCCCGATGATGAGATTCTAAAACTGGCGGCCTCAATCGATGCCAATAGTGAACACCCGCTTGCCGACGCCATAGTTGCCGGCGCCAAAGAAAAAAGCATGAAGCTGATAAAAATGGACAAATTTGAATCGGTTACAGGCAAGGGAGTTAAGGCAATTTATCAAGGGAAAAAGATTGCATTGGGAAACCAAAAACTGGTCGATGAATTTGATGCGAGCTTGGATGAAAAGAACAGAAAAATTGTCAAAGAATGGCAGTTGAAAGCCCAGACTGTGATGTACTTGCTCATTGAAAACAAGGTTGAAGGCATTGTAACGGTTTCAGATAAAATCAAGGAAAGCTCGGCAAAAGCCATAGTGGATTTGCAAAAAATGGGCATAAAAGTACACATGCTTACGGGCGACAATGAATTTACCGCACGCGCTGTTGCTGAAGAGCTTCACCTGGATGGGTTCATGGCCGATTGCCTCCCCGACGATAAATACAAAAAAGTAAAGGAATTGCAGGAACAGGGCCATATCGTTGCCATGGCAGGCGACGGCATCAACGATGCCCCGGCGCTTGAACAGGCCAATGTGGGAATTGCCATGGGAACCGGAACCGACATCGCCATGCAAAGCGCCGAGGTCACATTAGTAAAAGGCGATCTGAACGGGATTGTCCGGGCCAGGGAATTAAGTCATCAGGTGATGAGGAACATTAAGCAGAACCTGTTCTTTGCCTTCATTTATAACGCGTTAGGCGTACCCGTGGCGGCCGGCATATTATTCCCGTTCTTTGACATATTGCTCAGCCCGATTATCGCAGCCGCGGCAATGAGCTTTAGTTCCGTGTCGGTTATTGGCAATGCTTTGCGGTTGAGGAAAAAATAAAAAATTATTAAACATTCATATAATGATACCACTACATCCAAGAATCGTTCATTTCCCGGTGGCGCTTTTAATCAGCGCCGCTATACTGGGAATCCTTGCCCTGATTTGGAAGGGTAAGAGAAATACCCTCAAAGAAGCGCTGTTCTGGAACCTGATACTGGGAGTTGCAGGCGCCATTCTTGCCTTGATATCAGGTCTTGTTGAAGAAAAGACCCTGGTACACAACGACACCATTCATTCCATCATGGAAACCCATGAATTGCTTGGATTTATTTTTTCAGGAATTTTCCTCGCTGTATTGATTTGGCTGTTTATTCGTAAATCGAAAATGAAAACAACAGAATTTTCAGCCTTGGTGACCATTCTTGTGCTTTCATCGGGCTTACTGGGTTATTCAGCGCACCTGGGAGGCAAAATGGTGTATGAACAAGGCGCTGGCGTGGTTCCAATGGAAGAGATTATTTCCCATGGTGAATACCAACATGAGCATGGAAGTGGAGAAACGGATCACCATGACGAAGGTACAGGCGAGGATACTTTAGAAGCGGTACCAGAGCATCATGACCATAGCACGCATGAACATGGTGAACCGGATCAGAGTCAGGAACATGATCCTGGTTCGCACGAACATTAATATCAGGTTAAATGTAATTTCAATTCAAATGACAACTGTCTTAAATATCAAAAACATGGTCTGCCCCCGCTGCATATTAGCAGTGGAAAGAATCCTTAAAGAAATGGGCATTGAAGATATTGATGTGGGATTGGGTGAGGTTAAACTTGCCAACCCTTTGGATGATGATATTCAAAGAAAACTGGAAATCAAACTTAAGGAACTAGGATTTGAATTACTGAGCAATAGAAATTCGCAGTTGGTTGAAAAGATAAAAAATGCCATTATCTCCATGGTACATCACCAACATGAGCCGGAAAGAATTGGGCGTTTGAGCGAACAGATTCCCAATCAATTGGGGCTTAGTTATTCTTTTCTGAGTAAATTATTTTCTACACAAGAAGGGATGACGATTGAAAAATACCTGATTCTTCAAAAAATTGAAAAAGCGAAGGAACTTCTAATATACGGGGAACTAAATGTCAGCGAAATTGCTTTTCAGCTTAATTACAGTTCCAGTCAGCATTTTTCCCGGCAATTCAAAGCTGTAACAGGCTTATCTCCATCGCTATTCATGAAACTCAAAAATTCCGGGAGAAAACCTTTAGACGGGATTTGAAAGCTGCTTTGCAAAATTATGCACATTTTTATTAGAATTGTATACTTTCAACGTGCAGGGAAAAGCTACATTTGCATTCATTAATTTCGTATAGATGTTCAAAAAGATCAGTCATATTGCTCTTATGTCTCTCATCTTGGTAACTACCATGGGAATGACTGTATCTAAACATTACTGCGGGGATTCCCTGAAGTCCGTTGGAGTACTTTCTGCACCGGATCGCTGCTGTGAAGTCCCATCAGGCTGCTGTCATAATGAATCTTTTACGATTAAGGTTGAGGATGATTTTTCTGTTGCAACAAACGCTTTCGATTTTACCCAATTTGCAGTCATACTACCTGCGTTGATTGAATTGTACCAGATTGAATCGACGGAGAAAAAATCATTCACGTCTTTCATGGTTATACCACCGCCCAAAATACAAAGAATCCTTTCCAGTTTGCAGACATACCTTTTATGATTTGTGACTCAATTTAGAGTATTTTTCTCAGAACTTATTTCTTACAGAGATAAGTTCAGAATATAATTTTTATATATTGAGGTCAAAAAAATCATAAATGTCATTCTATGCTTAATAAAATTATTCGTTTTTTCCTTGAGAATAAACTGGTTACTTTTTTGGTATTAACCATTTTTATTAGTTGGGGAATTGTTAATTCCCCGTTTGGGTGGGATACAGGGATCCTGCCATCTGACCCGGTGCCGGTTGATGCCATTCCTGATATTGGCGAAAACCAGCAAATTGTCTATACCGAGTGGCCGGGCCGTTCGCCACAGGATATCGAAGACCAGATATCTTATCCACTAACAACATCCTTATTAGGAATTCCGGGAGTAAAAACCATCCGGAGCAATTCCATTTTTGGCTTATCCAGTATCTACATTATTTTTGACGAAGATGTAGAGTTCTACTGGAGCCGGACAAGGATTCTGGAAAAACTCAATTCGCTGCCGGCTGGCACGCTGCCCGAAGATGTTGCACCGGCGCTGGGCCCTGATGCCACCGCCCTGGGGCAAGTTTACTGGTACACTTTGGAGGGAAGAGATAAGGATGGTAACCCGGCCGGTGGCTGGGATCCGCACGAACTGCGCACCATTCAGGATTTTTATGTCCGTTACTCTTTGACCTCAGCAACAGGTGTCGCAGAAGTGGCTTCAATTGGCGGCTTTGTAAAAGAATATCAAATTGATATTGATCCCAATGCGATGAAGGCTCACGGGGTCAATGTAGCCCAAATCATGTCAGCCGTAAAGAACAGCAACCTCGACATTGGGGCGCGGACGCTTGAATTTAACCGGGCTGAGTATTTGGTCAGGGCTCTGGGATACATTAAAAACCTGGAAGACCTGGAAGAAAGTGTTGTTGCCGTCCGGAATAACGTGCCGATACGCCTGTCAGATGTTGCCAAAATCAACTTTGGACCTGCTACCCGTCGGGGTGGTTTGGACAAAGGAGGCGCAGAAGCTGTCGGTGGCGTTGTTGTTGCGAGATATGGAGCCAATCCGCTGGAAGCGATTGACAATGTAAAAGCCAAAATCGCGGAAGTATCCCCGGGGTTACCCTCAAAAACACTGAAAGATGGAACCGTATCCAAGGTAACCATCGTCCCTTTTTACGACCGGACCGGATTGATTAAGGAGACCCTCGGGACACTCGAAGAGGCAATCACCCTGGAATTGCTGATCAGTATCCTGGTTGTTATCGTTTTGGTTCTGAATCTGCGGGCTTCCTTTCTTATCTCAAGTTTGCTACCTATCGGCGTTTTGATCACCTTCATTACCATGCGGCAGTTTGGTGTCGATGCCAATATTGTAGCTTTGTCAGGCATTGCCATTGCCATTGGCGTGATGGTCGATGTCGGAGTGGTGTTCACCGAGAATATCATCCGACATCTGGATATGCCGGAGAACATCGGCGCCAGGGGAAAACATTTGCTGAATACCGTGTACGAAGCGACCGTTGAGGTAGCGGGAGCGGTAATTACTGCCCTGGCAACTACCATCGTGAGTTTTCTACCGGTTTTTGCGATGGAAGCTGCTGAAGGAAAGTTGTTTAAGCCGCTGGCCTTTACCAAAACCTTTACCATGCTTTCAGCATTGGTTATTGGTTTGATTATCATCCCCACCTTGGCAAATTTGATCTTTTCAATCCGTTTCGACAAAAACAGGTATAAAAAATATTGGAACATTTTGCTCATTGCAGCCGGACTGATTATTTCAGTAGCCACTGGTTACTATATTGCCCTGGCTTTGTCGGCTTACGGCGCGAATGGTTTGTTTGAGGATAAATGGAAAGATTCGAAAATTAACTGGCCCAATGTGATCAATATCTGCATAACCGTAGTTGTGGTCGTGTTCTTTTTAACCAAAGCATGGATGCCACTTGGCGCACAGAATTCGTTGTTTGCCAATTTCTTGTTTGTCATTGCTATGGTTGGCGTAATACTTGGGGCAATGTCGCTGTTTGTTTTGTTCTATCCCAAAATTTTACGTTGGTGCCTCGAATACAAATGGGCGTTTTTATCAGCTCCAATTTTGATCGTTGTTTTTGGGATCACGACCTGGCAAGGTTTTGATAAAATGTTTGGCTTTATGCCAGACTTCATCAAAAAAACCGACACATATCAGAGTTTGAATTCGCACATACCGGGCATCGGAAAGGAATTTATGCCCTCCCTGGATGAAGGATCTTTCCTGCTGATGCCAACAACCATGCCGCATTCAGGCATTCAGGAAAACTTGGAAGTGATTGCTCTGTTGGATAAAAAAGTCAATGAGATACCCGAAGTGGAAAGTGTGGTCGGGAAATGGGGACGTGTTATCTCCGCGCTCGACCCTGCGCCTACTTCCATGTATGAAAACGTGATCAACTATAAGTCAGAATACATTTTAAATGAAGATGGGCATCGGATGCGTTTTAAAGTCGATAAAAATGATGCTTTTGTATTACAGGATGGATCGACTTACAATCCTGAAACAGATGGATTCCGTTTGATTGAAAAAGAGGACTTGGTCAAAGATAAAAATGGAGAATATTTCCGCCAATGGCGGGAGCATATAAAATCGCCCAATGATATCTGGGATGAAATTATTCAAAAAGCCACTATTCCCGGCTTAACTTCTGCTCCAAAATTACAGCCCATTCAAACTCGCTTGGTAATGTTGCAAACCGGAATGCGTGCTCCGATGGGGATCAAGGTTTTTGGCCCCGACCTGGAGAGCATTGAAAAGGTGGGATTCGAGCTTGAACGGTTACTGAAAGAAGTTGAAGGCGTTCAGGGAATGTCGGTATTTGCTGACCGGGTAGTGGGCAAACCTTACCTGGAGATGGAAATAAATCGCAAAGCAATATCGCGGTACGGGTTAAGCATTCAAAACCTGCAAATGACACTGAGCAGCGCTATTGGCGGTATGAAGCTATCTTCTACTGTGGAAGGACGTGAACGTTTCCCTGTTCGTTTAAGATATGCGCGTGAATATCGTGA
The DNA here is from genome assembly GCF_001270965.1 of Sunxiuqinia dokdonensis. Classification (GTDB taxonomy): domain Bacteria; phylum Bacteroidota; class Bacteroidia; order Bacteroidales; family Prolixibacteraceae; genus Sunxiuqinia; species Sunxiuqinia dokdonensis. Next base: position 32,613 of record NZ_LGIA01000152.1, on the reverse strand, counting down.
TAATCCTGAAGATTTGAAAAAAATCCTGATTCCAACACCATCCGGATCTCAAATCCCACTTGGGGAATTGGTTACCATCCATTACATACGGGGCCCGCAGTTAATCAAGAGTGAGAATACATTTCTGGTAGGTTACGTCATTTTTGATAAAAAAGAAGGCTATGCCGAAGTGGATGTGGTAGAAAATGCCCAGGCCTACCTGGCTGATAAAATGGATAAGGGTGATTTTGAATTGCCGGCCGGTGTCAGCTATGTGTTTACAGGGAACTACGAAAACCAGATCCGGGCCACCAAACGGTTGATGGTTGTGGTGCCCATATCCTTGATGACCATTTTCCTGATCCTTTATTTTCAGTTCCGTTCAGTAACTGCTACTTCACTTATCTTTACCGGGATTATTGTGGCATTGTCAGGCGGTTTTATCATGCTGTGGTTGTATGGCCAGCCCTGGTTTTTAAACGGGACCATGGGTGGCATGAACCTCCGGGATTTATTTCAGGTGCACACCATCAATCTCAGCGTGGCGGTCTGGGTTGGGTTTATTGCCCTGTTTGGGGTGGCCACCGACGATGGGGTGTTGATCAGCACCTACATCAAACAATTGCAAGAAAAGAATAACCCTAAAACGGTTAAAGAGGTGCGCGCGCTTATCCTTGAAGCTGGCTCGAAAAGGGTGCGCCCGGCCATTATGACTACGGCCACCACCATCATTGCCCTGCTCCCGGTGCTTACCTCTACCGGAAAAGGCTCCGATATCATGATACCGATGGCCATCCCGCTGTTTGGGGGAATGCTCATTGAGGTGATGACCATTTTGGTATTGCCGGTGTTTTACAGCATGTGGCAGGAAGGAAAGGTTAAACGGGAGTTAAAAAAGTTAAAAGCGTAAAACCATGAAGAAATATAAAATTATAATAGGGATGCTCATCTTGCTGATTTCCTCAGTGGCATCGGCACAAAATAGACTAAACAAGTATCTGGAAATTGCGGCAGAGAATAACCCGGAGCTCAAGGCTCGGTTTGATGAATACATGGCTGCCCTTGAAGTTGCGCCGCAAGTTAAAGCGCTGCCAGACCCGCAGGTTGCTTTTGGCTACTTTATCCAACCAGTTGAAACGCGCGTGGGACCGCAACAATTTAAATTATCGGCCTCACAAATGTTTCCTTGGTTTGGAACCCTCAAAGCCAAGGAAAATGTGGCCATACAAACTGCCAAAGCGAAATATGAGTTGTTTGAAGAATCCAAATCCAAGCTGTTCAATACGGTCAGAAATAACTATTTCAACCTGTACTTTAATTATAAGGCCATTGATATCACCATGGAAAATCTGGATATTCTCCATATTTTCAGAAAGCTGGCCATTATCAAAGTCGAAGCCGGTCTGGTTTCGTCACTTGATGAATACCGAATTTCGATAGAAATCAATGATTTGGAAAACCAGTTGGCCTTATTGAAAGACCAGCAGCATGTGTTGACAACAACATTCAATAACCTTTTAAATGTTGATGAAAAATCGCTGGTGGACGTTCCTAATCTCCTGTGGTCGGACGATTTCCCGTTGAATAAGGAGGCTGCGCTCGATTCAATTATTCAAAAGAACCACCAGTTGCTGGGAATTGACCTGCAGCAGGAAGCGCTTCAATATAAAAAGGAAGTGGCTTCGCTGATGGGAAAACCAAGTTTTAAAATCGGGCTGGATTATACAGTCGTTGGAAAAGGGGAAAATAACATGGCGGGAACAGACGCCTTTATGTTTCCTTCTGTTGGGGTGACTATTCCGTTGTATCGCAACAAGTACAAAGCTATGGTGCAGGAAGTGGCCTACCTGGAATCTGCCAAAGCCAATGAAAAGGTGGATAAAACCAACATGCTGGAAACACTTTTCGAAAATAACTGGAAGGACTACCGGGACGCTGTCCGGAGGTTAAGCCTGTATGAGAAACAGCTTGAACTGGCACGGAAATCATTAACGTTGTTAGAGACCGATTATTCCACAGGAAATAAGAACTTTGAGGAAATTCTGCGGATGGAACGTAAAGTTCTTAAATATAATCTCGAGTTGGAAAAGGCCAGGGCAGATAAACAGGCTTCAGTTTCATTTATCAATTATTTAATGGGAAAATAAAATATCAATAATCATGAAAAATTTGATCAATAACATAAAAGGAAACTACAAGCTGGTAGTTGGCACCTTAATTTTGGGAATTCTCTTTGGTTGGTTGTTTTTCCATTCAGGAGGAGAATCAACCGCGTCACAGACAGGAGTTGAAGGACATGAAGGGCACAATCACGAATCGGAAGATCCAACGACCTGGACGTGTTCCATGCATCCGCAAATTAAACAGGACAAACCGGGAGATTGCCCCATTTGCGGGATGGACTTGATCCCGTTGTCATCCATGCAGTCTGGCGGGGATGATGTTAACCCGAATGAGATTGCCATGAGCGAATCAGCCTCTAAACTAGCCGAAATACAGACATTGATCGTATCAAAAGGAGCCCCTCAAAAATCCGTCTTTTTGCAGGGAAAAGTTCATGCAGATGAGCGGAATATTGCGGAACTCACCGCCAGGTTTGGCGGACGGATTGAAAAGTTGTTTGTCAACTTTACAGGGCAACAGGTACAAAAAGGAGAAAAACTGGCAACCATTTATTCTCCGGGCCTGGTCACCGCGCAACGCGAACTGCTCGAAGCTATTTCGTATAAAGATAGCCGTCCTGCACTTTATGCCGCATCGAAAGGAAAACTCAAACTTTGGGACCTGACTGATGACCAAATTGCAGCAATTGAAGAGAGAGGGGAACCGCAGCTTTATTTCGATGTATTATCGCCGATTACCGGGACGGTGATGATGCGCCATGTAGCCCTGGGAGATTATGTAAAAGAAGGAACCCCGCTATTCAAAGTAACTGATCTCTCACATGTTTGGGTGATGTTTGACGCTTATGAAAGCGATCTTCCCTGGATTAAATTGGGTGACCGGGTTGAAATTACCATCCCGGCATTGCCAATGAAAACTTTTGAAGCGAGGGTCAGCTACATCGATCCTTTCATTGATGCGGCTACCCGGGTGGCCAGGGTACGGGTTGAACTTTCAAATAAGAAGGAGCAATTAAAACCGGAGATGTTTGCAAATGGTATTGTAAAATCCAATATCGCTGAAAAAAGCAGTGAGATTTTGATTCCGAAGTCGTCCATTCTTTGGACTGGGAAGCGGGCGGTCGTTTACGTGAAAGTCGTCGATCGGGAGACTCCCACTTTCCTCTATCGCGAGATCGATTTAGGGCCGGAAGCGGGCGCTTTTTATGTTGTCGCCGATGGTCTTCAGGCTGGAGAAGAAATAGCAGTGAATGGGGTGTTCAAGATTGATGCAGCCGCCCAGTTACAAGGGCTCCCAAGCATGATGAATCCGGAAGGCGGTGTTGTTTCAACCGGTCACAACCATGGAGGAATGGACATGGAAGGCAGCAAAGCCACCGGTGACCATGCCGGACATCAGGACATGGACATGACCAAAGAACTGAACAACATCAGTCCCGATTTCAAAGCGCAGTTAACCAAGGTTTACAAAGCTTACGTGCCCCTAAAAGATGCTTTCGTGGCTACCGATGCCAAAAAGGCGGGCAGTACAGCCGAAGAAGTTGGCAAGGCCCTCAAGTCCGTGGACATGGGCCTTCTAAAAGGCGATGCCCACATGGTCTGGATGGAACAACTAAAAACATTGGAGGGCACAATTAAGTCAATTAGTAAACTTTCTGCTATTGAAAAACAGCGCACGGAATTTGCCAAGTTCAACCTGGCTTTTTATAAGAGCATCAAATCATTTGGATTGCAAGATGTAACTGCTTACTATCAATATTGCCCGATGGCCAACCGTGACAAAGGGGCTTATTGGTTGAGTGACTCAGAAGAAATACGCAACCCCTATTTCGGGGAAGCGATGTTGGGATGCGGCGAGAACAGGGAAACACTGAAATAAAAGAGAAAACCGGAAAGGGGATTAGCCCCTTTCCGGTTTTACTAAAATATCTGAAAGTGAATGTATTTTTTCAACATCTATTTAACTGATTTTCAGAACCTGTTTTTGTAAAATTATGCACATCTTTCTCAAAATTGTGTACATTTTTAAGAAAAAATAGAATTACATTTATTGGTACGAACTTCATAGAAATGCTAAAAAAGATCAGTCATATTATGCTTATTTCGCTCATCCTGCTGGCCACGATGGGAATGACTGTATCTAAACATTACTGTGGCAGCTCCCTTGAGTCCATGGGTGTACTTTCAACTCCCGAAGATTGCTGCAAAATGCCGAACGAGTGTTGTCATCATGAATCTTTTACCATCAAAATTCAAGATGATTTTTCTGTTACTACACATGCGTTTGATTTTACCCAATTTGCCGTGGTATTGCCTGCACTGGTTGAATTAGTTCCTGTGGGAGCTACAGAAAAACCATCATCTGTATCTTTTCTGGATGCACCGCCACCGCCTAAAATACAAACTGTCCTTTCCCGTATACAGGCTTATCTTTTATGAACCCTGGCTAAAAAGTTCAGGATGAAATGTGTCATCACCCAGAAGCATTCGGGGGTGTGAAATAATCTGTTAATTATCCTCGGATTGCCTCGCCCGACTCGCTGTTTGGCACACACCGAACTATTTTCCGACTGAACTTTCCTACGTTTTTCAAAATTCATTTTTCAGAGAACAAGCTCATTGCCGTTCTCTTGTAATTAATCATTTTAAACAAAATGACAATGATACGAATAGTTCAAACATTTCGATATATCGCCATTGTTGCGCTTGTCATATTTTCCGTTCAGGTATATGCCCAGGGCTCCTTTGTGCTTTCTCCCGATCAACAATTTAAAGTCGAGGGGACGTCTACTCTGCACGATTGGGAAATGATATCAACAAAAGCACACGGTGTTGCAACGATTACACTTCAAAATGGCAAAATCGCGAGTATTAATTATTTAATCGTCGATTTGCCAGTTACGTCACTAAAAAGCGGAAAGGGAGCAATGGACAAAAATGCTTATGATGCTTTGCAGGCAAATAAAAATCCGAAGATACAGCTTGAACTGACCGAAGCAGAGGTCATCTCTGAACAGTTGGTCAAAGCGAAAATCAAGCTATCTATTGCCGGTACTACCCGTGTGGCCGACTGGGATGTCAACTATAACCTGTCGGAAGGCGGTGTCTCGTTCTCGGGTTCTCATAAGATCAAATTCTCCGATTTTAAGGTAGCACCTCCCAAAGCCATGTTTGGCACCATAAAAACCGGGGATGATCTCGAACTCTCATTTGAAACAATTTTTAAATCAACGAATGAAACAGCTTTAAAAACAACAAACTAAAATTCAAAAAAATGAAAAAGATCAATAATAAATTCAGCACTGTATTTATCTCCCTATTGTTAATGGTGTCTGGCGCAGTCTATGCGCAGCAACCCAAGTTGCAATTTTTCAGGCCGAACGATAAGGAAGGACTGAACGTATTTGAAACTCCAAAAGCCGACAATGTTGTTTTTGATGGATTTAAAGTACGCCTTGGTGGCGATTTTTCCATGCAATTTCAAGGCTTGACCCAGAGTAATACCGCGGGCAACCTTGTTGAATTAGGATCCGATTTCAACCTGCCTTCAGCAAACCTGAATTTGGACGTGCAATTAATGGATGGAGTGAGAATGCACCTGAAAACCTACTTGTCTTCAAGAGCGCATAATGAATCCTGGGTAAAAGGTGGGCACATGCAGGTTGATAAATTGGATTTTGTCCGGCCCGGCTTTTTGGAAGGCTTGATGAAATACACCAGCATCACCATCGGCCTGGACGAGTTTAATTATGGAGATGCCCACTTCAGGCGATCTGATAATGCCAGGGGAATATTTAATCCTTTCGTTGGAAATTACCTCATGGATGCATTCTCAACGGAAGCATTTGGAGAAGTTACCTTGCAGAACAACGGCCTGCTTGCCGTGATTGGATTAACAAATGGGAAGCTAAATCAAAATGTAACAGTCAACGACAACACCGACAACAAACCGTCTTTCTACGGCAAGCTGGGATATGATAAGCAACTCAACGACGACCTGAGAGTGCGTCTTACCGGATCATGGTATATCAACAATGGAACTTCCAATGGCGGCTACCTTTATGGCGGCGATCGCGGAGGAGCAAGGTATTTCAATGTACTGTACACTGTTCCGGATCAAGAGGGCAACACCCAGGGTGGTCCGCGAGACGGCCAATACAACGCACGCTTTACCAAAATTACAGCGTTGCAGTTTAACCCTTTTATAAAATTTAAAGGCCTTGAATTTTTCGGCATTGTAGAGCGGGCCAACGGAAATAATGAGTTTACTCAACCACAAACCGATGAAGAAGGCGCATTCACGCAGCTGGCCGGAGAATTAATATACCGATTGGGGTCAGATGAAAAATTTTACATTGGGGGAAGGTACAATACCGTCAAAGGCAAACAGCGGGAAAGTTCAACTGAGGAGCTGGATGTCAGTCGGTTAAATGTAGGTGGAGGATGGTTTCTTTCCAATAACGTTTTAACAAAACTGGAATACGTTGACCAAAGCTATAATGGCGACGCATGGACCGGCAGGTTTGCCGGAGCTGAATTCAGTGGCGTTGTATTGGAAGCGGTCATCAGCTTTTAACAACACATTGCGTTGCGATGGGATTCAAGAAACAGAAATCCCAGGAGTGTGAAACTCAAATTAAGTTGCAAAAAGAAAAAGGCCAGAAGAACGATAAGGTAAAGTGAAAAGCCAACCGTGAAGGGGTGACGGCCCCTTCCGGTTTATTTAACATCGGATTCACGGAGTAGTATCACTAGTAATATGAAATTTCATCATGAAAAACAATAGGGAACTCATTCTGCATACAGTCATCGGATTATTCATCGGATATTTTCTTATACACCCGATCAGTATGGTTATCCATAGCTTTGAATTGAACCCGGGAGAAAACGGGCTTACTGATTTAATCCGGATTTTTATAGAAAATTTCAGACATTCTTTTAGCCTGCATATGATGCCGATGTCAGTGGCCTTTGCTACGCTGGGCGCATTTGTAGGGCTAAGCTCGGGCTTATATTATAAATCCATTAAAAAGAGAGAACATATGTTATATGGGAAGAGGCAATTACTTCAACAAAGCATTCCCAGCCTGATTGCAAATGGAGAAAATGAATTTGTCGAATTTAAATCCTCCTTACGGCACGATTACAGACAAGTAAAAACCGATAAAAACCTTGAACTGGTTGTATTAAAGGAAATTGCCGGGTTTCTGAACGCGAAAGGGGGTACTTTGATCATCGGGGTGGATGATTACGGCAAAATACTCGGGCTTAGCGATGATTACTGGTCTTTGAAAAAGAAAGATAAGGACGGGTTCCAACAGCGAATAATCTTACTGGTGTCCAATGCATTTGGCAAAGATATCTGCTCAAAAATCCACATTGCTTTCCACACGGTTCAAGACAGGGAAATCTGCACGCTCTACATCGAGCCTTCTCCCGAACGTCCGGTTTACCTGAACGAAGGGAACAGGACCATATTCTACCTGAGAACAGGAAATGTGACAAACCCGCTTACGACGAGCGAAACGGTAAAATACCTTCAAACAAGGGAAAGAAACTAAAACTCAAGACATGAAAGCACAGATTTTACTTGCAGGAATTTTCCTCTTCATCTCGGTTAACGTCTGTGCCCAGTTAAAATACGAGGGGGCAGTGTCTTCTATGTACAAAACGTTCCAACTGGATGACGGGACAATCAAATATGTCAAATACAACAAGAAGGAACAAAAAGTTTTTGTTTTCAATTTAGATAAAACGCTCTGGCGTGAAGTAAATCTGCCTTTACCTGAGGGGCATCAACTGGATGAAATAAAACATATTTCAGTTCATACATTTAATAAGGATGATCTTATGGAAATGGCCTACTCCTGCGTAAAGTATAAGATTCCGGATAGTGATGACGTCCGGGAAGATGAACGGAGTCCAATGGAATTCACATTGAACATCATAAATGAAACTGGGGATTCTCTGCTTGAAGTGTTGGGTAGCCACGACATGAAAATTGTTCATTCAAACGGACAAAAGAATTTGTTGGTATTTAAGCTCATCGGAAAACATTTTGATGAGAACAGAGAAACTCTGGTCTATTCTTTACCCTCGGGAAAATAGTGAAGATATGATAGAAAGACTTCGTCAAATAGCACAAATAAAAGGAGGATATTGTTTGTCCCGCCATTATTCGAAACAAAAGCAAAAGTTATTATGGCAATGCAAAGACGGGCATCAATGGTATGCAACGGCTGACAGCATCTTGTATGCAGGAAGTTGGTGCCCGGTGTGTGCAGGAAACCTTAAACTTTCCCTGGGTGAGTTGAAAAAGCTTGCTGAGCAAAAAGGTGGCAAATGTTTAACCAAAGAATATACCAATTCAAAAGCAAAGATGCGCTGGCAGTGCCAAAATGGGCATCAATGGTACGCGACGGCTTTCAGTATTAAAAACAGAAAAAGCTGGTGCCCCGAATGCTATCGGAATAATTTAAAAACAGTAAGAAAAATTAAGACATGGACAACTATTTAAAAAACATAACATTCTGGGCTGAGCAGACACTGACCCGGGAGGAGATTGAATCCTGCACGTCTTTAGTTATGTCAGAGAAAGGTATCTCCAATGTGAAATTTGCAGATCGATCTGCTTCGTTTGAATATAATCCATACCTGATCAGCAAAGAAGAGATTACCGAAGTAATCAAGCGGCTAAACATTGAATTTTCTGATGTGCCAAAGAAAATGGGCATTATTAAAAGATGGCTTTTAAAGATGGCGAAAGAAAACAGCGAAAACTTTGGAAATCAAGGCATTGATTGCTGCAATGTGAACGCTGAAAATAAAAAGAGTTAGAGCCGATTTTATTCACTAACATTGGATGAAGGCGATGAATTTGATTCTTATGATCCTTAAAATGTAAAAGTAGCTATTTCAACCACACCATGAAGAAAATGACAAAATCCCAAAAAAGAAAAATGGAAAAAGAAAAATGGATAAATCGTGCCTTTCTTTTCGGGGGAATACTATTTTTCATTTTCGCTACCTGGTTTTTATACCAGCATAATTTGAGAAGCAGTATCATCAGGAGTAGGCAGATTATGAAATACCAACAAAAAGAGTTGCCTGCGGGAAAGTTATGTATGTATTCGAACAAGCTCCAAATAAAAAACGCATCGTCTTTTTTCATTGGAAGCGATGAATGGTATGTCTGCTGTTCCAAGTGTGCAAAAAAGTTAAAATTGAATTTAGGAAATTCGCAATTTGCTAAAGACCCCTTGACACAGGAACGAATAAAGAAAGTAGACGCTTATGCTGTTTTGTTTAACGGATTGAGCGATAAGGTGACCTACTTCAAATCGGAAGAAAATTACAAATTGTTTATCAATAAAAATAACTAAAAAATGAAATTACAATCAATTCAGCTTGCATTATTTTTCCTGCTGGTGGGACTCAATGTCATGGCAGTGAATAAAACTGAAAAGATCAAAGTGAATGGATCGTGTGATATGTGCAAAAAACGCATTGAAAAAGCCGCCACTTCGCTGGATGGCATTGAAACTGCTCAATGGGACCCGGAAACGAAAGATTTATCGATAAGTTACGACGATCAAAAAATAAGTGCGCAGCAAATCCAAACGGCGATTGCAATGACCGGCCATGACACCGGGCTCTTTAGCGCCAACGATAAACGATACGCCGAACTTCCGGGATGCTGCCGTTATGAGAGGGATGACAACAGAAAAGTAAATAGTCATGCCTTGATGGAAATTCAGCGATCACTAAAATCAAAAGCAAATAAAGAAGAATGTGTTCACGATAAAGGACCAAATTCGGGTTCTTGTTGTGAACAAAAATAAATTGGGAAATAGTTTAATTATTAAAATTAATTCGTATGAAAACAAAAGTTTTAAGTTTAGTTGTTGTCTTCTTAATGGGGACAGTATCCGTTTTTGCAAAAGACAAAACGGAAAAATTCCTGGTAAACGGGAAATGTGAGATGTGCGAAAAGCGCATTGAAATGGCTGCCTTGGCAGTGGAGGGAGTTTCGAAAGCCGACTGGAATAAGGAAACCAAAGAGATCAGTGTCACCCTGGATGATTCGAAAACAGACATCCATAAGGTACACATGGCTATTGCCAAGGTGGGTCATGATACACCAATGCACAAAGCAAGTGATGATGCATACAATGGACTGCCAGCCTGCTGTAAATATGATCGGTCTGTACTTAAGGCTGCAAAAAAGCCGATGAAACATGAACACAAATAATAATTTCTAATACAAAAAAATGAAAACGAAAATTTTAAGTCTGTTAACCTTATTCCTGCTGGGAACAATAGTTGTTTCCGCAGGCAATAAAATCGAGAATTTTAAAGTGGGCGGAAACTGCGATATGTGTAAAAAGCGTATTGAAAAAGCAGCGAATCAGGTTGAAGGAGTTAATTCTGCTGACTGGAATCTTGAAACCAAAATGATGAAAATTGTTTTGGATGATAGTAAAACAGAGGTGCATAAAGTACACATGGCCATTGCCAAGGCTGGTTACGACACAGAAATGCATAGGGCTACCGATGAGGCCTATGATGCTTTGCCGGGTTGTTGCCAGTATCAACGCATCACTAAAAAAGAAGAGAAGATGCAAATGAAAATGCATCCGGTACATCAACATTAATCTTAGTTTTAAAAGGGATCAAGATATTATTTGATCTTGATCCCTTTTCTGATTTACTTTTAATGCATTTAAGATAAAGTTTTAAAAAACTATAGTGCTCCGAATCGCTATCCATATTATTTTGACAGTGGTTGTTGTATTGTCCACCATTGGTATTCAAATACACAAATACTACTGTTCCGGTGATGCACAAAAAACTACATTGCAGGTTCAGAAAAACAATGCGTGCAATCTGGCTAATTGTTGCCACGAGGAAGTCGCTATTTACCAAAATACGTTTCCTTATATAAATGAAAACTTAAATATTAAACTTGTATCACCCCAATTTACCTCGCCAATACCTGAAAAGGGGACTAAATACATAGACCTTCAAAACCAATTTTTTCCATCGGCAAAGAATATTGAACCACCACCTCTTAAAATTCAGGTAATACTGGCTAAAATCCAATCCTATCTCTTATAAATAGAATTTCATGTTGTTAATAGTGGGTCTGATCTTCGTTTGAATACAACAAACTGAAAAGAGCAGAATACCCTTGTTTTTCAAGTAAAATCATGGCCGCTATATGAAGAAATAATACTGGAATTCAAATGTTTAATAAATTTAAGAGATATGAAAAGGTCAATTTATAAAAAACAATTTGCACACTTATTTTCTGTTTTCACTTTATTGTTCTTAGTTACAAATTGTGCTGTGATACGACCCGGGCAAATGGGCGTATTGAATCGTAATTTAGGAGATGGAATTAAAACCGACAAAGTATATCAGGATGGGTTTACCTGGAAATGGCCATGGAATGAAATGATCAAATATGATATCCAATTGAATAGTTTTCAGGAAAAAATCCGAGTACTCACAGTCGATCAACTACACACTGAATTAACATTTTCTGTAATACTAAAGCCAAGGGCAGAGGAGTTGCCCTTTCTCGAACTTGAAATTGGAAAAGATTATTATCAGCGCATAATCAAACCGGAATTTATTTCAGTAAGCCGGGCAGTCATCGCATCTTATAAATATGAAAAACTCCCTGCTAAAAGTCGGGAAATCGAATCTATAATTTTCGGCGAACTGGCTAAAAAAATCGAGGGGAAACATGTAGAATTAGAAGGTGTTACACTCGATCACATTGTGTTCTCTCCAATGGTAACCCGGGCTACGGATGAGAAACTAGCGACCAAACAAAAGGTCGAGCAAAAGGATTTTGAGATTGAAGTTGCCAAAAAAGATGCGGAAATCCAGCGCATAAAAGCCAAGGGACAAAGTGACGCTCAAAAAATTATTGATCAGGGACTGACCACTAAATATCTCCAGTATAAATCATTGGAAGTGCAGGAAAAACTGACGCAAAGCCCCAACTCTACATTTTATTTTGTCCCCACCGGAAAGGACGGGATCCCGATTATTGTTGATACAAATCAGCGCAAATAATCCGGCGGAATTTAATTTTTATAAACCAGTAGAATCGATTACAATGAATACAAAGATTAAAGAATTAACCGAAAATATCTATAACGATGGGATAGCCAAAGCCCGTGAAGAGGCGGACCGGATATTGAAAGAAGCTTCTCAAAAGGCGGAGGAAACTACTGCTCAAGCCAAAGCCAGGGCTGAATCGATGTTGTCGCAAGCGAAAAGTGAATCTGAAAAAATAAACGCTTCCCTCAAAGCAGATTTACAAGCGACTAAAATTCAGGTCCTCGAAATAACAAGACAGGAAGTCGGTAATCTGATCACAGCAAGAACGGCCGGGGTAATGGCCGCCAGGCTTTCGGATAATGTGGATTTTATGAAGGACATGATCCTGGAAATTTTAAAAAGCTGGAACTGGAACAACGGAAATGCACAGCCGGTCGAAGCTCTGGTACCCGAAAAAATGGTTGACAATCTGGAAGCTATGATCCAATCTGATGCATCGGATATCATGGGAACAAACCTCGTTGTAAAACCAGTTGCAGACTTAAAAAAGGGTTTCCAAATTGTTAATGATGAAGCTGGCTTTAAAATTTCGTTCACCGACGAAGATTTCGAAACGTTCTTTGCGTCACTGATGAAACCCAAAATCAGGGAATACCTGTTCAAACCTTAAAATCATGGACGTTAATTATAGTTTAATAGCTGAGCTGCCTGATTTGAAATTTGATCCAGAAGCCACATTTGAGCTTCCGGAACATTTTCTTGGCAGCCTGGAAGGAAAAGTATTTCCGGTAGAGATGGATTTTATCCGTTTGTTGTGGTTTCAGAAATTTAACCGGAAACTGGCAGCTTTCTTTAGTGGCCGTCTTCCAAACAATGAACCACTTCCGGGATTGAATGCTACAGCATTTTACACTGATAACGAAGGATTTCATCAGGCTCCTGCTTATCTGAAAAAGATGGTAAGATGGAAAGAGCGACAAAAAGAGTATCCGAACGAAACGCTCATATCGCAGAAACTGCAGGAATTTCATTATGGGCAGATGCGCTGTTCCAAAAACCGGTTTCTGAAATGCTGGGGAGAACTGGAGCTTAACCGGCTCAACTTCCTGGCAGCCGGCAGGTGTGAGATAAATTCACTCGATAAAGAAGAGCAATTGATCAAAGGAAATGGCTACAGTGAATTGTTGCATGATTTTTCTGTCAGGGAGAAAATTATCCGGACAGAATTTTCGGTTGCCCCTCAATTGGAAATCATCATCGAAAAGATAAACTACCAGGAACGGGAATTGGCCATGGATCAGGTACGTTGGGATATGATCGATGAGATCAACCGTTTTGAATATTTCACGGTGGATGTGCTACTGGGATATTTTCAAAAATTACTATTGCTGGAACGTTGGGCAACGCTTCTCCAACGAAAAAAACCGGTCAATCCGGTGGAACTGGCCAATAAAATGATAAAAGAAGTGCATAACTAAGAAAAAGCCGGTGACGGATAAGCTTTCCCAACCGGTAAAAAAAATAGATAATTATGGAAAATAATTTAATTATCAGCAAAGGAAAAGTAATAGCCATCGTGGGCAACCTGGTGGAAGCCGTTGCAGACGGGCCGCTCATTCAAAACGGGATTTGCTTCTTTCTCCATAATGGAAAGGAAATCATGGGCGAAGTGATCAAAACACAGGGGAACAAAGCCTATGCACAGGTTTTTGAAACTACCCGTGGCTTCCGGACAGGCATAGAAGTGTTTTTTTCAGGTCACATGCTGGAAGTCAGCCTGGGGCCCGGTATGTTAACCCGGAATTATGATGGTTTGCAGAACGATCTTGACAAAATGGAGGGAATGTTCCTCGAACCCGGCGCCCGGACTTTCCCGCTCGACAAAGAATCTGTTTGGCCATTCACTCCGCTGGCAGAAACCGGTCAGAAGGTCATAGCCGGCGATTGGCTTGGCGAGGTGCCCGAATACCACGTCCAACATAAAATTATGGCGCCCTTTAAACTCGAAGGCGAATACAAACTAAGCTGGATAGCCGAAAAAGGCGAACATAAAATTACCGATATCGTTGCCCGTTTGACCAATGATGAGGGTGAAGAGATTGAAGTAAACATGATCCAGACCTGGCCGGTGAAATTGCCAATTACAGTTTACCGCGAAAAGAGGAGGCCGGGAACACTCTTCGAAACGGGAATCCGCGTGATTGATACGATGAACCCAATTTTGGAAGGTGGAACAGGTTTTATCCCCGGACCTTTTGGAAGCGGGAAAACGGTTCTTCAACATGCTTTGGCCAAACAGGCCGCTGCCGATGTGGTGATCATCGCCGCTTGCGGCGAACGCGCCAACGAGGTGGTGGAAATCTTCACCGAATTCCCGCATCTGGATGATCCGCGAACAGGTAGAAAGCTGGTGGAACGGACCGTGATCATCGCCAACACCTCGAACATGCCAGTTGCAGCCAGAGAAGCTTCGGTTTACACAGCCATGACCATTGCCGAATATTATCGTGCCATGGGATTGAAAACCTTGCTTCTGGCCGATTCCACATCCCGCTGGGCGCAGGCGCTGCGGGAAATGTCGAACCGGATGGAAGAACTTCCCGGGCCCGACGCTTTCCCGATGGACTTGTCGGCCATCATCGCCAATTATTATTCGCGTGCAGGCTTCACCGTACAAAACAACGGGAAAAGCGGATCGATCACTTTTATCGGGACGGTATCACCGGCCGGGGGAAACCTGCTGGAACCAGTAACCGAAGCCACCAAAAAAGTGGCCCGCTGTTTTTTCGCCCTTTCACAAAACCGGGCTGACAGCAAACGCTACCCGGCGATCGATCCCATTGAAAGTTATTCGAAATACCTGGAATATGATGAATACATCTCATTTGCGAAACAGGAAATTGATGAAAACTGGATTGAAAAAATTGACTTTGTGAAAAACTTCATGATCAGTGGACAGGAGATCAATGAGCAGATCAATATCCTGGGTGATGATGGCGTACCCGTTGAATACCATGAAACCTTCTGGAAAGCAGAGCTGATTGATTTTGCTATTCTCCAGCAAGATGCATTTGACGATATCGATTGCAATACGCCGCCGGACCGGCAACGATACATGATGGATAAAGTGATTAAAATCGTTCAGACAGACTTTGGATTTGACGATTTCAACCGGGTGCGCAACTTCTTCAAAAGAGTCATCAATTTATTCAAACAAATGAATTACAGTGAATTCAATTCGGAGAAGTTTAGCGCCTATGAAAATGAATTAGATCAAATTATTAACCTCAAAACTGTAGAAGTATGAAACCTGGTGCATTTCAAAAAATATATTGCCGTTTGACCAATATCACCAAAGCAACCTGCACCCTTGAAGCGGAAGGCGTGGGTTACGAAGAAATGGCTTACGTGCAGGGCCGTGCGGCACAGGTTGTGAAAATTGCAGGGAATAAAGTCACTTTACAGATTTTTGAAGGGACTGAAGGTTTACGCAATGATGCAGAAATTATTTTCACCGGAAAAACGCCCATGTTACCTTTAAGCGAGCATATGAATGGCCGTTTTTTTGATGCCTTTGGACAACCAATTGATGGGCTGATTGCCGTTGAAGGGCGTGCCTATCCTATTGGAGGGCCTTCGGTGAACCCCGTACGTCGTAAGCAACCCAGCGAACTAATCGCCACCGGTATCGCCGGTATTGATCTGAACAATACCCTGGTTTCGGGACAAAAGATCCCTTTTTTCACCGATCCGGATCAACCGTACAACCAGGTACTGGCGCTAATCGCTCTTCGTGCAAAGGTGGATAAGATCATTCTCGGAGGCATGGGCCTGACGCGTGATGATTACCTGTTCTTCAAAAACACGTTCGAACAAGGTTACGGCGAATCAAAAATCATTGGTTTTATCAATACTACCGACAAATCGCCGGTGGAACGTCTGCTGATTCCCGACATGGCACTGGCAGCCGCCGAACATTTTGCCGTTGAGAAAAATGAAAAGGTGCTGGTGCTGCTCACCGACATGACCCAGTATGCCAATGCCCTGAGCATCGTGGCGAACCGCATGGACCAAATCCCTTCGAAAGACAGCATGCCGGGCTCATTGTACAGCGACCTTTCCAAAATTTATGAAAAAGCAGTACAGTTCCCTGATGGCGGAAATATTACCATTTTGGCCGTAACCACGCTTTCGGGGGGCGATATCACCCATGCCGTCCCGGACAACACCGGATACATTACGGAAGGACAGCTTTTTTTGCGGCGTTCGCCCGAAGTAAATAAGGTGATCATTGATCCCTTCCGCAGCCTTTCACGGCTCAAGCAACTGGTGATCGGCAAGGTGACCCGGAAAGACCATCCGCAGGTCATGAATGCCGCCATCCGCCTTTACGCCGATGCCGCCAACTCGAAAACCAAGCTGGAAAACGGGTTCGAATTATCGGATTACGACCGCCGCGTGCTCCTGTTCGCCGAAGACTATTCGCGTAACATCCTGGCCATCGATGTCAAGCTGGAAACAAATGAGATGCTGGACGAGACCTGGAAATTGTTCGGGAAATACATGACCGAAGACGAAGCCGGAATGAAGCAGGAATTTGTCGATCTGTACTGGAATGTAAAACAAATCGTCTGAACAGATCGAAGATGAAGCTACAGATCAAATATAACAAGACCACGCTGCGTGAATTTCAGAAACAGCTCACGGTGCGAAAAAAAGCGCTTCCTACTCTGAAAAACAAGGAAGCCGCCTTGCGTGCTATGGTTTTGGAGACCCGGCGAGAGCTTGAAAAAGCGAAGCTTGAACGCGATGCTGTCGAAAAAGAGATAGAGCCCTGGAAAATTTTGTGGAACGAGTTTGACTTTTCCCTCCTGAAGGTGAAAGAGGTTAGGATCAGCAATAGTAAAGTTGCCGGTATTCTCATTCCCCGCTTTGAAGGAGTGAAGTCACAAAGACAGGAATTTGCCATGACAGCCTCTCCCGATTGGTTTAGCGATGGTTTGCCCAAACTCGAGAAACTGTTTCATGCTCTGGCCAAACACCAGGTGATGAAAGAGCGTCTCGCGCTGCTTGAAGGCGCCCGGAAAAAGGCGACCCAAAAAGTAAACTTATTCGAAAAGGTACAAATACCTTCTTTGGAGTCAGCAATCCGCCAGATTAAAAGATATCTGGAAGATGAAGACAATTTGTCAAAAGCTGCACAGAAATTATTGAAATCAAAAATTCAAAAAGAGGAACTACCATGATTATTCCAATGAAGAAATATTCATTTGTCCTGTATTACAGGTTATACCCGGATTTTCTTGATGATTTGCAAGAACTGGGGGTGGTACATGTCGATACCGGCAAAAACGGTTCACTTCCCTGTGAAGTTGATGTTCTTGGCCCAGAAACAGACAGGATTAGGAAAACGCTTGAAATACTAAAACCATACAAAAATCCGGAGGACAAGACTACAGGAGCAGACCGGAAGGCTGCTGAACTTGTGGATCAAACCGCCGGGTTATATAAAAAACTGGAAGCAAATCGTCAAGAATTGGTCCTTCTGCGGAAAGCAAAAGCAATTCGCGAAATCTGGGGTGATTATTCGGATGAACTGGTGAACGAATTGACTAAAGTTGGATTAACACTCAATTTCTATTCCGCTTCGCCCAAAAAATTTAATGCAGATTGGTTGAACGGTTTCCCGTTGGAAATTGTGCACCAGGATTCAAAAGTGATCAAATTTGTTGTTATTGGTCAGTCCAAAGAAGAATTTGCAGGATGCCAAAAGGAATTTCCTTGCCGGAAACAGTTTGTTCAGTTGACGGAAGAAGCGGAAGCGGCAAAAAAGGAAATCGACAGTATCGAAGAGCAATTACGAACAACTGCCAATACGGGTTGGGAAGTACTTCGAAACAGGTTGAAATGGATACAGGCAAGGCTGGATTGGCTCCGGGTTTGTCACCATCCGGCGGCCGAAATAGGAGAAGGGGCCATTCAGGTGTTGGAAGGCTGGGTGCCTGTGACCGCGGAAGCAAAATTGAAAAGATACCTGAAGGAAAATCATATCATGTATGAAAAATCGCCAGGCACAGCAGACGAAGAGCCGCCGGTTCAGCTACTAAATAATAAATTCGGAAGGCTGTTTGAACCAATTGCCAAATTGTTTGCATTGCCAGCCTATCAAGAGCTGGACCTGACAATTTATTTCGCCCCGTTCTTCATGCTGTTTTTTGGCTTTTGCCTGGGCGATGCAGGCTATGGATTGGTTTTGTTGCTGGGTTCAACCATTGCCAAAAGGTTTGTTTCTTCTGAAACGAGAAACTTTCTGACATTGGGGCAGCTTTTTGGTGTTTCCACTTTCGCCATGGGTGTGATTTTCGGAACTTTCTTCGGAATTGAGCTTGCAAAGGTGCCCGCTTTGGAGAATGTCAGGGAAATGTTCCTGAAAAGCGAACAAGTCTTTACATTGGCATTAATCATAGGTGCCATACAAATCATCTTCGGTATCGTCCTGCGGGTGAAAAACCAGTTGAAACAACCTTACCCGCTCCAGGCTTTAAGTTCGGTGGGCTGGCTGCTTTTGTTTTTCACTGCAGCCGTGTTCGAGTTTCTTTTGAAAGATACCGGAACTTCTACCCTGCAGAAGGTCATGGAAACCGGTCTTTTCATGTTGTCTGGTTTATTGATTCTCTTTTTCTCCGGAACCGGGTCGATTCACATGCGGATGATCGGCGGGCTTTGGGAAATGTACAATACGGTCACGGGTATTTTTGGCGATTTGTTGTCGTATATCCGCTTGTTTGCATTGGGGATTGCCAGTTCTATTTTGGGTTTGGTCATCAACCAAATGGCTGTTTCATTTGGCCAGGCACCCTATGTTGGACCGGTCATCTTCTTCCTGATCATTGTGGTCGGGCATACGGCAAACCTGGCTATCTCATCACTTGGGGCATTTGTTCATCCAATGCGTTTGACATTTGTAGAGTTTTATAAAAATGCCGGGTTTAAAGGAGGTGGTAAGCCCTATATGCCATTTTCAAAATAAAAAAACTATTAATCAATTAAAAATTTATTATCATGGATTTAGCTTATGTATTCGTTTATGTGGGATTAGCGTTGATGGTCTTGTTATCAGGCATTGGCAGCGCTATTGGAGTTTCAAAAGGTGGTAATGCAACCATCGGTGCACTGAAAAAGAAAGATGAAGCCTTTGGGAGCTACATGCTGTTAAGCGCTTTGCCAGGGACACAAGGATTGTATGGATTTGCCGGATTTTTCGTGATGAACCTGAAGCTCGCCTCCCTGGGAGCGGTCACGATGTTGCACGGGGCGGCTTTTCTGGGCGCTGGCCTTGCACTTGGTCTGGTCGCCCTTTTTTCGGCCATCCAGCAGGGAAACATTACTGCAAACGGCATCGCCGGGATCGGTTCAGGATATGATGTTTTTGGAAAAACAATGATTCTGGCTGTCTTTCCGGAACTGTATGCCATAGTTGCATTTGCTGTGACTTTTCTGATCAGTAATTCTCTATAATACGGCCTATTTATAACCATTACAAATAAAGGGGTGATGGGGACAAATTTCTGAATAATTACTAAGTTTACATCCTATAATAACGGTAGGATTACTATCAAAAGACAAAATTGATGAACTTATCACTTTCCAATAGCATGATGTGTATGTGTTGCTGTATGTTGTTCAAACATGTGGAAGGTGGAGTCATGCTTTTATAAAATACAGAGACATATTTAAAGAGCGAATAAATTCTGAGCCTTTCACAACATTGTGAGAGGCTTTTTTTTATCAAAAAACTAAAATAGAATGACAGATCTTAAATTTAGAGTCCAGGGAAAGGCTCAGTCGGCAGCCCGCTTTTCTGCAGATGTCCGGCAGTTTAATCTTATTATTGATGAGCCTCCTATTTTGGGCGGCGATGATTTTGGGGCCAATCCTGTTGAGTATTTATTGGCAAGTTATGCAGGTTGCATAAATGTAGTTGCACATCTTACTGCACGTGAATTAGGTGTAAATCTTAAAAGACTTGAGATAGCAGTTCAGGGAAGCATTAATCCTGCCCGGCTGCTGGGAAAATCAGATGACGAGAGGGCCGGGTTCAAGCAAATTGATGTGCACTTTTCACCTGAGACAGACGCATCGCCTGGACAAATTGAAAACTGGATCAAAACGATCAAAGCCCGGTGTCCAATCAATGATAATCTTGCTAATCCAACTCCACTTTCTTTTAATCTAGTCTTGGAGGCAGCAGCAATCTGAATAGTTAAAAATAAAAATCAAGAACAATGAACATTAAAATTAACGGAAAAGAAAGCGCAATTGAAAGCACACAGGTTTCGGTTGCAGAAGTTTTGAAAGCGAACGGCGTTCAGACTGTTGAAATGGTAACAGTTCAGTTAAACGGAGCTTTCATTGCTAAAGAACAGTTAGAATCAACCCTCCTAAAAGAAAATGATCAGGTTGATTTCCTTTATTTCATGGGCGGTGGTTCAATTTAAAAGGTATCAATCTAAATGTATGGAACCACTTGACTTCTCTACTAAAGTTTTGCACACGCCTTATTTGCGTGAAGATAGCCATCAAGCGCTGCGGATGCCGGTGTATGACAGTGTTGCATTTAGTTTTGATTCAGCGGAAGAGATTGAAGCGGCTTTCAGAGGCAGTAAAGCCGGGCATGTCTATTCCAGGATCACTAACCCGACATTGGAGCATTTTGAAAATCAAATGCGCACAGTATCCGGGGCTTTGGGAAGCATGGCTTTTTCGACTGGAATGGCTGCTCTCAGTAACCTGCTGGTTGCTATTGCCGGACAAGGAGAGAATATCATAACCACCCGAAAGATTTTTGGCAATACCTATTCGCTGTTCGCCGAAACGCTGACGGATTTGGGAATCGAATTTCGTTTTGCTGATTTCAGCCGGACTGAGACGATCGAACCTTTGATTGATGTAAATACACGGGCCATCTTTTTCGAAACCATCACCAATCCGCAAATGGAAGTGGCGGATACCAGGAAGCTGGCAACCATAGCGCGTAAGCATCATCTGCTTTTGTTGGCCGACACTACCCTCACTCCACCTTACCTCTTTCGGTCGAAAGAGTTTGGCGTTGATGTGGAGATGATTTCCAGCACCAAGTTCATTTCTGGAGGTGCCACTGCGTTAGGAGGAGTTATTCTGGACAATGGAACATATGATTGGGCTAAAAACCGGAAAGTCGCTCCGTTCGCAAGAAAATTCGGACCGTTCGCACTAATGGCCAAACTGCGAAAAGAAGTGGCCCGGAACTTGGGGGCAACTTTATCTGCACACAATGCCTGGTTGCAGTCACTGGGACTGGAAACTTTCACGCTCCGGGTAGACCAGGCTTGTCGCAATACACAGGCTATTGCTCAATGGCTGGAAGCCCAGCCCAAGGTACGTTCGGTGAACTATCCTGGCTTAAAAAGTTCTCACTTTTATGAAGTCAGCCAGCAGCAGTTTGGAAAGAGACCAGGAGCAGTGCTTACGTTTGACCTGGAGTCGAAGGAGCAATGTTTCGAGATGATTAATGGACTTCAGCTAATCCGGAAAGCCACGAATATCAATGATAACAAGTCACTGATCCTGCATCCGGCATCGACGATCTTTTGCGAGTACGATGCTGCCACGCTGAAGTCGCTTGATGTTCGCGAAACCACTATCCGGTTGGCCGTGGGCATTGAAGAAAGGCAAGATCTGATCAATGATCTGGCAAGTGCATTTCAACAAATTTGAAAGCAAACAAAAACCAAAAATCGTTAGGAATGAATTTTACGGAAGAACAAATTGAACGGTACAGCCGCCACCTGATTCTGCAGAATGTAGGGGTCGAAGGCCAGCAAAGAATTATGGAAGGAAAGGTGCTGGTGGTTGGTGCGGGTGGTCTTGGGTCGCCCGTGGCTCTTTACCTGGCTGCGGCTGGAGTAGGAACTATTGGTCTCATTGATGGCGACGTGGTGGACCGAACGAACCTGCAACGGCAGGTGATCCATTTTACCGCTGACCTGAATGTTCCCAAGGTGGAATCTGCTGCCAATAAAATCAAGCTGATCAACCCAGAAGTCAAAGTCAACACTTACAAGACGCTGTTGATGCCGGACAATGCGTTCGAGATCATCAACGATTATGATTTTATAATTGACGGCACCGATAATTTTCCCACCAAATTTATGGTGAACGATGCCTGCGTGATGGCGCAAAAGCCATTTTCGCACGGGGGCATTCTTCGCTTCGAGGGGCAAACAATGACTTATGTTCCTGGAAGTGCCTGCTACCGTTGTGTATTTGGTGGGCCGCCACCAAAAGATGCAGTGCCCAGCTGCTCTCAGGCGGGAGTTTTAGGCTCTATAGCGGGAATGTTGGGAACAATTCAGGCGACGGAAGCACTCAAATATTTGGTTGGGACCGGAGATTTGCTCACCAACCGCATGTTGATTTTCGATGCACTGAAAATGAAATTCAGGGAAGTCAATTTCACACCAAACAAAAACTGTAAACTCTGTGGAGAACATCCTGAAATCAAGACTCTGGAGATGGAGGAAATGCCAGCTTGCGATTTACATTAATCGAATCGTTAAAAACAACAGACAAATGATTAAAATAAAGCGAAACGTCCTGGAACAAATCCAACAGATTGCCAGGGAGGAGTTGCCCAATGAGGCCTGTGGCTATTTGGCGGGAAAGGATAATAAAATTACCCATTGTTACAGGTTGACCAATATCGATCACAGCCCGGAGCATTTCTCCTTTGATCCGAAAGAGCAATTTGAAACAATGATCAATGCCCGTAATAAAGGGCTGGAAATTATTGCCAACTTTCATAGTCACCCGGAAACGCCGGCCAGGCCTTCGAAAGAAGATATCAGGTTGGCATTCGATCCTCAAATTTTATATGGTATCATTTCATTGGCTGAACCCGCTGAAATCCTGAAATTTTTCAAGATCGAAAACGGAAAAGTCACGTCGGTTGATTATACACTCATTTAAGAAATTCAAAAAAAATCATGTACACGATACCCAATACACTAAAACGTGAAATAGAAGCTTTTTCCCGCGAAATAACAGATTTTCAGAGTGGGACAATTGAACCTGTCAAATTTAAAGCGATCCGTGTCCCGATGGGAATTTATGAGCAGCGGAACAACGGAACCTATATGGTACGGGCACGCTGTGCTGCCGGAGTAATTTCTCCTGCGCAGTTGCTTGGTGTTGCACGAATTGCCGCAAAACATGGCTGCGAACCGATCCATTTCACAACCCGCCAGGAATTACAGTTTCACAATGTCAGCCTGGAGCAAACGCCCGCTATTCTTGCTGAACTGTATGATCTGGGCCTTTCGTCGCGGGGAGGCGGAGGGAACACTGTGCGTAACATCATGGCTTCAGAAGATGCCGGTATTGCTACGGGTGAAGAGTTTGATGTGACGCCGTATGCGGTGGCGCTGACCAATACCCTGATCGCCGAGCCCGATTCATGGTCGCTGCCGCGGAAGTACAAAATCGCTTTTGCCGGAAACGAGTCAGACAATGCCAATGCGCTATTCAACGATCTGGGCTTTTTAGCCACAACTTTAAACGGGGAGAAAGGCTTTAAGGTGTTTCTTGGCGGCGGACTGGGCTCAAAACCATCGGCAGGGAATTTATTGTTTGACTTTCTTCCGGCGTCGGATATTTTATATGTTGCCGAAGCGGTTAAACAGCTTTTTTCAGAACATGGTAACCGCCGTAACCGGCACAAAGCGAGGATTCGATACATCTTTTATAAACTGGGAGTAGAAAAGGTTTTTGAGCTATTTCACGGTTACTTTAATCAACTGAAACAAGAACGAAAATACCCGTTGAACCTTCCTGAAATGCCTGCATCAACCAGCCAGCCAAACAGGTTGGCTCATGACGGGAGCAGGGCTTTTACTCTTTGGGCCCAAAGGTATGTGAATGAACAACGGCAGCAAGGGTTATATTCGGTGGAAATCCCGTTTGAACATGGCATGGCCGGTGCAAAGACGCTTGAACGTTTATCGCAAATTTTGATACCTTTTGGGCCCGGCTGCCTCCGTTTAACCATGAGGCAGAATATTTTACTTCGGAATATTCCCGGAGATCAACTGCAAAGCCTCTTTCATCTTTTAAATACCATTGGGATTGAAATCAGTTCTCCGAGGATTTTAAACAGCCTGGTGGCCTGTACCGGCGCCGATACTTGCCGACTGGGAATTTGCCTTTCCAAAGGAGCGTCAAAAGCCATTAAATCCAGGCTTTCGACTCTCGATAAACTGACATTGGATAAGGTTTCTAATTTCCGGATCAATTTGTCCGGATGTCCGAACTCCTGCGGACAACACCAGGTAGCTAATCTGGGATTTTACGGACGGGCTTCGCGGAATGAAAGGCTTTACCCGGCTTATTACGTCACGCTTGGGGGACAGACTGGCTGGGGCATAGCTCGTTTGGGTGAGATGATCGGCCAGATTAGCGCCCGTGATCTTCCGGTTTTTGCAGCAGAAGTGATAGAATTGTACGCATCTCGAAAAGAAGCATATGACGGTTTCGATTCCTATTTGCAAGCTGGAGGGGAAAAAGAAATCGGTCAGTTGCTGAAAAAGTACGACGAGGTCCCGTCGTTTGAAGAAGACAAAAATTATTATTTCGATTGGGGAGCGCAGGAATTGTTCTCGTTGACGGGAAAAGGGCAGGCTGAATGTTCTGCCGGAATGTTTGACATGATCGATTTTGACAGGGATTTCATCCTGGAACTTCAGAAGAAGATCAAAGAAAGTTTCCATGAAACAGCAACGAGTCAATTACTGTATGAAGTTGTTTTTCATGCTTCGCGTATGTTGCTGGTTACCCGTGGAATTGAACCCAAAAACCGGGAGGAGGTTTTTACCGCTTTCAAAGATGACTTTATCCGTGAGGGTCATGTGGATATGAAATTTGGTCCGGTGGTTCAACTGGCCCTAAAAAATCCGGAAGGCAACTTTCAGGAATACCAGGGACTCATTTTTGAATTGGCTTCATCCGTTATTGAGCTATACAATAGCATGGATGATTCTCTTCAATTTAAAGTGAAACAGGTAAAGCCAAAATCTGAAAGCCCCGAAAATGAAGCACAAGAAAAACGTTTCAAGGATTTTCGGGGAGTGGCTTGTCCAATGAATTTTGTGAAGACCAAGATCGAACTGGCTCAGATGCATTCCGGTGAATTCCTAGAAATTTTGCTGGATGACGGAGCACCGATCAACAATGTTCCCGGTTCGGTGCGCGGTGAAGGGCATGACGTGTCAGAGGTCAAAAATGTGGAAAATTATTGGTCAGTACTAATCCGTAAAAAATAAAAATTTGGAAAAAATGGATTTCTAAATAATTGCTGGTGATCTGCGTGTGCTATTTCTTTGCCACTCAATTTTTTGACAAAGTTATTTCGCTTCCCGGAACGATAAAGGGGCGGTTGCTATTCTTGGTAACCGTCCTTCGAATGTGTTCAGTTTTTCCCTTTCGATATCTCACATTCTCTTCGCATGGAAAACCTGACATGCACCCCGTTGACCTCATCCGGGATAGCTCACGCCAGTAAATCAAAAATTTAAATTTAGCGGCGTGCCAGAAGCCATGAAAAAGTGTGCAAGGTGGCAGCGATCTATAATGAATGATTTCAGAAACTTAAAACCCGTTTCAAGTTACTCTATAAGACAAGCCGGCGATGATGGTTTTTTGATTCAAGTTGATCAAAGGATTTGCACGGAAGCTGGGATCCGTCATCCAGTATAACTGCCCCGTTTAGTCTGGGACAAATATAAAGAAGTATCCAGGCATGGAAGGTCATTAGGATCGGGCGGGTCGATTATGGGATGTGCTTACCCAGGCCGGCAATAATTATCAGGCCCGCAGAATCAGCCAGATGAGTAATAATGACCTTAAGTATGGGGACATCAAAATAGATCAAGAAAACTAAGCAACCCTGGAGGATATCTTTCGTTACAACCGCGATGAAAAGTGGGTCAAAAGATCCATCGGCAGGTGGAGGACTTTGAACGAAAAGTAAAGTGCAAAAGAAATGGAGTCTGCAGTTTATTCCCTGCAATTGACATATATGATCCGTTCCCAGTAAACATATTGAATGAATTTAATCGACTCTTTATTACTTCAAATGGTTAACTTTTTTTATCGGAATTTCCTTTGTTTCAAGTTTTGATTTCAGAATTGAAATGTCATCAGACATGCGGGTATCAACAATTCTAGCATAAATCTGTGTCGTTTGCAACGAGGTGTGTCCAAGCATTTTTGAGACCGTTTCGATCGGGACTCCGTTACTAAGGGTTACCGTGGTGGCAAAAGTGTGCCGGGCCAAATGAAAAGTGAGGTTCTTTTTAATCCCACAGATATCTGCTATTTCCTTGAGGTAATTATTTAATTTTTGATTAGAAATCACAGGGAATACTGTTCCGCGATGCACTGAACGGGGGTGATCCTTGTACTGCTCAATTATTTCCTGGGCTTTAGGCAATATTGGAAGTCTTAATGCGGTATTGGTCTTTTTTCGTGTTGTAATAATCCAATAGTTTCCGTCAATTCCGAGGTGAATATTTTCCAATTTTAACCGAATGGCATCGCTATAGGCGAGTCCTGTATAGCAGCTGAATATAAAGAGATTTTTGGTGTATTTTAGGCGATCTACCTTGAATTCTGCATTTTCCAGAATTTGCAGTTCGTCTGGTTCCAGATATTCACGATCAAATTTCTTGAACTTAATTTGATAGCTCTCAAATGGATTCTTGTTTGTCCATTCAAGTTTCTTCGCTAATTTGATGACTTTACGTACACGTTCCAAGTGCTTCATTATTCCATTGTTGGATAATGGTTTTATATGATCCGTTGGTTGTCGTGTTCTCAGAAAATACTCAAAGTCAGTAATAAATTTGTAGTTTATTTTCGAAAGATATATATCGGATGTTTGGAGGCGTTTGTGTAGAAATTCTCTCACATATTTCCCGGTAGTTTCATAATGTTGGAGGGTTGATTCTGAAAGGTCACTCGTGGATATCTTTTGATGATAGTCAAAAGCGACGAGCAGAGTTTTGCCCTGTTCTTTAATTCCAAGAAAGTGGTTTTTTACAGCCTTGGGAGTGGGCAGCTCTCCTTCTACCATAAGTTCCCTGTAGATGTTAGATAATTTTGTTCTTACCTGATCCAGAAATTGGTTGAGTTTTTTTTGCTCTCCTGATTTGCCTTTTGCCATTCCTTTGACTGAATTCCAGTCCTTAGGTTCCACTCGTTGTTTTAATGAGATTTCTGCCCTTGAACCATTGATGGTAATTCGGGCAAAAATTCGTTGGCTTTTTAGATCATTTTTTTCTCTGCTTTGTCTTGTGATAAACTGAATTCCAAATGATTGCATCGTTTCCATATTCATTTGTTTTAGTGTGTTCTGAACTGTTTTATTTGATGATCCCATTTTTGCTCACCGGAAAATGCTTCAAACAAGATCATTTTTGCCAATAAATTAATGAGTTCTGTTTCCGTATCCTTCAGATATACAAATCAATGCAAGGATGCTGGTGAGCAAATTTAGTATAAAAAAAAGCTCACCGGATCGTACACCAGCAATATGGTTTTGATTGGATTATTTTGATATGTTAAAAAATAGAAAAAGCCAATAAATCAACGATTTACTGGCTTTTGATGTCGTTTGGAATCCTAAAAAGAGGTCTCTGGCGGATTCGAACCGCCGTACGCGGTTTTGCAGACCGCTGCCTAGCCACTCGGCCAAGAGACCGATTTTTAATGGACTGCAAATGTAATAAAATTTTCTTCTTTTGAGCAAGAATTTTAGTCCGCGTCTGAATAAAACTCCTGAAGTTAGGACTTATTTGCACTTTGACAGTTTGTATTGCTTGGCAAATTTTACTTAGGTCAGGGGTGCAGGTCATTCATTTATTCCTATTTTAGCACGCATGAATCTTGCTAAACGGATAAGGTATTGTCTAATCACTTTTCTTTTCCAGCTGATTTTTTTGCTGGCCAATGCCCAAAGTAAGTTGTCGTTTGAGCAGCTAACCATTGAGCATGGCTTGGCAAATAACTCCGTGCGTACCATGCTTCAGGATCAGGAGGGTTACCTCTGGTTTGGAACCTTGAACGGGCTTAGCCGATACGACGGAAAACAGTTCAAGACATTTGACTACGATCCGGGTGATTCGACTTCAATCGGGAACAATAAAATACGCGGACTTTTTCAGGATGGTGCCGGCTACATTTGGGCAACGACCTACGATGATCATGCGCACCGGTTTGATCCGCAGACAGAGACATTTATTAATTTTCCCTCAAACCTGGGAGAAGAGTATATTGATTGTACCGTCAGCTCGGTTTATGAGTCGTCACCCGGTGTTGTCTGGATGTATCTGGGAGGCAAAGGCTGTGTGCGGATTATTTCTACAGCCGAATCGCCTGACTATTCAAGCTGGTTTTTTTCCTCAAATAATGGGCTGACCTCGGATTATCTGAATGAAATTTGGGCCGATCGAAACAATGGGCTTTGGGTTGGAACCTACGAGGGCATCAGCTATCTGCCGGACGACCGCATGTCGGTTGATTCCTCGGGAAAGGCGCGGCAGTTTCTTGCTGATCCGGGTAGGAGTGTTGTGGCTTTTTGCGAAACCGAAACGGCGGTGTGGGCCGGAACACAAACCGGCGAACTTTTCAAAATAAGCCAGGGCCAAGCCGAACTGGTTTGGAAAACACCCGCACTGAGTAACGGAACACAGCGTGTTCGCGACCTGCAAGCGTCAAAAGATGGGCGTGTGATTGTGGCGACAGAAAGTGGCCTGCTTGTCGTGGATAGTGAAACGGGGGGCCAACAGTATTTCAATCGCGATAATAGCAGCCTCCCCACCAACTTGCTGGCTTCGTTCTACCTCGATCAGCACAGCGATTGCTGGTTTGTGACCGATTTACGTGGCGTGGTACGTTTTCAGCCCGATCTTCAGAAGTTTACCCACTATCCGCTTCAGCCCGAAGTCCGGCAATCCATTTTGGAAGGGGAGAAGCAGGTGTTTCAGGAAGACCAAAACGGTGATTTGTGGGTGGGGATTTACGGTGGCGGAATATCGCGCTTTGACCGGGAGCAGGAGGTTTTTGAACAGTTTTTGAACGAGGAGAATAACCCCGGTAGCCTGTCTTCGAACCTGATTTTGTCCATTGCACACGACCGGTCCGGCAATATTTGGGCCGGAACCTACAAGCGCGGGGTGAATAAAGTCAACTTGGAACAGTCGAACTTTCATTCGTTGAAAAACAAAACAGGTGCCGAACGTGATTTTTCCAATGAAGTGCGCGCCGTTTATGAAGATAGTCGTAAGTGGATATGGACCGGCAATAAAAGAGGGGAAGTGATAGTGTATGACCAGGAATTTCAGCCGCTTTTCAATTTGAAGGATCTGCTGCCGGCCTTGAGAATACATTCGGGCGTTTATGCTTTTGAAGAAGATGGAAACGGCAACATCTGGATTGGCACCAAGGGCGACGGCATATTTGTACTAAAAAATATCCCCTCGAACCATTCGGTTTCCGCATTCAATCAGGTAGAAATCCAACGGTTTTCGACCAGCTCGCCGGAGCGCAGCCGCTTGAGCCACAACGATGCGTTTGATTTGCACGAAGACCGGCATGGACAAATGTGGGTCGCGCTTTATCATGGCGGTGTCAATATTATTCGAAATCCGCTGCGCAATGGGCAGGAAGTGTTGCATTATCGGCATAACGAAAACGACAAGTTCGCCCTTTCCGATGATCGGGTGCGTTGTTTTTTGGAAGATCGCCAGGGTAACATGTGGGTTGGCACCTCCAATGGCTTGAATTTCGTGGCCGGGCAATACGTGACGGCCGACAACCTGAAGTTCCGGCAGATTGAACGGACGAATGATCCGCTGGGTTTATCTTATAACGATGTGATTGGTGTTTCGCAGGATTCGGACGGAACGATCTGGGTTGGAACCTATGGTGGCGGAATCAATCGATTGAAGTCGGTGCCGGCTGATCAGCCATTTCAGTTCGATTATATCAGGGAAAGCGATGGGTTGACGAGCAACCTGGTGCTTAGTATTGTTGAAGACCACCACGGCTTTTTGTGGGTGGGCACCGATTTTGGCTTAAGCAAGTACGATCCGAAAGCACAAACATTCGAAAATTTTTATGCCGCAAACGGGTTGGGAGAGAATTCTTTTTCTGAAGGCCCTGGAATTTTAACCAGCTCAAACAAGCTTGTTTTTGGTCATATTTCGGGTATGGTTTGGTTCGAAACAGATTCTGTGCAAAAGTCACAGCGGCAAGTTCCGCTGGTGCTGACCAACTTATTGGTTAATGGCAAAACCGACAAAGAAAAACTATCGGAGGCGAGGCATGTTTTAAACGATCCCTCAGAATCAATCCGGCTCAAATACAACGAAAATGTGATTACTTTTGAATTTGCAGCGCTCGACTTTAAAGCCCCTTCAAAAATTCAATACGCCTTTCAACTCGAAGAATACGAGCAAAACTGGAACCGGTCGGGAAACCTCAGTTCAGCTATTTATCGGGAATTGCAGCCGGGCGATTACCGGTTCCGCATGCGGGCATCGAACAGCGATGGAGTATGGACTAACCCGGAAATGACGCTGAACTTGAGTATTGCCCCGCCGCCATGGAAAACCTGGTGGGCGTACACCGCTTACTTTCTGCTGGCCTTTGGCTTGTTTTGGCTGGCCCGCCGCATCATCCTGGAACGCATCCGACTCAAGCATGAGGTGCAGTTTGAAAAACAGCTGGCCGACGATAAGCTCAAATTTTACACCAGCATTTCGCATGAGTTTAAAACGCCATTGGCCTTGATTCTGGGGCCGGTTGAAGACTTGCTTGGTGGTAGAAATCTTTCACCAGCGGTGGAAAAACCATTGCGCATGGTGAGGCGCAACACCCACCGCTTGTTGGAGTTGATTGATCAGCTAATGGATTTCAGGAAAATTCAGAAGGGTTTTTTCAAGCCAACACCTGTTCGGGGAGCGCTTGTTCCGTTTTTGGATGAGATTTTTCAAACGTTCAAGCCACTGGCTGAACGTAAGCAGATTGACTTTTCATTTAGGTCCGAAGCGCCTGATCGCCCGGTGATGCTGGATTTTAGATCGCTTGAGAAAATCGTTTTTAACCTTTTGTCCAATGCCTTTAAACACACGGCCTCTGGTCAGCGAATTGTGCTGAATTTGGAGTTGGCCGAAGCACAGAACCAGCTTCTGATCTCGGTTTCTGACAAAGGTGAAGGCATTCGCAAAAAGGACTTACCGCATATTTTTGAGCGGTTTAACCTGGGCAACCGTTCGCGCTGGAAAGAAGAATCAAGCACCGGAATTGGCTTGTCGCTGGTGCGCGAGCTTGTGGAAATGCAGGGTGGCGTGGTTTCGGTTGAAAGCACCTTGGGTAAAGGAAGCTGCTTTACCGTAAAATTGCCGTTGGTGTTCGCTTCCGAAGATGAAATGGACCGTTCGGCTGTGCTTCCGGAACTCAATTACACAAAAAAGTTTGTGGATGTGGTCGATGAAGATGAGCCGGATGCGGAACCACTTGGAAGGAAATCGGAAAAAGAAAAGGAGACGATTTTGGTGGTGGAAGACAACCTCGATTTACAGCTTTATCTTCGAAATAATTTATCGTCGAATTATCACGTGTTGCAAGCGGCAAATGGAAAAATTGGCTTGGAACTGGCAAAAAATAAAGATCCGGACCTCATCGTTTGCGATATCATGATGCCTGAAATGGACGGTATTGAATTGACCCGCATGTTGAAAACGGAGTTTCACACCAGCCACATTCCCATCATCCTGCTGACGGCTAAATCGCTGGAAGAGCACAAGATTGAGGGTATTGAGACCGGAGCCGATGACTACATCACCAAGCCCTTCAATATGATATATTTGGAGAAGCGGATCAAAAATATGCTGAAGCAGCGCAAACAACTGCGAGAACGTTTTAGCCGCGATTTGCAGACAGCACCCAAGGCTTTGGCACATTCCGCAGCCGATCAGGAGTTTTTGGACAAGGTGGTTCAATTGGTAGAGGAAAACCTGTCCGATCCGGATTTTTCAATCGAAACCTTGCTTCAACATTTTAGTTACGGCAGAACCGTTTTTTACAAAAAGATGAAGGGGATATCTGGTTATTCACCAAAAGATTTTCTACGCATTGTCCGCATGAAAAAAGCGGGCAGCTTGTTGTGCGACACCAACCAAACGGTTTCGGAAGTGGCTTTTGCTATTGGCTTTAATGATCCAAACTACTTCAGCAAACAATTCAAAAAGCACTTCGGAGAGAATCCATCGGAATACCAGAAAAGAGTTTGCCAGGGTAATAATCCAGATGGTGAAGGTGATTAATTAGTTAATCCTTATGA
>NZ_LGIA01000151.1 GCF_001270965.1 Sunxiuqinia dokdonensis | reverse complement strand
TTGACCCCGATCTTATTTAGCTCATAGTCCAGATTTTTTAACTGGTCATTGGCGTTTTCATCCAGGGAAATCACCTTTCGATCTGACTGCTTAAAAATCCGCGACCGGATGTAATCACTCATGCAGGCGAACTTCCCCCGTTTGGTGAGGCTTTTTAAACGGATCTTTTCTTCCCGGGTGATCCGGATGATCAGCATTTCGTTGCGCTTTTCCTTATCTGATAGATGTGGCCGCATGTGCTGTTTCCTACTTCTGTTATTGTTCAAAGAGGGGAGTATTTTTACCAACCTGCTATCAGGTGGGGAAAGCCTCCCGATATTGTCGGGACAAGGTGAAAAGGTTTTTGTGCATACAAAAACACAACTTGCACTCCCCTTCTATGTTGTAATCCAAATCTTTCAATAATATTTTCCCCTCTTTTCCAAAGATTTATATTTTCCGACTTTTAACTTTCGGGCAATACTGAGCCTGAAGGTTTACTCAACTTGGCAAAGTCTTACCGGGTTAAATCCCCGGTAAGACTTTTAATAAACCTTCGGTATAAAACATCGCCGTCGGTTACTCACTTGGCTTTCAATTTTTAAAACAGGTCTATAAAAACATCCTTCTATCAACGGATTTGTATTCAGATAACAAACCGCATATCAGTGTTTAATTTGTTATAGTTAGAGCTGTAGCCTCTTTAATAAACGGATACCATTCTAGTGGACCGCAAGGGGATTGTTACAGTCTCCTGATTCGAGATGTTATTTGACCTACACTTGGGACTAAACAACATTACAGACATATTCTTTATCATTTTTCAATACATATTGTATTCTAGACAATAACTTTTTCGCAATCCTGACAATAGCTTCATTCTTTTTCATCCTTTTGCTCAAGTTATTAAAGGCAAGTGCAAGGCTGGGATCATGCTTAATTGCAACCCAGGCAGACTCAATCAACATACTTCGGAGAATGTTATTTGACCGGGAAGTTATACTCCCAGTAGAATCTCTTTCTCCTGATGAGCTCATTGTTGGTATTAAACCTACATAGGAACATAGTTTATCCAGGTTTTTAAAACGGTTGATATCTTCAATCTCAGACAATAACGTTATTGCAGTTATTTTACCGATACCTGGAACACTTGTTAGCAATTTCAATTTTGCTGAATACGGGCTTGTCTTTAAAATTCCTCTTAGCTGCTGGGTTACTTTCAATAATTTTGATCTCAGCTGCTCTGTAATATCAATCGAATGAACCAGAAGTTCCCCACTATATGGGGAATGAAATGAAAGCTCTCTCAGCCACTGGGTAAACTTTGCTGACCAATACTTTGAAGCACTGTCCATTTCCAATGGAATATTTATCCCATGGAAATACAGTAAGGATTTGACCCGGCATTTGTTTCTGGTTATTTCCTTTACCAAAGTACGCCTATACCTAACAAAGTCCCGCACAGCAATTGCTGATTCCGATGGAACATAAATACCAATGGTTTCGCCATTGCATAAAGACTTTGCTATTTTTCTACTGTCGCGCCGGTCTTCCTTTTGCTTTCGCTCCTTATCTGTTGTTGGAATGTCAGCAGGGTTTAAAACAATATTGGTTATACCATGGGCTTCTAATTCTCGATGGGCACTAAAACCACAAAATCCTGCTTCATAGGCCGAGTAATAAGTTCCACCCGGAAAGTTCCTTTTGAGGTAATTAGCTAAATCCACTGCGCATGGATTTTGAGAAAACGTCTTGTATGTTAGATGATCCAACATAACTGTTACTACCCAATTTTTCAAATGGACATCAATACCAACATAGATATTTTGTCCTTCAAAACTGATTGTTTTAACTTGTTCTTTCATAAGCCTCTATTTTAATTTGTTAACACTCTATATACAAGTTACAACAAATGGCTGGCTCATGCCTATTACAAACATACTGCCTCTTTGAGCTAAGATTTACCCTTGATTTTCCTGCTTTTTTTCTCTGATTTTTCAGTCAAAAAGAAAGGGAAACTTTAGTTTGAATTTCCCCCTCTTTTTACTTCAAGTAACCGATGGTTTTTTAGCCAACTTTCGGTTTGGCTCCTTTACTTTTTTCCGGTTTCAGGTCTTCCGATTTTTGCATCTTCTCCTGTTTAAAATTCGAGAAGCTGATGTTCCGTTCGGCGGCGTTTACCTGTAGGGTAGCTCCGAACTTTTTATTGTTCTTGCCCATCATGCCGTCCACGGTCACCTTTTGTCCTGCTGCCAGTTTTTCTTTTTGTTCCGACGTCAAGGTAACGCCTTTGATCTTTTCCGGAACCTGGATGTGTTTTGCCCTGAGCGGGATCAGTTCGTTGGTTTTGGAGTCGATGCTCAGGTAATAGGTATCTTTCTTACCGTCCCGACTGGTCAACTCAATGGTCTTGCCCAGGTTCTTGTCATTCAGCAGTGCTCCCTTTTCCTCTTTGGTAAACTTATGCCCCAGGTATTCATCGGGGACAAACAGTCGCTGAATCGGATGGACCTTGACATCAACTTTACCATCTTCACCCTGTTGCAAGCGGATCTTTGCCGGGATTTTGTAATCCTGGTCGTTGATCCTGGCATTAATGGTATAAAGCTTATCTGAGCGAAAACCATTCAGAAAATCAGTTAGTTCCCGGCTTTCCATGCGGGACACAAAGTTTCGGTCAATTCCGGCTTTCTCCAGTTTCTCAAACGGGATGTCAGCCATGTTCATTCGTGTGTTTTGTTGTTCCATAACTTTTAATTTTAAGTGTTAATCAACTTCGAAAACGTGTTTCTCCCTTCGGTTCTGTTCAACCAGCCCGCGAAGGGTTTTATATATTTTTCTTGGATTCTTGATTGCCTCCATTTTAAAGATGGGGGTGGTTTTATCAGAGGTGTAAACGGTCAGGTTGCCCAGGCCAAACAACCGGTATATCAAGGGCCTGTCAACGGCAAAATCCTTAATGCGGTAGTGTTCTATAAATTCGTGTTTCTGGTGCAGGATTCCGGAATAATGCCTGAGTTCCTCTGAGCTGATTTCATAGCGGATACAGTAAATCTTCAGCATATAATATCCCAGGTAACCAGCGAACAATACCGCCAGAGAAACCGGAAGGTTCAGAATATAAGGTTCAAACTTATCCGGGACAAAATCGACCGGCAGGTACAATTTGAGCAGCTTATCCAACAGGAAAAGTCCGGGGATCAGCAGAATTCCCAACAGAAAGGCTGGCAGGTTCAGCAGTTGGGACGGCTTAAATTTGATGGTTGTTTCTCCCTTATTATTCATGGCTTTTGTTTTTAGGATTCTTTCGGTGGACAATGGTGAATGGCTTGACCAGTTGGCTTGGATGATCCGGCCTTTGCGGCTCTGGTTTTTGGTGACTGCCCTCATCTTCCTCCCTGTCGATAGCCGTTTGATTGGTAATCCTGCGGATATCGTTTTGGATTCGCAGGCGGTTTCGTTCCAGTACTTCAGCCATATCATCGAATTTGTAAAAATCCGGGATTGGCCGGTAGCCCTTTTCTTCCTTTTCAATCTCTTTGGTATCCACATGGATCAGACAATTGAAGTTCTTCTGGCTAATCTGTTCCCCGTAATTATCCGTGAGCTGGCCAACCATATAGCCTTGAGGCAAAGTGGCAATCTTTCCTTCGGGCACCAGGTAATCCATCTGGGTAGAAATGGTGGTGCTCTGGGTGTTCCGGTTAATGTTGATGGCCTGGCGTTCCTGCAGTATCTTTCCCATCCGGTTTTGCATGAACTTGGCCGTTTCCCCGGCTGCCTGCCCGGAAAAGACATTCCCGATATTGGTCAGGATGGCATTGGCCTGTTCCTTTCCGTAATCCCTGATCAACTGGTCAATGGTCTGCATCCCCAGCAAAGTGGAGATCCGGTTGGCCCGGGCGGTAGCAATCAGGGTATCCAAGCCACGGAAGTAGATGGTCGGCAGCTCATCAAAGATCAGCGATGAAGGGTGCTGGCCTTTCCTGTTGATGATCTTCAACATCCGGGTGATATAAAGGGAAAGCACCGCCCCGTACATCTCAATGCGGAGCGGGTTGTTTGCCAGGCAAACGATTTTAGGCGCTTTCGGGTTATTAATGTCCAGTGAAAAATCATCGCCTGAGCAGATCCAATAGATCTCCCGGCTGATGATCTTGGAGATGGCGATTTTCAGGCTTCCCAGTTGGCCTTCCAACTGTTCATTGGCCTTGCGATGGTAGGCACTGACAAAAGGATTGATAATGCCAACCACATCCTTTTCCTGGCTGAGTACTTCAAACAAATCGTCATAGTCCAGTTGCAAAAGTTCAATGGCATGAGGAAGGGTACAATATGTTCCACCTTTGTACTTTTTGAGAAACCAAATCACGGCTGCAAAAAAGGACACGGCGCTTTCCGAAAAGAACTCCCCTTGCTTTTTGATCCATTCCCGGTTCAGGTTGTAGAGCACGGTACGGGAGGATTCAAAGGCATCAATCGGACTTTCCATCAGCTCCGGGGCCAGCGGATTGCAACGAAATGACTTACGGATATCATCAAAATTGATCACATAAAACCGGGTGTTTTCCGTCAGGCTGCCTTTCTTCTTTGCCCATAGAAAGTGATTGTAAGCCACCAAGGACAAGTCCGGGTATTTAAAATCATAGACGCACAGGGAAAAACCTTTCTGAAGGTGTTGCTTGATAAAGGGCAAAACCACCGAATAGGACTTCCCGGAACCGGGCGTGCCGATGACCATCGTTCCCCGGAAAGGGTTTACAAGATTGATCCAGCCCTGATGCTCCTTCCCTTTTTGAATATAGCGGGTTGGAAGGTTAATGGCGTATTCATTGGTTTTGAGAATTTCTTCCTGCGGGAAGTTTTCGTTTTCCTGGTTAAAGCGGTCTTTCATCAAATTGACCGTGATCAGCTTGGAGACATTGTCAAAGCCGATATTCAGGACGACAAAACCAATAAATGTTGAACCCACGTATGCCAGATCATAACGGTCCAGCAGGAGCAAACTTCCCCAGTAAAGGGTGAGTCCGACAATTACCTGAACCACAATATTGGAAACCTTCAGCTCCCGGTCTTTGTGCGCTTTGGTGCCCACGCAGGTGATTATCAGAAACAACAGGCAAAAGGTTTTCGAGACGTAGATATCAGAAAGAAAGTCCAGTTGGCCCAACTTTTGAAACAAGCCCTCAAACTCGGGAATATACCAACCCTGAACACCAAAGAAGTCGATCCGACTTAGGTACAGCGAAGCGATTAGCAACAAGTAGCTGATAAACCGGAAGCTTTCATGCAATCGAACCAAGTCCTGTCGTTCGTAACTCATCCTGTCTTTATTTAGTTTGAGATTAATTCTTTGGCTTTTAGAATATCCTTGTTCCCGATCTCCAAAGTCAGCCTGCGACCCGTATTCCCCAGTGCTTTTTCAATCATCTCCAGGCGGAGGACACGTTTGTTAGGTAAAACCAGGTTGGGCAGTACAAACACTTCCCGAACACTCGTGTAACCGGGGATAACTTTGATTTCGTGGTGCCGGTAGCTTGGCTCTATCTGGTACTCCTGGGTGTTGGTGGCTTTGAACTGCCGCTTATCATCAATCCACCAGTGAAAGCTTTCTACCCGGTAGGCCAGGTTGGTTTTATTGGTAATCCGAACTTCAAAAAACAGGAAGCCGTTTTTCTGGGTGATCGTCTTGAGCTGAACCTTGATCCCGTCTTTCTTCTGCTTGACGCCACGCACCAGGCTTTTTCGTTTCAACAGGATCTGTTCGCATAATTCTTTCATCACGTAATCAGGCATCAGGGCGGAAGATGGCCCGCCTGCTTTTTCAGAATGGAAAGATTTCAGATGGTAGGTAATTTCTTCTGAATCCTGAAAATGCAGGATCAAGGAGTAAATCCGGCCGGCACAAACAACCGTCAGGGAAGATTCTTTTTCAAACAATCCGGTAGCTTTGATACGGATAAGGTCTGGAAGCTCCGGAACGACTTCGGCTAGAATAAGTGACGGATCACCAACCTGCAAGTACGAGACCTTATCCGGACAAACCAGGTGCGTGGCTTTGCAGTCGCTGACAGAAAGCTTGTTCTGGGCAGTTAATGTCAGGTGAAGGATCAATATCGGAATAAGAATTAAAAAGTTTTTCATAGCTATTACTTTTGATTGATTAGATAGACAAGGGTGTTCTTCTTGATGGTCACCTTTTTCAGGCGAACCATTTTAAACAGGGATTGGGCAGTCCGGTCGGCTGCCCGAACTCCGGCATAGGTCAGCGGATCAGCCGTGACACCAAACAAAGAAGAAGTATTGGTTGAGCTTCCGACCTCTTTGGCTACTTTCCGGGCTGCATTGTCCGGGACATACAATCCAGCGAGACCATCCAGGTCATGAATCATTAGATCAACCGGCAAAAAATCTTTATCTGTTGGCAACTGGCTTACCCGAATATGCAACCGTTCGTTTTTGATCTGGCAAACACCATAAATGAATGTGTTTTGGGGAACGGTTTTTTCGTTTACCCGGCAGTCTTCCAGCAAGCGCATTTTTACCCGGTTGCCATCCAGAACGGTGGTGGTTTCGTACACTTCAGCCCTGATCAACGGACTGGCTGACGTTGTCCCGTCAAAACTTGGCGAATGCTTTTTATCCAGGTTAAAGCTGGCTGACTTTTTAGCTTCCAGTTCTTGTAGTTTCTGGTTAGCCTGTTTCAGGTAATAACCCAGCGAATCGTTCTGACGGCTTAGGGCGATATTTTCATCAAACACCTGATCCAGTTCTTCAATCCCGGTTTTCTGTAAAGCATCCGGCCGCTGAGTCGTTGGCCTGATAACAGGTTTCGTTGCAGAGACGTTTTGACGCCTTGGGCTATCCAGGTTATTTCCCTCCATCTCTTTTCGAACCTGCGCCTCCTTGTCTTTGATATGCGCCAAAAGATTATTGGAAACATTGGCGTTAACTTCGTTCGCTTTAAAGTTTTCCAAAACTGTTGCAGAGTCTTCAGAAGTTGTGATATTCACATCGGTATTTTTGGCCGGATGACCTCCCATAACATGATAGTCTTGCATGGAAACAACCCGGCCTTGACTGTTTTGGTAAGCTTCCATCTTATCAAAGATTTCGATGGACTTCTCCGCTTCAGGCAGCTCATAATTGGCCCCATTCTTTTTACCTGGCTTCATTTTTTCGGATGTTTCCTGCCCGGCATTTTTGCCCCCACCCAGGATGTAAAAGAT
This sequence comes from Sunxiuqinia dokdonensis, assembly GCF_001270965.1. Classification (GTDB taxonomy): domain Bacteria; phylum Bacteroidota; class Bacteroidia; order Bacteroidales; family Prolixibacteraceae; genus Sunxiuqinia; species Sunxiuqinia dokdonensis. The sequence goes on along the minus strand of NZ_LGIA01000151.1, from coordinate 72,177 downwards.
CAGCACCACAAAGGGAAGTAAAGCCAGTGGCAATATCAGCTGAGCCTTATTCTTTTTCAGGAACGTGTAGTTTGTCTTCATGAACTCGGCGTTTTAAAAGGTTTTCAAAAGAGTCTGTGGGCATTTCAAAGGGAGAGAGAATCGGCTTTTCCTGTACTGGTTGCTTCGCACTTAATGCCGGACTGTTCAATTTTTCATGATTGAACTTCGCATCCGGAAACAGGATAAAAGACAACGCAAAGGATAGAAACAGGAATCCTAAGAAAAACAGCCACTTGGTTTTTCGTTTGACCGGACTCAGGTTCTGATCCATTTCATCCATCCGGTTAATCCACCGCGTGTACCGGCTGACATCTTTAAACTGTGGCGATTTCACTTTATTGGTGTTTGTATTTTTCATGGCTTTTCAATCGAGGGTTAAAATGATTTTCGTTTGATCGTTTCCAGGTCGGTGTTATCTGTAATCCGCCAGCCTTCGATCAAAAATCCATGTGGGTTGTGATCGGTGCGGGAGATGTTGCGAAGCTGTCCCGTGGTTTGCAGGTTGCGGATCGTAATGTTCGAAGTGCGGACAATCTTCTGCTTCCCGAAATACTGAAACCGGTAGGGATAGGATGAAAAATCCAGCTTGATGGAGTCGGTCATCACTGTCATGCTAATGTCTGAGGCAATCACCTGGTTATAGACATTGTTCTCCTTGAACGACTGGTATTGTTCCATCGCCGTACGATCAGCCAGGTAGAGTGCTTCCCGTACATTATTTTCGATGTACTGCTTGTCCGGTTCCAGGGTAAAAAACAGCTCATGAAACCGTTTCACGTGATCACGCGCTTCCGCATCCCGGTTTTCAGTAATATCTTCCCGAAGAGCGACCAGCAAAGATTTGCCATTATCCAGAACATAGATCTTTTGCCGGGACTGATCGGACAGTTTCATCGACAGGGTAAACACGTAGCCACTTAGCCCAACTAACCCAATGCTGACGGCCAAAAGCACATAAACGGTAAAGCGAAACTTCCGCTGAATATCAAAGATCTTTTTCATTGTTGGGTCTTAATTGGATATTGATTATTCATTATTGAAAATTTTCGTTTTGTCATTTCATAGCCCCTTTGGTTGCCGCCATAATGGCTGCTGTCCTGACCAATCTTCCTCCTCCGGAACCGGTCCCGGATGCCTGCACGATCCACGAAGCAATTTTCGGCACCATGGCCAAGCCGATAATCCCGCAAACCGGCACCACCAGGTTGGAGACAAAAAACAGCGAAGGCTGGTAGAACAGCATCGAATGGATCAGGGCAATTTCCTGATCCAGCACATAGATCAGCACTTCCTGAACCAGTGAAAGGATAATCAGGGCAATGGGCAGGTAGAGGTTCACATTGACAAACCGGGCAATCCAGCCCAGGTAATTTTCCTGAAAGCCGTCAAAAATGGACAGGGCAAAAACCAGCGGCCCGAAAACCACCAGTAGCACACAGAACACCGTCCGAAGAAAAGCGATCAGATAAACCAGTACCTCAAACAACGATTCGAGCAATTGCCTGACGGCGTCCATGATGTACAGGTTAATTTGGTGTTGCAAAGCCCTGCCTGATATGATGTTGTAGGTCGTCAATAGCAGGTTGATCCCTTTGTCCCACAGGGCAGCTTCTTTTTCCTCATTTTCGTAGAACAGTGGCATATCCACAAGCAGAATAGCATCCCGCTTTTCTTCCAGCTTTTCCACCACCAGGTGTTTTTTGTTGGCATAGATTGATTCGGAAAGGTGGGTCAATCCTTTGGTGGGAACCATCAGTAAATTAATAAATGGTCCCCAGAAGGTAATCACCAGCACCAAAGCAAACGGACGAAGCAGCGGCAACAGGAAAACCGGGTTATCGGCAATCAGTTGCTCATAAATTCGCTTGGAAATGTAGAAAAAAGCGGCAATGCCTCCTATTGCCCGGGCCATATCAACCAGCATCCCGGCATTATCAATTCCTGCCTGAACCATGGTATCGGTAAAGGCAAAAAAACCGTCAGTTGTAATCACTTGTAACAGCATAATCAGCGGGTTAAAAAGGCATAACTGCCGGTTGTCGGATTACCAAAAACATTCAGGTGACAGAGTTTTCGGTAGGTATAGTCTGTTTCACCAACCAGTTGATTTAATTCCGATTGAATGCCGGCAAAAGATTCCAGCTTAGCCCCGTGATCGCTCTCCAAAAGGTTGACCATTAAAAAACGCATCAACAGGTCATCTGCTTCATCCCGCAGGATATGTTTCACTTTGGATGAGTTTTCCAGCCGGTCAAAGTTTCCGATCTTCTGGTAAAGGCGAATAAACTGTCCCGCCAGTCCGTAAATATCCGGCAGTTCATCCTTGCGGGCATTGAAAAGTCTTTCTTCAATCACCTTTTGAAGCTGCGTGTTGTCTTTGATCTGGCTGGTTTCATCGTGCCGTCCTTTTATCTGCGATCGCTCCAGCAGTTTGGCAGCGATCCGTAAAAGACCGGTTTTGGTCTGTCCGGCATATTCGGTCGCGTCCGAAACAGGCAATGCCCCAAGCTCGACATAATAATGGGTAGGCCAGGTTCGCACGAAAACATGCGGTACCGGAAGCAGCCAGCCTTTAAAAGCAATAAAGCTTAACGGGTAATCGTCATTCATTTCCGGGTAATACCCGTGCCAGGGTTTGACATTCAGTAGCTGGGCGTTAGCCTTTTTAGGGAGTACGGCAGTAGCAAGCATTACACTCATGGTCATTCCAAGTAAGGGCAATATAAGTTTCATAATGATCTGTTTTAATGGTGTTTTAAAATTCAAAAACTCTAAACTCGCTAGTGATACAGGCTGTAATACAGGGCAAAGCTTTCCAGGCTTCCGTCCTGTTGGCTTTTCAGGTAAGAAGCGTAAAGCAGTTTGTTGTAGAGATAGCAGATCGTCCCGTAATGGCGGCGTACATCTTCATAAACCCCATTGATGGTATCGTACCGCTGTTTGTCATCCATCAGGAAAAGGTTGTCTTTCAGAATGGTATTCAATACCGTATTGGTGAGCTGGCGACTGTCATCCAGGATCAGGTCAAAAGACTGGACAATCACAGCCGCCTGCTGCGCGGTAAAGTTTTCATCCTGTACCAGCTTGGGGACTTTTTCGGTATAAATCTCCATGATTTTTGAAAGCAGGTCACGTGTCTGTTGAACCCGTTTATAGTCTTTGATCAGGCCACTGACCTTTTCCAGGCTTTCCAGCATTTTCTGGTCGATACCGAGTAGCTCCCCGGTCAGTCCTTTAATATCACCGTTCAGGGCTTTAATCAAAATATTATACCAGTTGATCTTGGAAAGAATGTCCTTTTCTTGCGTCCAAAGGGCTTCCCGTTGAATACCGGCTCCCACATCGGTCACCGGGGTTTGGCAAAAGCCTGGCTTTTGAAAAATGGCTGTCTGCGTTAGCACAAAAAGTAGCAACAGCACTGTTTTTCTGATTTTTGTTTTCATTGTTTTGTTTTTTGATTGTTTGAATAAATGATTACATGGTTTTGAGGGCTTCCAATACATTTTTGCCTCCGTATTCCATCCAAAATTGGATTCGATCTTTTTCCCGCTGTTCGGACGTGTAGCAGAAATACTCGGCCCGGCTCGTTTCCAGGGCGAACACCCGGGAATAGCTTCCCAAACTGATAAAAACCTCTTTCAGTTTCCGGTCCGATGGGAGGTTTTTGTTGATGGACAGGATCTGCTCTTTTTGAAATTCAGAAAGGCCAAGGCTCTGGCTGATCTGTTCAAACTTGTTTTTGAACTTGCCCATGTCAAGCAATATCCTGGTATCGGCATTGTTGATAATGGCATCCCGGATCACCGGTGAGGAGATCACATCATCCACCTCCTGGGTAACCACTATCGCTTCGCCAAAAAACTTACGGATCGTTTTAAAATAGTATTTCAGGTAGGAGGCCATCTGCGGCGTGGCAATGGCCTTCCAGGCTTCTTCAATGACCAGGAGTTTTCGCACGCCTTTTAGCTTTCGCATTTTTTGGAGGAAAATATCCATGATAATCAGCGTGGCAACCGGGAAAATGATTGGATGATCTTTTATTTGATCCAATTCGAATACTATAAACGGGCAGCGAAAAAATTCGTCCGTATCCATCTGGCGGTTCAGCAAGTAGTCGTATTCTCCGCCCCGATAGTATTTTGAGAGGATAAAAAGGAACTCGGCGCAATTAAAATCCAGGGATTGCTCTTTAACCAAAGCCGGAATGAACTCGCAGGAGAATTCATAGTAGCCGTTAAAAGACCGTTCCGGTCCGTCTGTTTTGAAAAACTCCCGCAGGGAATGGGCAATCACATCCTTTTCCATCTCCGAGAGGTTCTCCTTGTAAATGGTGTAAATCACGGACAGGATGGTTTGCCTTTTTTCCACATCGGGTTCGCCGGTCAATACAAACGGGTTAAAGGAGATCGGATTTTCGGTTGTAAACTCCACCATCATCGCCCCGCCCTGGTCTTTCAGCCGTTCTTCCAGGTACCAGGCCAGCAGTTCATAACTCCGGCCAACATCCAGCAAAACGATGTGGCAGTTTTCACTTTCGGCGTATTGCCGTAAGAGGTGGTTGGTGAAAAACGATTTCCCGGATCCAGATCCACCGATCACCAGTTTATTCCGGTTATGGATCAGGTGCTTTTTCATTGGCTCATCAGAAATGTCAATCCTAACCGGGCAACCTTCCAAACGGTTGGAAAGGTGGATCGTAAAATCCGATTTTGAGTTCCGGATCGATCCTTCAAAATTGGTCAGGCAGCAGGCCTGTGGTACCTGGGTGATAAACAATTCTGATTCGGGAAGCTGCGTTGAAAACGGTACGCAGGCAAAGAACAACAGCGGCAGGTCAAACGAATGTTGGTATGGAAAACAATTCATCAGGGAAAAAGCTGAAGCCGCCTCGCTTTTGTATTGTTTAAGCTGCGCAATCGACTCATCAAAGAGCATCACGTTAAAATGCGTTTTGACGATCTTTTCACCGGCGGTCTGTACCGTATCCAAAAACTCATCGATCAAACCGGCGTTAACCTTGTTCTCCGAAGAAAACCTGGAGAGGCTGTAGATCCGTTTGTAGCTGCCTTCCAAAAAAGTCTTGACCTGCTGCTGGTCCGGCACATAAATAAACTGGTTGGTCACGTGAGAGAACGGCAAGTTGTAAGTAACCGGGTAAACCATTGATGCCGGAAGGCCTGTTGTGGGATGAACACCAGCTGGTTTCAGTTCAGACGGCATATGCGAATAATCGCTTAAACTCAGGATCTCCACAAACTGGTCCATGACCCGGAGCCGGTCCCGAAAATCAATCCCGCCCAGCACCGGTCGGTCTTTATGGAAGTTCAATGTCAGGTAGCGCTCGATTAGTCCGGGCGAGTCTTCATCACCAATGGCTTCGGCCTGGCTAACCGCTTCGCAGACAATCCCGCTTTGGGTAAAAAGACCAGTCAGGTTGGCCTGTACCTCTTTCAGCTTTTCGGTCAGCCGGGCTTCGTGTTGTTTTGCCTTTTTTGAAAAGATAAGCGCTGAACCCAGGTAGTTTTTCAACAGCCCGGTATTCAGCAAACTGACATACAGGTAGCATTCATGTTTCAGGTAAGGCCTGCCTTCAAAGTGCTTCAAATAACAATCATTAAGGCTTGAAACTTCTTGCTTTCTATTCCGGCCTCTTTCAAAAAAATGCTCCACAAAAAAGAAATCCTGCTTGTGCATCAACGTGTTTACCGGCAGCAGGTTCACAGCCCGCTGGAAGGTATCGTGCAACAAGTAAAGCTGTTCGCGACTGCAGGAAAGCAATTCCGGAAGGTGGAGTTTCAGCCCGAAGCCCATGTCCAGGTTGTTGGAGACCATCAGGTCGCCATTAAAGCCCAGTACCGGCAGGGCATGTTCGATTGGTTTCACATTCATTGGTTTTATCATCGCTGTTGATTTTGATGGATGCGTCTCTTGATCCGGATAAACTGCGGTAGTTTTTTGGCTGTCTGCTTTTTATTCCAACCTGCCGGTCCGTACTTTTTCTGGATTTGGCTGACCCGGTAGAGCCAGGCAAAAAAGGATGGGACACAAATGATCACGGCCGCAAAGGTGCCGATGAGAATATACAAGCCCACAAAGAGCAGGAAAGCAGCCAGTATTCCGTAAAGTGCCTGGAAAACCAAAGGGCCGGAAAGCCCTTTGATATACAGTTTGGTATCGACCTTTTGCAATTTGTAAGTTTCCATCAGGCAAAAAAGGCTTTGATGACCACACCAACCAGGATCAGAAACAGGCAGGCACCGAACCAACCCATAATGGCTTTTTGGGTATCCTGGTCGCCGCTCTGCCACTTAATGTACACCCGGACGCCACCAATCAGCCCGACCACAGCGCCGATGGCAATGATCAGGTTGGAGACCGGATCCACGTAGGAACTGACCTCGGCGGTGGCCTGGTCAATACCGGCAGAACTCTGGGCTAAAGCCCGTGAAACCCACAAGAAGATTAGAGCAGCAATCGCGGCTGCTTTTGAAAAGAATCGTTGAACTTTTGTTTTCATAGCTTTTAAAAATTGAAGGATTATTGTTGAAACTGGATTTGTTCCATTACTGATTTCGGAATAGGATTCTTGGAATTCTGAAGCCGGTCAAGACTGTAGCCGTCGTCCACACCAATTTCTTCATAGAAGGAAACGGGCAAAACAACAGCCCCAAAAGGGATCAGGGGAACCATCTCTGAAGGCAAGTCCCGGGAGAAGACACCCACTGCTTGCAGCTCATCCGGCTGGATATATCCGGCGAAGTCATCTTCAAATAAGGTTTTTTGACTTGCTCTCTTTTTGTTGAATAAAAACAGCATAAAAAGGGAGAAGTACCACAGGGTAAGGAGAAGCAGGATCGCCCGGATAAACTGTCCCCAACTGATTTGATCGAGTCCAAACATACGCAGTTCGCTTTGAGATTAATGTTGATTTGTCTAGAGCCAAGGACTTAAAAAACGATCTGTCCCCGTGGCCATCAATGCAAAGTTGCACCAGCGGATATGAAAAAAGACCCCATATAAACTGAGGTACATGATTATATGGTTTAGTAAAATAGATTGATTGAGATGTCGTTTGATTTGAGTTGTTTCGGTTTGGCAAGTGACGCTTTCTGAAGGGTCTATGGAGAGTTCGGGTTGATACGATTTGATGTCATTTGAACAGGGAGATTTTTTTCAAAAAACAAAAGAAAAAACAGGCAAAAAAGAAAAGAAAAACCATTTGGAAGCTGGTCGGGGCAAAAATGCAAGGCTGGACCCAAACTGATATTTTTCTAATAATCATCTTTGGCTATTAATGGGGCCACTTGCCTTGGCCTTGCATTTTAACTTTGGGTTGGAATGTGCGGAGACCGGCTAAATTGGTTTTCTTTTTTGATTTTTGACGGAAATAATCTCAAGCTGAAATTTTTGGGTGTGGGCGGGCTCAGGCAAGTGTCGCCCGGGCGTGAAGCGAAGCGAAACAAACGGGGCGACTCTTGCCGTGCGGTGCAACCCGGCTTCGGAGCGACGGTGAGTGAAAAAGCGACTGGTTTCGTGCGCGGTAGCGTACGGATCAAGGAAGCGATTGAGCGAGGCGGAGCGATGGTGCCGGGGCACAGGGATAACCTGTAAAAACACCACCATAAACCGAAAAATATAGAATCAAACCTAATCAAACCGGAAAGTTGCCTGCGAAGGGATAGCGGACGGTTAGTCAGGCCCCTGGCCTGGTGCCGTCCGCGGAAACGAAGCAGGCGTCTTTCATTTTAACCGAGGCTTGTGAGCGCCGTGGCGGAGCCAACGGCGCGAACAGGCCGCAGGGTCACCTACAAAATCATGTCAACAGCGTTTGTCTTTGGCATCCTTGTCAAAAGCCACCAGGTTAAACATTTCCCTCATCCTTGAGCGTATCCGGTTGCCGTACCGTTCTTCCAGTTCCGGGGCAGAAAGATTGGTAGTGGCATGGGTCAGCACACCACGGGAAACAAACTGATCGTAGCGGTTAAGAAGGATCTCGGCCATTACATTGCACTGCGTGCCGAAATACTTTTGAATGTTGTCCACGCCCAGATCGTCGAAACACCATACCTGAGGAATTATTCTTCCATTCAGGTTTCGAACCGAACCTTTACTGTAGCGGTTAAACACTGAATAGCCGTCCTTTTCCAGCTCAAAACTGATCTCCCGGGCCGCTTTGATTCGGTACTGCTTTTCCGGCGGAAAAAAGTAGTTGACCAGGCTCATCAACTGGGATTTTCCCGCCCCGACGGGACCGATCAGAAGGATTCCCTTCCGAAGACTCAGCCCGGATTTGGTACAACTTTCTTGGTCGTTAATGGCATAGACCAGCAATTTGTAGATCAGCACATGATCCTCCGGGTAAATGCGAAAATGATCCCCAAACAGGATTCTTCCCTGTTTTTCCATCCACTTCAGGCTCAACTGAAAATTGAAATGGAACAATCCATCTTTGAATTCAGCCACTTCGTCAAAGGGGCTCTGAATAATCCTTGTCATTGTTGACGTGGTAGTGGTTAAGCCCGTTAATTTTTCTTCTTTCCCCATTTTGAAAAATTTGATCGGGTGACTTGTTTCCTGTTTTTCTGTTTATTCTTTTAATATGTGTATCACCTCCGGTATCACTTGCAGTATCATTACCAGTACCACTACCGGTATTGCCTCCTGTATCAAATCTGATACAGCTAACTTCACTTCCACAGTGCCGGTTGGCTGCTGGGAAATACCTGATGTACCTCCATCGATCAAGTTCTTTGATGCATTTGGCGTAAGTGTTCACAGATCCGATTCTGGATAGTATCATCAGTTCGGTACGGTTGATGGGAAACTTTCCGGCAAAGCGGTTCAGGTTCCAGAGTTGGAAAACGGCTAAATACAAACTGATGTGATATGCAGTCAATCTCCCGTCGCCCGAAACCCGTTCGAAAAAACCGTTCAGGTGTTTAATGTAGTTCATCTGAAAGAACTGAAAGAGGAATGATTCTTCGTTTGGTTCTCTTCCAGCATTTTGCGTATATCTGCGTAATCATAGAAGATCATTCCCCCTATCTTGGTGAAAGGCAGGTTTCCATTGACACGCATCTGTTGAAGTTTACCGGATGAAACGCCGAGAAGCTCCTTAACTTCATAGGATTTGAGCCATCGTTTGGAAGGTTCTCCGTGATGTTCCTTTAGCAATCTTTTGAATTCCCGGAGCAGTTCGACTTTGAATTCCCGGAGATCGTCAGTTGTAACAATTTCTGCAGGCATAACAATTTAATTTTGAATGGTTGATTTTGAAATTGCTTCAAAATTGCAACGATTCAAACAAAACTATTACCTATATAAACTGAGGTTGGGTTTTATATGGTTAAACCAAATAGCAAGTGTGGATCCAGATTATAGGAAATTGGCTTTCCGGCTTTTCATTAATTCCCGCATACATCCCCTGTGAAATTGGCGCATTTCATCCAGTTTCTTTTGTGGGATTGCTTCGATTTGTGCCACTTGCTTTCGTTCATTTTTCATCTCATAGTAGGGGATAAAAGGGCAATCAGCAACTGGTTCTCCAAACGGGCATTTAGACATGGGATTGACCAAATCGGCATTCTGGCGGATTTTTGAAGTATCAATTGTTGACATGGTAGTTGTTTTTATGATGGTAAGCTATCAGAATTCGAATAAAAAAGAGGCGTGACCGCGGACTTGGTGCTTCCACGGAACCGCCAGGGTCCTAGTCACAGTCAAATCCGAGCCACGCCAAAGGCGCAGACATCGGACTCTTTATTCCTGTGACTTAAATTAAAACTGGCGGTTTTAGGAATCACGAATAAAAAGCCAACGCTTTCTATATTGTCAGTTCATCCGGATCTCTTACCCAGATGAGATTCTATCGGTCTTATCTTTCGCAAAGATAGTAAACATCCTTAAATTGGGTTAATGGTATTACGGATTCAAATAATCTTTTAGTCGGTCATCGAAGCTTATTGTATATTCTTCGTTTCAGTATAGTCATCAAGTGAGTGAGGTACTTGACGGGATCAGATCTCTTAACTAATTGCTCCGGAGTTCCATAAATATGCTCCTGTAGCTCAATGTTAAACATCCACTCGAAGGCTTCAGCCAATTCTTTGATAGTGGCTTTGCCATCATTAACAGAGCCATCAAAATAGATGGCATAGAGGAGTTCCTGTACGTCTATTTTGTTTCCAGTCCATTTGAGGTTCGATTGGGGCAAATTATCTCCCTGAGAATGGTCCAGTTTTTTCATTTCGTTTTTGATGTATTCAAGGAGCATTTCGTTCGCCATGATGGTGGAAAACGTGTGGTCATGCCAGGAAAAGAAGTCCTCGTCCATCAGTGAGTGACTATCCTTCACTTCCAGAGGAATTTCTTTATTATCCCGCAGGAAATATTTTTCATCAAGATGACGGTGACCGCAACGGTAGTACTGGACTTTCAACTTGTGATCTTTCATGTACTTCAGAATCCTTTTTTGCTCCCGTCTAAAATATTTTCTGGCGCTTTTGGTGTCAAGCTCCATACGAATACTTTCCAGACCGAAAACAGCCTGATAGTAAATAAGCTTGCTGCAGACCGATGGTTTTATTTTCTTAAAAAACAGAATTTCCGATTTCTTATCAGGAAATCCCTTTTTTAGCACCAGCTCATGCAGATGATCCAGTGCCAGTTTACAACGACCGGTAGCATACTCTATTTGCTCCGGGAATTTATCCGAGATTTCACCTAATCCGGATAAATCATTCTCAAGGTCAGTAGCAATCTGACAATATGTTTCCATGGCTATGAATTAAACTGTTATTACTAAAATTTGCTTCTTCTACGAATCGCAATAGTTGCAGCAATTTTCACCAGTTTAGTTTCACTGCTAATCACACAAACTAAATTTGTATTTTCTCATTCCTTATGTACATGCTTGATCCCCCAATCCTTATTTGCTTTTGGCCCCATCTCCAGCACCAGCTTGCCGCCGGCGGCAACCGCTTCATGTGAAATAGAGGGTTGATTCAGTGTTTGACCAGTTAGTGTCGCCGACTGGATGTACTTGTTTTCAGGCGAAGCATTTTTGGCTTCTATTTCGAAGGTTTTACCGTTTCCAAGATCAACAGAAATCTTTTCAAATAAGGGACTGCCGATAGAATATTCCGGGTTTCCGGGTGTAACGGGGTAAAACCCCATTGCCGAGAACACGACGAAAGACGATATGCCTCCACCGTCTTCATCACCCGGAACGCCCATCAGGTCGTTGCGGAACCACTCATCGAGCAGCTTGCGCAGGCGTTTCTGCGTTTTCCACGGTTGACCCGCATAATTGTACAAATATGGGATGTGCAGCGACGGTTCATTGGCCATCGAAAACTGGCCGACATTGCCGGTGTGGTCGGGCAACTGGGCGTAAAAAGCATATTTTCCCCTTCCCAGCGGCTCGGTGAACATGGCGTCCAGGTTTTTGACAAACTCTTCTTTTCCCCCCATTAAGTTGATCAAATCCGGAATGTTGTGCTGAACGTCCCAGCGATAAATCCAGGCATTGTTTTCGCCATAGAACCCGCGGGCTCCCATTCCGCCGGAAAAGCGGTAATCAAAAGGTTCTATAAACTTCCCGTTACTGTCTTTGGGATGAAAGAATTTGGTTTCGGGATTGAACAGGTTCTGGTAGTTTAACGAAGCTTTGTCAAAATATTGCGCTTCTTCGGTTTTCCCAAGCTCTTCGGCGATTTGGGCCAAACACCATTGGTCGTATGCGGTTCCCAAAGTAACGGCAACGGGCTGGCGGCGTTCGAACGGATGTACTTCGGGAATGGTTTCCTCTTCGCCTTCACGGAGTGCCGGGATATAGCCATGTTCTTTGTAAAAAGCATCAAGCTCTCCGGCAGGTTTCCCCGACCACGGTGCCAGTGTTTTTTCCATAATGGCGCCCTTACAGGCCTGATAAGCTTTTTCCAGATCAAAACCACGCAGGCCTTTCCGCCAGGCATCAATCACCGAAGCCACGCCATGGTTGGAGTTCATCCGGCGGCTGTCACCTGTGATTTCAGGGAAAGTGGGCCACCAGTTGTTTTCCATCTGGCCGGCCATCAGTACAAATGAATGCAGGATGTCTTCTTCTGTTTGAGGATCAATTAAAATGCGCAGCGGATGGTGGGCCCGATAAGAATCCCAGATCCAGTCGTCGGTGTAAAACGGGCGGCCGTTGTCGTTGTGAACCTGTCCGTCGAAAGCGCTGTAGTAGCGGCCGTCTTCCGAGATACAAACTGGGCGCTCGTAGCAGCGGTAAAGCGATGTGTAAAATACAGTTTGCTGATCGTCGGTTCCACCCCCGATGCTGATTTTCCCCAAAGCCTTGTTCCAGGTTTCGCGTCCAGATGCCTGCAAGTCAGCTACCGTTTTGCCCGCCACTTCGCGTTCCAGGTTGGCTTTGGCCTGTTTTTCATCAATAAATGAAATGCCATAACGCAAGCTGACTTTCCCGGTTTCCTGTGGGTAATTCAAAACTAGGCAGGCATCGCGTCCTTCGGCATTGGCCGCTTCTGCCAAATTGCCTCCTTTGAGCGTGGAAACCTTCTGGGGTAAATCTTCCGGCACCATGTATAAATACACTTTCGTGTTGTTTTCGATCAACTGGTAACCGCTGATGGCTTTCCCGTCCCAGGCCATCGCGCCGTTCCGGGAATTCAATATCAGGTAAACCGGGGCTTCTTTTTCAAATTGAATTTCATAAGCTGCCGATTGATGCGACAAAGCAAAATCAACTTGGATGTCCTGCTCATCCAAATAAACTGAATAGGAATAGGGGGTCAGTTTTTCCTGGTCATAACTGTATGAAATGATTGGTCTCAGTTCGTTTCCTTCACCTTGGAAAGGACTTAAGTTGAAAGCTGAACTGCCGCGGTGGCTGGTCACCACCAGCGGAAGACCGTTCAGTTCAACCTCAGTATAATCCCTTCGTTCGGGATAAACCCGAAGCAGGCTGTTTGGCAGATGGATGGTCGGAAAGGTGGGCACCAGCAAGTGGCTGATGTTGCCCATGTACGGGTTCACATAGTCGACAGGCTGTTTGCTGTTTACATGTTCTTGCTGGGGTTTTGAACAGTAGGATAGCGCTACTATTGGCAAAACTAAAGCACCAATTTTTAAAATCAGTTTCATTCGCATAAATCGTTTTTAAATTGTTGAATTCTAAACGTACTCATGGAATAGCCATTTATGCATCTTCGGATGATATGAGCTTTTGCCCTTATGTCCATTTCATGGTATAATCTTTTTGGATGAATTTGTGGTATCAGCAAAATTAGTTGTTCCGATGCTGATTCTCCATTCTCCTTTCATCCTATTTTAACAAATGCGGTTCAATGATCGGCTGCCAAAGCTGATATCCTTTCTGATTCATGTGTAAATTGTCTTCCTTGAAAATTTCCTGTTTAGGCGTGCCGTCTTCGTTCAGCATGGGATGGTAAATGTCGATAAATGCCGTATTTTTCTTTTCAGCTAAAAAGGATTCGATCAATTTATTTGCTACCTCAAATTTTCCCATCAAGTGCACCCGGCTTGGGGAAGGCTTCATTGACACGAAAGCGACATGCGTTTCGGGAAGATGAGCCCTAATTTCAGCAAATAACCGTTCAAACCGGTCGGCAACAACTTCAGCAGATAAAGATTCTTCCCGAGCGAAATCATTTTCACCACAATAGATAACAATTTGTTTGGGCTGGTAAGGCAGGATAACATCATTGGCATAATAGATAAGATCGGGAAGCGCTGATCCGCCAAAACCACGATTGATAATCGGATAACCGGGGAAATAACCGGCCACGTCGTGCCAGAGGGTAAAAGTGGAACTACCAATAAAAAGTATCTGGCCTTTCTCGGGAAAAAAAATACTGTCTTGCTGCATGAAACGGGAAATCTGCTCTCCAAACGGGTAGGACTGTGCGTTGATGTGGACATTGGAAAAAATAAATGCAATTAGAATAAAAAGCCTGCAGAAAAAATTGAATTTCATATCTGTTATTTTTTTATTGTTTTTTTTTCAGGTTGCGGACGGACAAAAACTCTCCTTACATAAGAGTTACTGTGGATATCGTCCGTTGTCAGGACTTCCTGGTTGAAGAAAACATTTTCAAAAAGCACATCTTCTATCAGGTGCTCCTCGTCAAACCCCAGCAGTTCTACAATGAGCGAATCACCTGTGGCCCATATGTCTTTAAACACCACCCCCTGAATATGCCCCCGTTCTTTATCGCGGGTCCACACTGCCTTGTTGATCCACAAAGAGATAAATCTTTGTGTTTCTTCAATACGGATATTCTCGAAGCGTACATTTTTGACTAACGCTGCATCGGCATGAAAAATTCTGAGCGTCCACTCTCTTCCTTTGTCATGAATGATATCACAATCAGTAAACAGAACATTGTCAATGTCTTCACTGATTTCGGCACCAAGGCTCAAAGCGTGTGCGACCTCGTTCCATAAAACACATTTTCGGGTTACAATATTTTTCGTTTCACCTTCTCCTCCATCCGATTTGACGACTACCAGATCATCCAGTGTCCGGATGAAACAGTTCTCAACCAACACTTCGCGACTGTTGCAGATATCAATACCATCAGAATTTGCCCGATAACCAAGAAGCTTTAAATTATCGATGTGTACCCGGTCTGATCTTCTCACCGGGATGGTCCAGTGACTGGCATCCCTCAAAATAACGCCTTCTAGGTTTATATCAGCACCTTCCACAAAAATCATGAACCGTGAGTGGGTGGTGCAAAGGCTGCCATCAATAATTCCACGTCCCCTGAAAGTAATATTTTTGCCCTGAAGGTGGAAGGTAGGCGTATAAAGCCGGAGCCCGCTATAGCCGCTGATAGTATATGGTTCTTCCGGTTTAATGACTCCGCGGACAATGGCTCCGCCCGCAACATAAACTGTTTTGTTATCGCCAACAACCATATTGCTGACGTGGTGGATTCCGGGTCCGAAATAAATGACATCCGGATCATCCGCTTCTGGGACATTCTCCTCAAAAGCATTGGCAAACAGGTGCAGTGAGCGAACCCATTCGCCATTAATTTCGATCGTGAGATTAACTGGTGAAGCCACTTTAAATGAAACGGTTTTGCCTTCAACATGAGGGACAATCCCGGCAGACGAAGGCAGTATTTTAACTGAGTGGATATGTTCATGGTTAGTTACTTCAATGGTGACCTCATCTTTCAAATCAAAATAGGCGAATGCCGCCACTTCGAAATAATCGGCTGAATTTTTTTTGTCATCCATTGCTTTCCATCGCAATTGCTGATCTTTTGGCGCCACTTTAACCGAATATACCGGAACACTTTCACCTTCAATTGTCACCCGATAGTCCTCATTCAGTACTTCACCTGCCGGGGCAGGGTAAATCAGGTAGGATTTCCCGCCAGCATAAACTTGCCCGCTCAGAAGAAGGAGCATAAACAACATGTTGCGTATACAGGTACTGCTTTTCATAAATTACAGGTTAGATAGTGACTGAAATAGTGTTTTGAATTGATGTGGTATTCCTTTGATCTTCCTGATTTCAATATCCTTATAGAAGACCTCTGCAGCCTCGCTTTGTAGCTGGATCTTACCTTTTACCAGCGGTTTGAGTGTTTCCCCATCCCGGTAAACCGATTGTGAAAGGGCCATCACTGCATGGCCGTTAATGATATGGATACTTTTATCTTCAAAACAGATCAGCTCCACCTCGTTCCATTCCCCTGGTTTTTCGTAATCGGCGCTGTGCTGAACAAACCCACTCCTGTTTCCGCCTGCCCCCATCGCAGTATCAGTTCCGTCAGGATCAAAGATGCCCATATCGCTTCTGCTACCGGGATCTTTCATTTTTATGTGGCAGCCACTATTGGCAATAGCCCAGTAATCACCAAAACCGCCTTCCATTATCTGAAATTCCTGGGCCAACATCCATGACCGCCAGTAATCCACTCCGGCCTCTCCCCGCGAATGGTATAGTATCCCCGAGTCCATCGGTTCATTCAACCTCGGATCCCATTTTTTGGTTCCCCATTTTACCTTCATTTTCAGGTGGTAATTTTCAAAATCCTGTTTTGTAAAAACGCATCCGTAGATTTCCCCCGATATCCTTAGAACCGACACACCGTTTTGTTCAATTACCGAAAAAACATTTTGTCCTTTCTTATTATAACCGATTGGCTTTACAGGTTTCCCATCTTCATCTTGAGGAACCTTCCCGTTATAGCCGGTTTGATGTCTGTAGCTGAGGTAGGTTGCCCATGCTGTCAAATCTTTGTCAAGCAAACGGGTCCACTCTTCCTGCGCACTAAAGGAACACATCATACAGCTCAAAATCACTGTAACCGCTATTTTTATTGCCTTTTTACTTTTTCTCATTGCTTTATGCTACTTAAATGGTTTTGGTGCTATGTTCCTGATTTTTGCTTTTCCTGCATTTTTAATCGCATCCACCCCTGGCACAATGCGGTACGACAGCCCGTTTGAAAATATGTTATCCACCCTATCAAACCCCATCATAGGCCGCACCTCATTACCGGTGTAATCTAAACGAACATTTTCAAACGTAATATTATCAACGTTGCGCATATAAAATCCCCAAAACGGAAGCGGTCTTGATTCAGTGCGGGGTCTTTCGAAACCGCTTGTACTGAAGATAGCTTCTTCATTAACATGATAGGTTATCGACACATTTTTGAACGAGACATTTTTAAACCGGCTTCCTTCAGGCCAGGCCTCTACCGAACAGGCATTCCGGTAAATCCCGGTCGCTGTCACATTTTCCACCCGGATATCATTTCCATTGTTACCTTCGTTTAGCACGATGGTCAAAGCCGTTTGAACATCTCTGATCCGAGTGTCGTGAATAAATATCTGCTCCAGGTTTCCGGAACCGATCCCCCAGGCTCCCGGTTGCATGATGATCCCCGTCAGCGAATTGGTAACCAGCGGATTGTTTAATGAGCCCCGCCTGTGTCCAAAAACCCCGGGACCCGATATTTCGCAATCTTTAATTTCAAGCCCTGTTGCCGGCAAAATTAACCGCACACCATTGCATGAACTGTTGATCAGACAGTCTGAAATTAGTGTATTTTCCCAATATCCTCCTGCAATAGCATCATCACTGGTATAAATTTTACAATTTTCGACCTGTATATTTTTGCCACCCCTGATATGAATGCCGTCTGATCCTTCTGTTATCGTCAGGTTGCTCAATTCAACATCTTCGACATTAGCTCCAAGAATATTGTAATTTCCTGATCTCGAAATCCTCACATCAGATATTTTCACATTTGACGATTCGCCAATCAAAATTCCATGCGGTCCCCGAAATCCTTCTTCACCCTGCTTGTCAATAACAGTGCCTCCGTCAATTGTCCCGGTACCAGTGATGGTAACATGCTGCACATTGTCAAGCAGGATCAACGAACGGGACCATACTGAATTACCTTTGACAGGCAAATGAATAGGCCGGTCAGGGTTCTCCCGCCTGATGTTAAAACTTTTGTATAGCCTGGTATCGTTGGTGCCAAGTATGATTGCTTTGTTTTCAAGGTACAGCGTGACATTGCTTTGAAGCAAAATGGTGCCGGTAACAAATTTTCCCTCGGGTACCAGGACTACCCCTCCTCCGCTGGAAGCACAAGCTTCAATTGCGCGGTTGATAGGTTCGGTATTAATTGTAACACCATCTCCAACAGCACCAAACTCTTTGACGTTATAAACCGTCGCAGTGTCGCTTATTTGTTCGGGTTGAAAAGTACCGGCCAAGCAAAAGTCGGCGCAGCATATGGATAAAAATATAAAAATAGTCCAAAAAATATGTCTTTTCATCATAGCATATGGATATGTTTTTATGTGGGCTGAACTTTAAATGATTTACATTTGGGCAGCTTCTAAAATCAAAACCCAGTCGTTCCCGTGCTCCCCTGCTTCGCCCGGAGGATCAAACAGTTGAAAGCCCTTGTTCTCAACCGTGCCAATTTTTTCTATAGAACCTTCACGTGGATCAAACCAGGAAGCTGTCCCATTACGAATTAATTTGCTCAAATTGACACGCACTTCCTGCCCTTTGTTTAAGTACAACAAGATGTACGATTGGTCATTGCCAACGACTGCCCTGATATTGCTTTCGTTGAGAAAATTAGTGCCGTAGATGACAGACTGGTCGATATGAAAACTTCCCATTGGGTAGCGGGTGAAAAGTTTACTGACATGCTTCATATCATCAGCCCCGGGACGGTCCAATGCCCCGTCCCAGAATGTCAGGCAAGGGACGTGATATCTTGTTCCCGGTTTATACATTTGCCAAATAGCATTATTTCCGTAGGTATATCCAACTCCGCCGGAGAAAAAAGTCCAGTAAGCTTCCATGCGCACATCATAATCATCAAAGAAACCGTCCGGAAAGAAACTTTTGTCTTTTATCAGTCCATCTTCACCGATGACATCTTCTTTCTTTTTACCAAATTTTTCATAATCAAAATAATGCCAGAATAGCACCGGAATATCTTCATACGCAGGCTCGGAGTTTACCCACGGTTTTATGGGATCAAGTTGCTGAAACACCATCCCAAATTCATAAATTTCGGTTTGAAACTTTTTGAAATGGCCGCTTTGGATGGTGTTAAACGAAAGCCAGGGTTCATTGTGAAACCAGAAATGGGAGGATATGGGAGCGGTTGGGTGATAGGAGATCAGGTTATTTCCACTGCTTCCTTCCTGAAGGCCTTTTGCCATTGCTTCCCAAATCAAATATTCATCATCAGTATGCACATTTCGGTCGCCCCCCAGTATCCAGATCACAGGTTTGTTTTTGTATCTGTTTCCAAGAAAACGGCCGTAGGTAAATGCACTTTCAGTGCTGAAATTGGCTTTTCCGTCATCCCTGGCAACAACGTTATTGGCCCAGGTAGGGAGGAGCCCCATGAACATTCCTCTTTTTGCAGTCTCATTTACAATATAATCAACGTATTCAAAGAATTTTTCGTTTGGTTTTGACGGATCCTTATCCAGAAAAACGGCGTCTCCGTAAGCATTTGACTGATTAAAACCTCCCATGATTAAAGTAGCCTGAATGACTGTAAATCCTTTTTCTTTCCGGTTCTCCAGATAAAAAACTGACTCCTCCTTGTTCAGATCACTGAATAGGTCCCATGCGGTATCGCCAATCCACAAAAATGGTTTTCCTTCGCTGGTTTCGATAATTGCAGACTGCGGTTTTACCACTAGCTTTTGAGAGTAAGCTGCTACATTTGAAAGGAGTGAAATCAGTGTGAAAAATAGAATTTTATTGCTTTTCATTCGGTGTTGTATGATTAGTAATTAAAAATTCGCCCCGATTTCTTTCGGGCTACAAAAACTTTGGATATAAAATAGAGTCAGATAATATCTTGCACAAATAAAATCACAGCAAGCATAAACCGACAATGAGTCATTAAAACTTTATCCCAGATGAATATCTGAGTTTATCCTTGTCCGATAAAGAGCAGCATGATGTATGCAATCGTGCCCAATAATTGACCTTTACGGTTTGGTGGCTAACGAGGCTGCCCCCTTGCTTGAATACTTCACTCCAGATATCATTTTGTCAAAAATGAAATGTATCATATCGTGACTTTTTTAATCTGAGAAAGCAGCCTCGTTGAAAGTACCTAAATGGTTATTTTTATCGCGGGTGCATAATTAAATCTTGCGCCAGCGACGCTGCTGAGCGCTCCTATACGGAAATAGTATGATCTTCCAGCAATAAAATTTTGATTATTCAAATTGATCTGGAGAGTGTATGTTATATTAGGATCACTATTCAGATCTGTTGAACTCTCTGCTCTTACCAGGCTTGTATTTACACCGACTGCTACGTTCGGATGAGCATAAAGACCTATTCGGGCAACATTATCGGCAGTAGTCTTCTCAATTTTGAAAGTAGCTGTCACCATATTACCATTCTTGACAACAGACGCATCCTTTATTCTTAAAAAGGGTGTTACAGAAAAATCCAGTTTTGTACTTCCCTTGATTTCAAAGGTTTCTATTGGAGCGACTGGCTGAAAATTTCCCTGAACAGCACTGATGCGATACTCGCCTTCAAAAATCATACTGTTTCTATAGGTGCCGTCATTTTGAACCAACAACGTCTGTGTTATGTTTGTTGGGTTTTCCGCCCATCCAAGTTCAATTAGCTGGATTACAGTTCCCTGAACAATCTCACTCTGAACTGGTTCATTAGTCTCAACATCGATAAAGGTGCCATATAATTCTCCGTTTGGAGCATCATAATTATCAATTTCACATGATGATACAAAAATCAATACCATCAAAAACAAGATATATCTAATATTATTCATAACAATTGAATTAAATTTTTACAGAATGTTTTTGTCTCAAATAGAAGGGTTAATCATCCTGTTGGATTTTGGACTAGACCATTACCGGCAACATTAACAATCGGATAATAATACCAATCAATGGGGAATGGCCTGTCAACTGTCGCATGAAATAAATCACGGATAAATATATATTTTGGAGGACTAACACTTAAATCGAGTACAGGCAACATAGCCCAGGCCAGTCTATTATTAAAGTATTGATGATGCTCCCTTCTCCTTTTCATATCCGCATCCCTTTTGTTTTCAAATAGCAGTTCAACCCTTCTTTCACGAAAAACATTTTCCTTGGTTAAAGGGATTGGAGTCATAAAAGCCGCACGCCTTCTGATATCATTTAATGCTTTGGAGGCTTTTGCTGCATCTCCCAAGCCACTCTCAACCACTGCTTCAGCATAATTTAATAAAACCTCAGCATATCTCATGTCTATCCAGTCATTTGTGCCTGCGTTCCACTGAGCAGTTCCGGCTTCAGGAAGAAATTTGCGCATTGAGTACCCGGTTTTTGTGTTTCGGCTTGCTACACTAGAGTTCGAATTAAATCCTGAATAATCATCAGGGTTTTGTGCTCCCCAAGGCCAATAGGTAACGCCATTCACCGAAATTCCCTCAGAAGGGACTCCTGTCCTGATTTGCGGAGTGCCATCTGGCATAATTAAGCCGGCCTGTATCACTATCTTAACTCCTCGCATCATACTGCCAGGAAGAACTGTATATGCGTGCAATCGTGCATCCTTGTCTTTGAACGGATCCAAGGGTTCATCAAAATGCAAATAAGTTTTTGATGGATTGTAACCGTTATAGTCATTTACATCATTAGGATCTGTCGTCGTTATAATTGGTGCGCTCTCTCCAGGATGTGAATACTCCTCAAAAAGATCAACCGTCTCAACCAATGGATTCATACGCCCAGGGTATGGGGCCCCAGCCCTTACCTGTGCAGGACTGAACCAGAAGTTGTAGTTATGGCCCCTTCCAACAACGTTAAATCCTCTTAAAAAAATAGCCTCCATAGGAGCCACATTCGGATCCTGAAACATTTTTATATAGTTCTCCGTCGCTTCTCCCGGGGTTGAAGGAGTTGGTGCGTATAAAGAAAATTTTCCAGAATTCATGACAGCTTCAGATGCAGCAATGGAAGCTGCAAAAAATGCGTTTGCATCGGAAGCTTCCATCCCCACTAACTTTTTATCGACAGCTTCACCTTCCAGTGGGGCCAAATGCCAGTATTTAGCAAGTGATCCGGCATAAAGGCCAACCCTTGATTTTAGAGCCTGAGCAACCCATTTTGTAGCCCTTCGTCCGTCTTCATTTCCCCATGAGTCGGGTAAATTGGTAGCCGCAGCATCCAATTCTGACAAGATAAATTCATAGGTAGCTTTCTCTGTACTGCGGGGAACTTTCAAAGATTCTAAATCATTGGGATCATATTTTTGAGATTCGGTAATTAATGGTACCCCCCCGTAACGCATCGCTAATCCAAAATAAGCGTAAGCCCTTATAAAAAGAGCCTCACCGGTTATGTATGTTTTAGTCTGGTCTGTAACATCCAGCGTGGGAACTGCTTCCAAAAGTAAATTTACGTCCCGGATAAGACGGTATCCCTGTTCCCAATAATGGGGAGCCATATAGCCATTGGCCACTCCGTAATTGCCTAACCACTCGGTATGTATAGCTTCGTCGGTATACATTGCCCTGTTGCGTCCACCATTTGTGTTGGAATGCCACCCTTCTTCGCCATAACGGAAATCTTCGACCGGCATTTGATAATACAGATTGGCCAAATACAATTTCAACCCATTTGGATCACTAAATACATCTTCTATAGGCAGCTTGTCCTGCGGCTGAAGATCTAAAATATCATTACAGCCAGTGGAAGCAAAAAGTGTCAATACAAGTATTGCGACATATTTCTTTAAAGTCTTCATAGTTTTATGTTTATATTGGTAACTAAAAAGTTAGGTTAAGACCAATGTTGTAGTTTTTGGTTAATGGGTAGTTGTGCCCATAGGTTGCAGTCCCGGGACCGGCAGTCTTTTCAGGATCCAGTATTTTGGCCAATGGATCTTTGGTCCAGGTAAAAAGATTGAAACCATTCGTATACACCCTCAATCGCTGTATCCCTGCCGATTTAAGCCACAAAGGTTTAAATGTATACCCTAACTCCAAATTTTTTAGCCTTACATAAGTTGCATCTCTCCTCCATAAATCGCTCTCTACCCCTTTTTGCATGGTTTGTGTTCCATTGGGCCTCGGTGCAGGCCACTCACCCCGAATCCACTCACTATTGATATCATAGGGATCTGCCTGATGCCATCTATCCATAAAATATGCAGGCAAACTGCCTGAAAACCAAAACCATTCAGCAAGCGTTTCGGTATATCTCACGGTATATCCGCCTGCGCCCTGAAATAACATCGCAGCATCAAAACCTTTCCACTCCAAGTTGATCATAAACCCAAAGTTCAATAGTGGTGTAGTGCCAAACTTATAAGGCATTAAGGCATCTTCTCCATTGATAATACCGTCATTATTGATATCCTTAAACTTGTAGTCACCAGGCAACTCTCTGATACTGCTGAATTCTTGTAAAGGTGAGTTATTTATTTCTTCAAAACTTTCAAATTGTTTTTCTGTCTGATACCCACGCACGAAATTTGTCCATCTGTCCGGGGCATCTTCGCTCAACCACCGATCACGCTGGCTTAGAAATGGAGCCCGTTCGTTATAACGAACCATATTCCTGGCCCAGTTCATATTTCCACTGATCGCATAGGTAAACTCCCTGATGGTATTCCTGTGTCCAATAACAAGGTCAAAACCCGTCTGGCGGCTCTTGTTCAGGTTTTCCTGTGGTAAAGTTGTTCCAAAAGTATTAGGCAATGACACTGCCCGCGTAGAAAGCAGTCCCTTTTGCTCCCTGTTGTACACATCGGCGGTTATATCAAGCTTTCCATTCCATAAATTAAGATCAAAGCCAATGTCGGTTGTCTCGTTTGTCATCCATGATAACAAATTATTGGTGAGTGCCGGCGATTGAAGTCCATTTAGCTGTGTTCCATTAGTAAACTCCCAAAAGCTGCTCCCTCCAAAGGTAAACCCGGGTATATACTGAAATGGGTTGCCGGCATCTGTTCCCAATACCCCATATGATGCACGGAGTTTTAAATTAGTGATTGCAGGCACTTTGTTTTTTATAAAATTTTCTTCGGACATTCTCCATGCTCCGGAAACGACAGGAAAAAAACCAAACCTATTGTCAGGGTGATAACGGTATGACCCATTATAATTAAATGCAAACTCGAGCAGATATTTTTGGCTAAACGTATAATTCACTCGGCCAATATAACTTATTCTTGAATTTCTGTCTTCCCAACCATTGGTGGTTTGATTGGCATCACTTGCAAACCGAAGTTGATCATTTGTAAAAAAATCTCCATAATATCTTCTGCCTTCCAACCCGCGGCTCCACCCCTTGAACTCTTCAGCAACGACCATGGCAGCTATATCATGTTTTGCTCCAATTATGATATTATAATCAATTTTCGCACGCAACATATAATTGTTGCCTGTACTAGATTGGTTATATAAGTTTTGATCCGGCCTTCTGAACAAACCGTTGTATGTGTTATTTTCAGCATTGTAGGTATATGTATAAAAGCCTTTGTAAAGGTTCTTGTTCAAATAGTTTCCTTGGTCATATGATCCAGTACCGGTCAATATTAAGTTTTTAATAAACGGCACAGTATATCTCAGTTCAAAGCTTGATTGCAAATTTCTGTTTTCACTTTCGTTAAAACCGGTCAAATCTTTTTGAGAGGCAGCCAGCGGCGTTACACCTAAATTGGTTGTGGCAGGATATAGCGGATTATTGTTGGCGTAAGGATACTCGGTAGGGAGAGTTACAACAGTATTGCGGCTGATCTGTGGAAAACTTTCTCCTGGAGAGTACGCTTTATCGTACAGACCCGCAATGTTAACCCTCACCCTGAGACTTTTAGTAAGATCAGCAGTGATATTGCTTCTAACATTCGCCCGATCATACCCGATATCTCCACTTTTTAGCATTCCATTATCATTCACATATTCCAACCCTATATAATAAGTCACCTTTTCGTTACCTCCGCTGGCCGATAAATTGTGTTGCGTTTGAGTGGAATAATCTTTCATCGTCAAATTCCACCAATCAGTTCCTGCATATCCGGGAAGTGTTCCGTCCTGCCATTTCTGGAGTTCCTCCTTGGTATAAGCTGGTGAAGAAACCCTTCCAGGGTTGGAATATAATGCTGATTCGTTCAACATCGTCGTGTATTCAGCGGCAGTAGCTTGTCTTACACGGTCAGTCACAGTTGATAGACCTGTAACCATTTTATAATTGAATGTTGTCTTCTCTTTGCTTCCTTGGTTGGTAGTCACAATAATTACCCCATTTGCGGCTCCGATACCATAAATAGCAGCAGATGCATCTTTAAGGACGCTCACGCTTTCAATATCTTCAGGATTCAATCGCTGAAATGCTCCCGCATCATTCCTAATAATTCCGTCAATAACATACATAGGACTTCCAAATCCCCTAATCTGTATATTATTGTCGAACTGGCCAGGCTGTCCAGAGTTTTGACGGATATTCAGCCCAGCTACTTTCCCCTGCAATTTTTGGGCTAAACTTGAATGCGTGGCTATTTGGATTTCTTCAGACCGAACAGATGAAATAGCCCCTGTCAAATTACCACGTTTTTGAGTTCCGTAACCAACAGCTACAACTTCTTCTAAGCCTATTGCATCTTCGGTCATGGTAATGTCAATAGTTGACTTGCCCAAAACATCAATCTCTTGCGTCTTCATCCCTACAAAAGAGAATAATAAGGTAGCGTTTCCCGGAACATCTGTAAGTGAATAGTCTCCTTCAGAGTCTGTTATTGTACCTTTGGTTGTTCCTTTAATAATAATAGTTACACCGGGCAGTGGGACACCAGAAACTTCAGTTACTTTTCCAGAAACAGAAACTTTAAGGATCTGTTGAGAGACAGAAGCTCCTCCAGGTGTAAGAATGATATGTCGGTCCCGAATAGCTGCATTCACTTCGGCTTCACCAAACAGCCTTCTCAGGATCACATCAATTTGCTCATTTTGGGCAAAAATATCAACCTTTTTGTGAACATCGATCAATTTATTGTCATAAAGGAAGTAGAAGTCACTCTGATCTTCAATCTGAGAAAGTACATCCTTTATTGTGACATTTTTCATGTCCAAGGTTAGTCGTGTAGATTGCGAGTAGCCGTTTCCTGCTAGTATTTGCAATGTACTGATTAAAATAAGAAATAGAGAAATTCTCATAGTTCTAAAAATTTTTCTACACCCAGCGAAAGCCAGGCATAACAAATTCATCTTTTTTTTCATAAATTTGGGTGTTTAAATTACTAAAATTTAATCTGCTCATTTGGGCAATTTGAAAGGAGGTGTGGGAGCACTTCCTTTCTTTGTTAATGATTTTTAATCTCTCATAGGCATATACAATTTAATTTTTACCGGTTATAATTACCTTTTCCCTATTTTTAGTTTGGGTGGTTCTATCAATTGTAGCCGGAATTAATTCGGCTTTAATAGGTGAAGCTAATTCTAGCAATGCCAGAATCTGGTGCAACGATTCATTTTCAAAAGTCGTAGATATCTCATAATTTAAGATTTTTGGATCAGCTAGTTTTACTTCAATCCCAAACCAACGTTCAAGCCGAAGGGCCACTTCAGATAAAGGGCATTCATCAAAAATCATTTTACCCTCATGCCATCCAATGTATTTTTCTACATTTTCAGAGGAGACCTTGGTTTGATGGGTGGTTTTATTGACCGTGGCTCGTTCTCCTGGCTTTAGGATTATTTCTTTTCCAGTTCTGGATCCAACCGAACTCAATCTTACTTTCCCTTCTGCCAAGACAACTTCGACATCTTTATCCTCAGGAAATGCTTTATAATTGAAGCGGGTGCCCAGAACAGTTACATTAACTTTTCCTGATTCCACCTGGAACGGTTTTTGTTGATCTGTCTTTATTTCAAAAAATGCCTCCCCGACTAGTTTAACGCCCCTCTCTTTCAAACCAAATGGCATGTCGTAAATAATTGTACTTTGAGCATTTAACCAGACTTTAGATCCGTCAGGCAATACAATTTCCGACCGTATTCCTGAAGGATTGGAAATTTCCTGGGTGGTAAATTGCCCGATATCTGGTTGAACCCTCAGATTATAAAAAAACAAGGTAGAAGCTATAAGTAATGGAACAAAAAGAATCGCTGCCACCCGGGTAAATATATTCAATACCCGAACACGGTACTCCGTTTTTTGAATCTGGCTTTGTACTTGTTTAAATGCTTTTCGGCTATCGATTTTATCAATTGAATGAACAATCTGTTCAGCCTCCGCAATTTGTGCCTCCACATTTTGTCCTTGCCTTGTTGTAAGAAAACTTCTAAAATGATTTGCTATTTGAGAATCCTTTGCCATTCCTTTATTTTCTGAGAATCGATATAAATACGACTGAAAGGATAAATGCACGTACGCATTCTGAAAAAAAATAAAAATGATTTTTCGAAAACAAGAAATTCTGCTAAATTCCTAACAAGAACAACAAACCTACATAGTCTTTCAATTCCACACGAAGCACTTTCAGCGCTTTGCTGATTTGGGTTTCAACTGTCCGTTTTGAAATATTTAGCTTTGCCGCGATTTCCTCATTCTTCAGACCCTGAATCCGGCTCATTATAAAAACTTCCCGGCATTTCTCAGGCAACAGGCCTATTCCATGTTTCAACTTTTCCTGAAGATCAGAGCTGATGAATATATCAGTATCATAAGCCAAATGATGCTTCGACAATGCCATCATCTCATTAATATACTTCTTTTCAATTTTCTGATGTTTTAGGAAATCGAGGCTGCCGTTTTTTACTGATAAAAAGAAATAGCTTTTTAACGAATCGCGTGGAACCAGTTGCTTATGTTTCTCCCAGAAACGAACAAAAAAATCCTGAACAATCTCTTCTGCATCTTCGGTATTGGCAGTATATTGTGAGGCATACATCACCAAGCCTGGGTAGTAAAAGTGAAATAACAATTCAAAAGCAGTTTGATCCCCACTCTTTAAACGAACGATTAAATCTTTTTCCAGTATACCTTGAATGATTTGCATGATTACAAATTTAGAAATATAGTTTAATACTCAATATAAAAATAAACAGGTTTGTTATCCATCCTTCTGCTTTGAAAATTTCTATCTCCTATTTATCGATACTCTTGCACAATGTCAATTTTAGTTTTCTCATATCCTCACTGATCTTCTTCTCCAAAACTTTCGCATAGATTTGAGTCGTTGAAATGCTTTTGTGCCCCAGCACCTGGCTAACTGTTTCAATTGGGACACCATTGCTCAAGGTAACTGTGGTCGCAAAAGTGTGACGGGCCAAATGAAAAGTCAGGTTCTTTCTTATCGCGCATAAGTCGGCAATTTCTTTTAAATAGCTGTTCAACTTCTGGTTTGAGATTAACGGGAATACTCTATCTCTACTGATTGATCTGGGATGTTTCTGACACTTGTTAGCTATTTCCAGTGCTTTGGGTAGGAGCGGAATTCTCAGCTTCGTATCTGTCTTTTGCCGTTTTGAAAAGATCCAATATTGGCCATCTATTCCCAAATTGATTTCATCCGGGCTCAGGTTAATTGCGTCAATATAGGACAAGCCGGTATAGCAACTGAAAATAAAAACATCCCTCACAATTTGTAACCGTTCGACTTTGAGCTTCTTGTTTTCAATGGCATGGAGTTCTTTTTCCGTTAGAAACCCGCGATCAACCTTACGAAAGCTAAGTTTATAGGAATCAAACGGCTTCTGGGTGATCCATCCCAGGCGAAACCCGAGGTTAATCATTTTGCGAAACCTTTCCTGGTGTTTCATCACCCCGTTGTTCCCGATAGGCTTCTGGTGATCCAATGGCTGGTAATTTCTCAGGAAATATTCAAAATCAGTGATAAACTTGTAGTTGACCTGTACCAGATAAATATCCGAAGCCTTGAATTTCTTTTTCAGGAACCTTTCCAGATACTTTTTTGTGGTCCGGTAATTTTTCATCGTTCCAGGGGAAAGGACACTGGCTTGCGTGGTATTGTGATAATCCACCAGTTCGATCAGTGTGTGTTCGTCAGAATCACCCAGGAAAAGCGCTTTAATATTTTCCGGGGTAATCTTCTCTTTGTTGATCTGCAACTCGCGGTAAGCATCGGTCAGTTGCGAACGGACATGCTCCAGATAACTGTTAAACTTTTTGGATTCCGGACTAAAGCCCTTTGCCATTCCGCGGGCTTTATTCCATTCTTCGACTGCAATGGTTTTCTTCAGGGAAATCTCGATCCTGCGGGTCTCCACGGTAATCCGGGCGTAAACTAGTCCCTTGTCTCTGTCCTTTTTGCCAGTCCGGATAATGAACTGAATACCAAAGGTGTGGGTTGTTTTCATATCATTTAATTTTTATCGGTTTAATCCGTTTTAGTTGCTTCAGTTGAAAAACAAGGTCAAAAGACTCACCGGAATTCATCAAAACCGGTCAAAAATCATGGTCTATAATCACAAAATTGACCTTTATTAACAACTGAAAAACAAACGATTAATCCTTCCTGGTGAGTTCGAAGTTAAATAAAAAAAAGACTCACCGTTTAACTCACCTGAATTGTGATATTTTCTGATATGAATTGATATGGCTAAAAACAAAAAAGCCAGTAAATCATACAATTTACAGGCTTTTGATGCTCTTTGATTTCCCAATTTGTCGGGATACCAGGATTCGAATACACCTTTATTTCGAACTGAATATCAAAAGGTTACAAGACCGCTAAAAAACCAGGTCACCTTATAGTTCACATGCATTAGAACGCATTCAATATGACGAAGTTAAAGCAAATATTTTTAAAAATAAAAAGAAATTGGACATAACTTTCACGTTATTACTTTCAGCAATATCCAAACTTCTACCGCCACCTCACATTTTAATTCAACTTGTAAAAGTAAACAAATTTGTTTATTTTTGTATCGGAAGGAAAATATCGCAATGAATACTAATATTTCAATTATCAAAGGAATACATCCTGGATTAATCCTGGACCGGGAACTTAAAAAAAGGAGGTTGTCGAAAAAGCAATTCGCAAAATCGATTGACGAGTTTCCCCAAACCCTGGGAGCAATAACCAAGGGAAAACGACGGATCAACCCTTCTTTGTCTCTAAGGATTGGAGAAAGGCTGGATATAGACGAAAGCTATTTCTCGATTTTGCAGACCTATTATGACATTGAACAGGAAAAGAGAAAGCAACGGAAAAACCTTCACCCTGATCTATCAAAAATACGGCCGGTCGTATTTTGGGATACGGATATAGACAAGATCGATTGGATAAAATACAAGCCAAGTATCATCACACGGGTTTTTGAACGGGGCAATGAACAGGAAAAACAGGAAATTACCCGGTTTTATGGAAAGGAAGATGTTTCTGCGGTTTTGAAACAAAACAAAAACCTTTTGACCTCCTAAATTCAATACAAAAAATTATCCTTGAATCCGTTGTCTATGCCTCGCAGATTACACTACAATACAGTAACTCCCATACTCCTATCCACTTTAAAATCATTAATGGCTTCAGAAGTATTCAGTTCCTTCAGGTTGGTTGGAGGAACTGCATTGAGTCTGCAATTAGGGCATCGGGAGTCTGTTGATATTGATTTATTTACTGACATAGAATATGGCACAGTGGACTTCGAATCAATTGACAAATACATAAGAACAAATTTTTCATATGTCGATACGATTGATTCAGAAATCGTGGGATTTGGAAAATCTTATTATATCGGCGAATCAAAGAATCAGTCCATTAAACTCGATCTATTTTACACCGACCATTTTATCCGGAAACCACTGTTAACCGACGCGATTCGTCTTGCTGATATTGATGACATTGTGGCAATGAAAATAGATGTCGTGAGCCGGAGAGCCCGGAAAAAGGACTTTTGGGACATCCATGAACTTCTGGAACATTATAGCATAGATCAAATGCTGGAACTTCATGAGGAACGCTATCCGTATGGACACAATAAAAAGGAAATCCTGGCTAATTTTTTAAGCTTCGAACAAGCAGATACCGATTTTGACCCGATTTGCCTGAAAGGTAAATATTGGGAAGTAATCAAACTGGATATTCTGGAAGCATTAGAAAAGAATAAACCGAAAATGACATAATTATCACCTCCTCCTGAACTCGCGGGGTGACATGCCCATTACTTTTCGAAATTGGCGGGAAAAATAAAACTGATCATCAAATCCCGCCTCTCGCGCGACCTCTACAACGGACAGATTGGTACTGTCGAAAAGCTTGCAAGAATGTTGGATTTTTAGCTGAATGAAGTAGTTAATAGGAGAATGCCCGGTACGACTTAAAAACAGGCGGGAGTAATGGGAAGCCGACAAATTCACGACATGAGCTAATTCTGAAAGTCTAAATTTACAACTCAGATTTTCCAGCATAAAGTTAATACTCAGATCTACTGGGTCCTTCGCAATTTGCTCATTAACCATCCTATATCTTTCCAGGTAAGTAAAACTGGCTAGCAGGCGTGGTAGACATAAGTTAACGTATTCCAACGTTTCAATACTGAATCCACGCTCCAAATTCTGGAAGATCTCGCTAAAAAGCCCTATTCGATCATTGATCCTCGAAGTTTTACTTCGCTCTATAAAAACTGGCTGCAACAACGGTTTCGAAATTTGTCTGGCCTTGTTTCCGGCAAAATGAATCCAATATATAGACCAGGGATTTCCTGAATCTGCGTAATAAGCGTGTGGTACGCCCGCCGGGATGATAAAGAAGTGATCAGGAGCCAATTCAAAACTTGATTTTTCAGTCTTTATTACACCAAGTCCTTGGGTATTGTATATCAAAATGAATTGCTCTATTCCTTTCGTTCGCTCCCTGAAATGATGCCCAGCGTGAGGGTAATAACCAATATCGGTTGTATACAGATCCGAAATCATTGGATTGTCTTTAACCATGTTCAAAATTTTTTCAGGAACCACATAACTTAACTGTCCCGGAAATCCATCTTGTTTCCTCACAATGTAGAATTAATTAATATTGTCAATATTCAGCAACAAATAAACGAAATAAAGAGATGCCATAAAAGGCTATAAAGACAAATAAAACAATGCGCTAACGTGACATTTTAGTCTTTGACATTAGACTTAGTTGACAACTAAAGATAGTAAGATCATCCATATTTTGATAAAATGGGGCATTTCCAACCTCCTCAGACATTCCTAGTTTTACAACAGCTATTAAAAGTCAAAAAAATGAACAAATCAACACTTAACAATCGCTTCATTCTTGGAATCACCATGGTATCAGCCATGGGCGGACTGCTTTTTGGATACGACTGGGTGGTTATTGGCGGAGCCAAGCCATTTTATGAGCGCTATTTTGACATCATATCTTCGCCATATCTCCAAGGCTGGGCCATGAGCAGCGCTTTGATTGGCTGTTTAGTTGGTGCTCTTGCTTCCGGATATATTTCGGAACGCTACGGGAGAAAGCTTCCTTTAATCTTCGCCGCTGCTCTATTCACCATCTCTGCCATAGGAACAGGTGCGGTCAGTCACTTCACACCATTTATTATTTACCGGTTAATCGGTGGTGTAGGCATTGGCCTGGCATCGGCAATCTCTCCGATGTATATTGCAGAAATTTCACCGGCATCAATCCGTGGCCGGCTGGTTTCGATTAACCAATTGACCATTGTGATTGGCATTCTGTCTGCTCAAATAATAAATTACCTGATTGCCGACAAGATAAAGCCAGGTGCCACGGATCTTGAAATCATTCAATCATGGAATGGGCAAATGGGCTGGCGATGGATGTTTTGGGCGGAAACATTCCTGTCAATAAGCTTCTTTCTTTTAGCTTTCTTTATTCCTGAAAGCCCACGATTTTTATTGAAAAAGGGGAAAGAACAGCAGGCCCTACAAATTCTCGAGCGCATAGGCGGACGAGACTACGCCGTAGCCGAAGAAGAAAATATTGCAAAAACCTTGAATTCATCCAACTCAAAAGCAGACTGGAGACAACTTCGATCAAAAAAGATGCGCCCCCTACTCGTCTTGGGAATCATACTGGCAATATTTCAGCAATGGTGTGGCATCAACGTGATCTTCAACTATGCCGAAGAAATCTTTACCTCTGCAGGCTATTCCGTTGGGGACATGCTGTTCAATATTGTCATCACAGGAGCTGTCAACCTCATATTTACCTTTTTTGCCATGCGGATGGTTGATAGCTGGGGGCGTCGCAAATTGATGCTTTTTGGGTCAGCAGGACTCGCTTTGATATACTTAGCTCTGGGAAGTAGTTATTTCTTTGAATTAGAAGGGATGGCTATATTGATATTGGTATTGATAGCAATTGCCACTTACGCCATGACACTGGCTCCAATTACCTGGGTTGTCCTTTCCGAGATATTTCCAAATCGCGTGCGGGGAGCGGCCATGGCAATCGCCACAACAGCACTTTGGACGGCGAGCTTTGCGCTTACTTACACGTTCCCTATTCTCAACAGTCTTCTGAATGCCAGTGGAACATTTTGGTTATACGCATTGATCTGCTTTCTCGGCTTTATGTTCATTTTTAAAAGATTACCGGAAACCAAAGGCAAATCTTTGGAAGAAGTAGAAGCAGCTTTTCAATCGAAAAACTGATACAGACAGGCCTGTCTCGATATAATTCAATTCAAAAATTTTATTCATTCTTATTATGACAGTAAAAGCTTGGTATGAAAAAGTAGTAATTCCAACCTACGGAATTGGCAAACCAGAAAAAAACCCAATGTTTCTGGAGAAACGTGTCTATCAAGGGAGTAGTGGTGTGGTGTATCCCCATCCGGTGATTGAAAAAATTGAAGATCAAAAGCAAGACGTGGAATGGGACGCCATTTTTCTAGAAAATCAGTATCTGAAAATAATGATCCTACCACAATTAGGTGGACGCATTCAAATGGCCTACGACAAAATGAAAAAACGACATTTTGTGTATTATAATCAAGTAATTAAACCAGCCCTGGTTGGTTTAACGGGTCCATGGATATCGGGTGGCATCGAATTTAACTGGCCACAACACCATCGGCCATCGACCTATGAGCCAACCGATCACCGGATTGAAAATTATGCCGATGGTAGTGTAACGGTTTGGTGCAACGAACTGGAGCGTATGTTCCGAACCCGTGGAATGGCAGGGTTTACGTTACATCCTGACAAAGCATATCTTGAAATAAAGGTGAAACTATACAACCGTACTAATCACCCGCAAACCTTTTTGTGGTGGGCCAATCCAGCCGTTAAAGTGAATGATGATTACCAGTCGATATTCCCGCCTGATGTAAATGCAGTGTTTGACCACGGGAAACGGGATGTTTCCGAATTCCCAATTGCAAAAGGGACCTACTACAAAGTTGACTATTCTCCGGGAACGGATATCTCACGTTACAAAAACATTCCAGTACCGACCTCCTATATGGCCATTACTTCAGACTACGACTTCGTTGGCGGATATGAAAATGATAGCAAAGGAGGTTTGCTCCATGTAGCCAACCACCATATTTCGCCCGGAAAAAAGCAATGGACCTGGGGGCACAGCGACTTTGGGCAAGCATGGGACCGCAATCTGACCGATGAAGATGGTCCTTATATTGAGTTAATGTGTGGTGTTTATACCGACAACCAGCCCGACTTTTCATGGCTGATGCCGGGAGAGGAGAAGTCTTTTAGCCAGTATTTTATGCCATACCGTGATTTAGGAGTGGTGAAAAATGCGACAAAAGACGCAATGCTTAACCTGGAAATCAGGGATGGGAAATTGACCATTAAGGTTTACACGACTGCCGCGTATCCAGCCGGAAAAATCTTGCTTAGCAGCGAAGGAAAACTACTTTTGGACGAAACAGTCGATTTTCATCCGGAAACATCCTATGAAAAGATACTGGAGCTTCCACCAGAAGTAAACCCTGAAAAATTAATGATTTCTGTTTTAACTGCGGATGGGAACTGCCTTGTGAAATGGTCGACCGAACCGACAAAAAAGCGAGAAATACCAGAAGCTGCAAAACCAGCAAAGGCCCCAAAAGAAGTGGACAGCAATGAACAGCTGTACCTCAACGGCTTACACCTGGAACAGTATCGCCACGCCACTTATGATCCTCGCCCCTACTATGAGGAAGCTCTATCACGTGATTCAGGCGATAGCCGATGCAACAATGCGCTTGGACTTTGGTATTTGCGTCGTGGACAGTTCAAGAAAGCAGTAAAGTATTTTCAAACAGCCATCGAAACACTCACTGACCGAAATCCCAACCCCATTGATGGAGAACCATTCTTCAATTTAGGACTAACCCAGCGTTACATGGGAGATCCAGATCATGCCTACCAATCGTTCTACAAATCGGTTTGGAACGCTGCCTGGATGGATAGTGGCTACTTCCAGATTGCCCGGATTGAAACACTAAACAAAAAGTGGGAATCTGCCCTTGAAGTCATTAATCGATCATTGGTACGCAACTGGCACAATCACAAAGGACGCCAATTAAAAGTGAGCATACTTCGCAAATTGAATCGAAAGGAAGAGGCCATTGCGTTGTGCAATGAATCGTTGAAACTGGATCAGTTTAACTTCAGTTTGCATTTCGAAAAGTACATAATTAATGACGATGTTGATGCATTGACTGAAATGAAGAAATTGATCCGTAAGAATATTCATAATTACATTGAATTTGCACTGGATTATGCTTACGCCGGCTTATATGAAGAAGCAGTTCAACTGATTAATCTTGGTATTGATGAGCAGGAAGGCGGCGACATTTATCCTATGGCCATGTATTATAAAGCCTGGTTCTTGTCTCAGTCAGGAAAAGAAACCGAAGCAAATGCAACTTTGGCGGAGGCTTTGGAGTTATGTCCCGATTATTGTTTTCCAAATCAGTCTGAGGCTGTTGTAACCCTTCAATGGGCTACCAATCAGAATCCGAACGATTACAAAGCGCTTTACTATCTGGGGAATTTCTGGTATGCTTTCAAAAACTTTGATGAAGCGGTCACATGCTGGGAGAAATCTGTCTCTATCAATTCGAACTTCCCAACTACACACCGCAATCTTTCGCTGGCATATTTCAACAAACAGGGCAATACAGAAAAAGCATTGGCTTCGCTTGAAAAGGCTTTTGAGCTAGATAAAAATGACGCCAGAGTCTTGATGGAGCTGGATCAACTATACAAACGGCTAAATCATGCGCCCAAAGAAAGACTGAAAAAACTTCAACAGTACCGATCTCTTTGTGATGAACGTGATGATCTCTTTTTGGAGCTTGCTACGCTATACAACATCTTGGGTGAATATGAAAAAGCTTTTGAATTAATCATGTCACGTCAATTTCACCCATGGGAAGGAGGAGAAGGGAAAGTAACTGGACAGTATGCTTTCAGTTTGACAGAGATGGCTAAAAAAGCAATTGAAAATGCCGAATTTAAAAAAGCTGAGGAGTTACTGTTAGATGCTCGTAAATATCCCGTAAACCTGGGCGAAGGAAAACTTTATGGCGCCCAAGAAAATGAATTATTGTATTGGTTAGGCGTAGCCTGCGAAGGAATGAATGACGCCCCAACAGCAATAGCCTTTTTTACGGAAGCTTCGCGAGGATTGAGTGAAGTGTCAGCCGCAATGTTCTATAACGACCAACAGCCTGACACAATTTTCTATCAAGGTCTCGCCCTGCAAAAGTTAGGGAAACAGGCTGATGCTAACCGGTGCTTTGACATGCTTATAGATTTCGGGATGGAGCATTTAAATGACGAAGTGAAGATTGATTATTTCGCCGTTTCGCTTCCTGATCTGCTAATTTGGGAAGATGACCTAAAACTGCGCAATTACCAACTTTGCCAATACTTGATCGGATTAGGGAACTTGGGCAGAGCCAACAAAGAAAAGGCTTGGGCTGCGTTTAACGAGGTTTTGAAAATTGACCAAACACACCAAGGCGCATTAATAGGTATCAAATATCTATCTCTTGAAGTATAGTGGATCTACAAATAAGACAAAGGTGGGAATATAATCGTGGCAAACTAACCACCTCTGTCTTATTCTACAAACAAATGCCTATCACCACAAATAAAAAACTCGGAACTTGTACTATCCAACATTTCGACCTAAACCGGCCTTTGAGAGCCAATGGATATTAGGAATCAAATTATAATTTGTTAGAAATGACATCACGCAGCTCTTCGTTCACTTTCACTTTCACCTTTTGGGACGTGGGCGACGAAATCGTAAAATCAGTTACTCGCCCATTTCGCCATTCAAAATCAACCGTGAAATTTCCACGTGCTTTCAAGCCGCTTACTTTACCTTCCTTCTGCCAATGTTCAGGAATTGCTGGCAGTAAATGGATAAATCCAGCATGACTCTGAATGAGCATCTCAGCTATTCCTGCGGTAGCACCAAAATTACCATCAATCTGAAAAGGGGGCCCTGCTGATAATAAATTTGGATAGACACCACCACCGGCACCATAATTGATGTGGGTATCTAAAGTAGGTTTGAGTATTTCGCGAAGAAGTTTGAATGCCCGGCTTCCGTCGTGGAGCCTGGCCCAAAACAATTGTTTGTAAGCAATCGCCCAACTGGGACCATCATCACCCCTTACTTCTAGTGTTTTTTTTGCTGCTTCGGCAAATTCCGGCGTACTTTCCGGGGAGATTAAGTGTGCTGGGTACAAACCGTATAAATGTGAGATATGCCGATGTTGCAGATCCGGCTCCTCATAGTCCTTCAGCCACTCCATAATTCGTCCATCATCAGAGATCTGGGCAATTGGAGGTATGTCTTTCAGTTTTCTTTTTAATGTTTCCCTAAATTCAGCATCTTTACCCAGAACTTCCGATGCTCTAATGACATTGTTGAAAAGTTCACGTATAATCTGATTGTCGATGGTTGGCCCCATGCAAACATTAGCGTGACTACCGTTGGGCAAATAAAATGAGTTTTCAGGCGAAACCGATGGTGCTGTAACCAGCCAACCTGTTTCCGTATCTTGCATCAACATGCTATTGTAGAACTCTGCAGAACCTTTTAGTATCGGATAGATCTCTTTTAGGTAATTCTCGTCGCCTGTAAAGTCGTAGTGCTGCCAGAGATTGTTGCAAACCCAGCCCGATCCGGCATTCGAAATCCCCCACGATGCACTTTCACCGGGTTCGGTAAATCCCCACACATTGGTAATTACGTGCGCCACCCAACCATCAGCATTATAATAAGCTTTTGCCGTTTTCTCACCGTGAGGCACCATCCGTTTAACTAAATCAGCCAAAGGCAGATTCAATTCCGAAAGATTAGAAACTTCCACCGGCCAATGATTCATCTGCACGTTCACATCCAGATGATAATCCCCATTCCACGGCGTGTGGATTTGATGCGCCCAAAGACCCTGCAGATTCGGAGGCAATAAACCTACCCGAGTGCTGGAAATCGTAAGATACCGCCCAAATTGGTAAAATAACGCGGGTAAAGCAGTATCCTTTTCCGGTTCATTGTAAAACTTCGAGAGTCTTTCATTAGTAGGAAGATCACTGTTCTCACCACGCCCCAAATCAAAATGAACCCGGGAAAACATTTGTCGATAGTTCTCAATATGCGCTTCTTTCTGCTCATGATACCCCGTATTAACTGCCTTTGTCAAAAGTTCACGAACATCGCCTTCAAAATCAGCATTCCTAAAACTAGTTCCGACAGAAATGTAGATAATTAATTCTGAAGCGTCTTTTACCTTTATTTTTTCCGATTCTATCGTTACTGTTCCATCCTCCGTTAGCGCTTTTACCAAGGCCAGATATTTCATCCCTGGATTGTCAGTACCACTTACTAACGCTCCCTTCATCTGCAAAATAGTTCCGTCATTGCTGACCTCAAATCGTTCAGCCCTGTCCAGGCTAATCTCACAATTGATCATCCGCTTTTTGTCGGCAGTAATTCTCACAACATTCACGTCATTGCCAAAACCAGTAAAATATTCTCGTCGATAATTCACCTCGTTGTAAGAAAATGAGCAGCTGGCAATTGCACTATCAAGATCTAACTTTCGTGAGTAATCAGCTACAGAATCGAATCCGGGATTCTCACCGTCATACAAATAGTTGATCTGAAGTTTACCCAACGTTTGAAAACAGCCGAAAGGCTCAGCCTGCCCTCCTTTACCCAGGCAGACAAATTCCTCGTTCACTAAATCCTGGGCCTCGTCGTTTTTGCCATCAGTTAGCAACTGGCGAATTTCGGGCAACTTTTTATACGCCTCATAGTTGTTAGCATCCTGAGGCGCACCCGACCACAACGTGATGTCATTTAAAACAATCGTCTCCTGACTTATTTTACTGTCTGGAGTCATCCCTAAACGGCCGTTACCCAAGGGTAGCGTTTCTTCCCACTGCGACGCTGGTTGATTATACCACAGATGCAATTCTCCATTCCCGTCTACTCTTGTAGAAGAGCTGAAAATCACCCAAGCAAATGACAGTGAGATATAGTAACTCCATTTACAAATTATCTTCATAGAAATGGGTTTAGATTATTTGTTGGTTTTGATAACTTTTGAGATCGTTTTACTACCTCCCTTTTCGGTTACAGACACCAGGTATACGCCATCTGGAGAGCCTTCCAAATCCATGACCGTTTCATTCTGATTGATTTCGTTTATTGACTCGACCAGAGCTCCCATAGAATGATACAACTTTATGCTTTCAATGCTGTTTCTCCCTTCGATATGTATCTTTGCCCGGGTTGGATTGGGAAAAATCCGAATGCCGCTCCCTTCTGATATATCGTCCACCGCATCCGGAAAACCTTTCGAGAATCGAAGAATTACTGCATCGCGGGCTGGCACATCAATAGATATAGAGTTCCCCTCGTAGTTTATGTCTTCTCCGCTAAATAATTCCTTTACACCATAATCTGTTCCTTGGATTTCCAAGCGGTCAAAATCAACATTGAACGTTTTAGCATCTTCATAATTGACTACGATTACGTCGTAAATCCCTTCCGATTCCTTTACAAAAATCTCGCTAGCCCCACTCTCCGAATGGCCATCAACCGGGCGAAAAGCAACTCCATCCTTTGCAACTTCCAATACGTCTTGGTTCTGTAATAGGATTCTTGCTCTTTCAGACCACTGGCCTGGCACAGAAAAGTCATCTCCAGTGAAAATTGTTCCATTAACTACTCCAGAAGCGAGCCGGGCACGATTCTCCCCCATGGAGCTGTTACCAAAAACCAAATGGTCACCATCTATAAAATCATACATTTGATCCTGCCACCATCCGTAAGTGTTACTATTCAGGGTATACTCCGTGGCGCCAATATCAGCATATGCATCACAAGCAATTCGTCGCGAATGAACATAGCGAGCTGTTGCAAGGTTTGGCGAAATAGCGGCATAGATGAGCATTCTATCATTAAGCTGATCAACTAAATATTCCATGCCTTTGCGAAATGCCTGCATTCCTGTCGTCACTTCAGGATCATAATAATGATCAGCATCCACCGACGCATGTCCGATAAAATCAATCTTAATCATTTCGAACCCGCAGGCTATAAACTTGTCAACCAAAAGACTTATCCGATCCTGCGTTGCCGGATGCGTCGGATCCATAGCCCGTCCGCCATCTTCATCGTGATATGCTCCGTTGACTTTTGTCCATGCTGCAGCATAACTGTAGACACTTCCTTCGACTTGTCGGTCGTACTTACCCCAATCCACAAAAGGTCCCCAATAAATACCCGGTTTCAGCCCCTTGCTTTTACAATAATTGGCAAATGCCACCAGATTTGAAAAATCGCCTTCCAATCCTCCACTCACCATATTGTCCCAGTATGAGTCCAAGTCAATATAAGCGGTCTCTCCATTCCTGAAATCAGGCAAACTTTCTACAAAAAAATCGACTACTGCTTTCGCTTTATTCAAACTGAGATCTGTTTGAATGGCTCCCCAACTGTTCCACCCAAATGGTGTCGGCTGGTCCCACTCAAAAACATAGCGTGGTTCTGCCACTGCATTAGCCCTTCCGTATTCTTCCATTCCAACACGCCAATCATCGAAATACCCAACAAACAATTTAGGAGACTTAATCTCTTCCCCGGAAATTGAGCCATGTGCCTTTGCGTCACGAGTAACATTTTTATCCGTATAACCTCCCCAAGCAACAAGCGAAGACAATTCGCGGCCTTCTCCTGCTCCTTTAATTCCAGTTTTCCAGGTGGCATGTTCAACCGAACCAACCACCAGTCCTTTACGGCTGATATCATCATAAAAAGCAGTTACCTCCGAACTAGTTGCTGTCGTGTAATTTTCCAATTTGTGCGATCGATAGCGAGTAAAACCATCGTTATCGAATGGAACAAAAAGGAAACGATTATCACCGGCTTCTGCAATATCAACCTGACTGCTAACTAATGGTGCCATATAATTTGACACAACAGACTCGCCTTTCAAAAAAACTTCTGCAAGAAAATAATCGCTTCCATCGTAAGCGTAAAACACTTGTTGCATATCAGGAAGATCTTGGGCTGTTAACGTCACTATCATTTTCTGTCCATCCCCAAAATCATCAGAAATGTCTTCAATGGAAACCTGACGATCTTCGTAGTCCAGACTACTGATTGACGCATCACTATTTTTCACCATGCTGTAGGCCGAGGAGATGACCTGATGATCTCCGAAGTACATCGAATAGGTTCCAGTTTGAGTACTGTATTTTAACTCCCCGTTCGTACCAAACTTAAATGATTCAATACACTCAACGCAAACTGGCACAACTTCAAAGTCTTGCAGACTCTCTTCTTTTAGGAGGGGATCAAATGATAGATACGGAGGATCAAACACACTTCCCTCTTTTATTGGGGTAATGGTGTAGCTTTTACCTCCCGTCAGACCAGTAAATGAGTACGTTCCGTTTTCATCCGTTTCAATATTGCCGTTTTTAGCACCGGAAAGAGATAATGTAACTCCTAGTACACCCGTTTCATCCTGTTGCACGTTGCCAGAGATATTGAATGTGGGGCTTGGAGTCAGCGAGAATTGATCAAGGTTAGGAGCCCACCCGTTCGGATTATCAAAAACCAGCGTATTTTGACCTTCGATCAATGCAATTTGAATTTGTACGGTAGAAGGTGTCGACCAGCCACCGGAAGGCGAGCAAACAACCTCCAACCTCATTCCATAGTTCACCCATACAGAAAATGATCGTTGATCAGCGGTACAGTAGCTTATGGAAAGGTCATAATCTCCTTCCGATGGAACTTCAAACACTTTCGTTACCGACCCATTCTGTGTTCCACCCAAATTTCCAACCTGCTGACCTCCCGAGCATTCACTGGCATTTTGCACAGCTGCGCCATTTGACAAAACAGAAGTCTCAGCTTCAAATTCAAACTCCTGGGCAACGAGATTAACGGGAAAACCCAATACCACAAAAAGAAGGACTGCAGTCCAATTTCCATTAAACTGAAGTTTCCTTTCCATTCTTCTAAAAATCCAATTTTTTAATAACGTTATCTTATTTCTGATCCAACCAAAGAATTTCATGCTTTCCTAATTTATTTTTTCCAAATGAATCACAAAACCACCAACTGGGAAGACTTCCAGGTGCTCTTTAGATTGGTTTGAAATGCTTTTAGATACTGTAGAAAAAGACTGGTTATTTTCGCCATCAGTAATGAAAGTAGCTTCGTAGCTCTCTCCGGCTTCCAAAAAGCCAAAATTAAGCTCAATAACTTTACCGACATCTTCTCCATTAATCCCTCCAACAAACCAATCTTCACCTCTTTGTCTCGCAATCACAACATCATCTCCCGGATAACCGGACAGGAATTTGGTGTCATCCCATGCTGCAGGGACAGACTTTAGAAAATCAATGACCTCCTTTGGCTGAGCTTGATACATTTCAACCTTGTCCGCAAAATGCTGAATCCCCGATTCAAAGACAACGGCAAGAGCCAGCTCAAAGCCATAAGAAGTTCGGTGCGGAACCTGTTGAATCGAAAATGCAACCGGTGTATAATCCATCGGCCCCACTACATTTCGGGTGAAGGGCAGAATCGTACAATGAAGCGGCGCGCCCTGTTCATAGTGCGAATGATAAATGTATCCCTCTTCACCAATGACACTTTCCATTGAAATCAAATTGGGATAAGTACGCGACCATCCCCTGGGAACGGTGCAGCCATGAAAATTTACAAGCAGC
The DNA here is from genome assembly GCF_001270965.1 of Sunxiuqinia dokdonensis. Taxonomy (GTDB): domain Bacteria; phylum Bacteroidota; class Bacteroidia; order Bacteroidales; family Prolixibacteraceae; genus Sunxiuqinia; species Sunxiuqinia dokdonensis. The sequence continues at coordinate 29,394 of NZ_LGIA01000151.1, read as the reverse complement.
TTATTGGAAGCTGCATCTTCCATTATCCCATGATAAAGCTCCATAAAGTCCTGTTTGTCGCTTGAGAAAAAATCGACCTTAATTCCCTTGACTCCCAGTTCTGAAATCCGCTCCATCTCCTGTTTACGGATATCTCGATCAAACATTTTATCTCTTGGCCCAGCGTTCACTCGATTGATCGGTCCTCCTGAGTTGTACCAAAGCAACAAGTCTACACCCTTCGCTTTTGCATAGTCAGCCATTTCTGCAAGATTAAATCCTTTTCGGGTGTCCCAACCTGCATCGATAAGCGAGTACTCCCATTCCATCTCCTTTGCAAAGTCTATATACTTCTTTAGTTTCTCTGGTGTATCATTTGATCCGTCCAGATACCCGGACCACCAAGCCCACGAGGCCCGACCAGATTGAATCCAGGAAGGATCCTCTATTCTCGACGGATCACTCAAGTGGGTGACCAGGTTCGACTCCAGAATATCGCCCAACTCCGATCCAATCAGAATCATTCGCCAAGGCATATCCCACGGTAAAGTTGATTCGGCATAAGTATTACCATAACCAAAAGCTTCCTCTTCCAACGGTGGCACAACATGGTACAACCCATTATCTGCTACTGAATCCAAATGAGATCCATAGAAATTAGCTTTCAGATTGGCCTCAGAGAGCAAGACCCAGTGCTCATTCACTTCGAACAATGCTGGGAAGCACCAGCCTTCCCTGCCGGGCGATGGTGTCCCAACGGGCATTTCTCCCTCATAATTGCGCTCGTATGCCGGAGCATATGCTGTCGGTTTGTCGTAAGGTTGCATCCATGCATTTCCCTCCGGAAGATTGAAACCAGTTAGCTCATGCTCTACAATATAAGTTTGCTGGTCCTTCTCAGGAAAAACGTATTTGAAAGCAAACCCTTCCTCATAAACTCGACAAACCAAATCTAAAAGGCCACCCTCCAGATTGGCAAATTTGAATGTATATTCGTTATAATGATTCCGATTCACGAGTCTTTTCCCGGTAGACAGCGTATAGGATTCCCCAACGGTTTTTTCCTTCTCTCTCCCAATAAACTTCAGTGTATCAAATTGCTGATCTTTACGAACAATTCCCAACGGTGAATTCTCAATCACAACAGTTCTATTTGAGCCGTTCGCAGCCCACACCTGATAACTCAACCGTCCATCTTCTTGTATCTGTAGCTGGGCAACGATTTTTCCCTCAGGAGACACCATCGGCCATTCAGTTTCCACCTTCTGTCCGCACGACACTATACCTAATAGTATCAGACTGATTGCTAAGACCTTTATTCGATTAATATTCATCTCCTTTTTATTTTACTTCGCGAATGAGCAGGACAACACTTTTCCGGCCAGCATGAACTTGTGGATTGTATCCAATTTTCATCAAAAATTCTCCACTGAAGACCTGATCGGAATTTAAAGGCGATGAGGTTCCCGGATAAATATTAACCTCTTGAATCTGGTAGTTCTTTGCGGTATCAAGTCCTTTAAACCTAATCGGGTCCTCACTTTTTTTGTCATATCTGTTGTTGACCAAATAATTAAAAACAACACCCTCGCTCTTTTCCAGATTCACAAACATCAATGACGCAAAATCGTTCTCTTTTGGATCTGCTAAGCGATATAAATCTCCGTGCCAAACCGTTTCTTTTAATTTATCATAAGCTTCAACTGCCTGCTGACAGAAGCGCAATTCTTCATCGGGCAGCTCACCAATGACGATATCAAATCCAAGTTTCCCCATCATGGCTACGTCAACTTTGTATTTTAAAGATTGCTTGCCCCAGTCAGTGACGTGATTGGAAGTACTGATTGCTGGATAGAAATAGGAGTACTCCCATTGCATAAATACGCGTTCCAAAGGATCGGTGTTATCGCTCGGCCAAAACTCAGTAAAATATTGCAAAGCTGCGTAATCCACGCGTCCGCCACCCCCCGAGCACAGCATCATTGGTACGGTTGGATATTTATCACGAATTCGCTCCAATACATTATAGAGGCCTCTCACATAATCAATGTACAAGTGCGTTTGTTCCTTCAGGTGATTCGAATAGGCGTTATAAATTACAGCGTTACAATCCCACTTGATGTAGGCTAAATCAGGATTCTCTACAAAAAGATCATCTACCACTTTGAAAACAAAATCCTGTACTTCGGGATTACTCAAGTCCAATACCAATTGATTTCGAAAATAGTGTTCATCGCGTCTTGGCTGCTTAATGACCCAATCAGGATGTTCATGATACAAACTACTTTCCGGATTTACCATCTCAGGTTCGACCCAGATCCCAAATTTGACACCATTTTTTGTCGCCTCTTCAACCAAAGAGGAAACGCCATTAGGTAATTTCTTACGATTTGCTTGCCAATCACCAAGTCCAGCATCATCGTTGTTTCGGGGATACTCATTTCCAAACCAGCCGTCATCCAGCAGGAACAAGTCAACCCCCAACTTCTTGGTATCTTTTAACAACGAAAATAACTTCTGCTCATTAAAGTCAAAATAAGTTGCTTCCCAGTTGTTAAGCAGGGTTAAACGATCGCCTTTGCCATCCAATACTTTATAATTACGTGCCCAAGTGTGTAATTTACGACTTGCTTCACCTTTACCTTTTTGGGAAAGGACATGTAAAAATGCGGGAGTTTTAAATTTTTGCTTTGCTGGAAGTTTGTACTCCGAAGCATAATCGTTCATCCCTGCAATGATCCGCAGGTTGTCTTGTGGATCCAACTCCATTTCAATCTTGAAATTTCCGCTCCATTCCAAAGCTCCATACAAAACTGTTCCTTCATCCTCATTCGCCGGTTGATCGAATGATACCATAAACACCGAAGGCTGAAACAAATTAGCCCGTGTCCCCAGTTTTGAATCAATTGTTTTTATTCCATGGGTTAACTTTGATTCTTCAGGCTGCATTTCCTTGGCCCAATCCCCATAGTATTGTGTCAAGTAAAATTCTTTCCCTTTGAGGCTTAAGTTTGCTGATGCAAACTTATGCAATACGACAGGCTTCTTTTCCTGATGGCTGATCACAGCCCATTGTTCAATCACATCCTCATTAAAATAGGATTGATAATATAACTCGACCTGAACCGGATAAACCCGATCTTTCATGGTCACCTTTAACAAAGAAACGTTGGCATCAATCGTTTCGGTCTGATGATTCACATACTCTAAATCAAGCGATTGATTTCCATCGGAATGGGTTAACCGAATAGCTGGCTCAAGCAAATTCCTGCTTCCGGCCGAGGTATATGCAGAATTATAAACGTTAGTATAGTCTGTCGCTTGCTTATACTGTTCTGAAATGTATGTGTATTCAGAATCTATAGAAAGCCTTTCTCCGAAATATATCATCTTCAGATCGTTGCTTTTGTCAACCTGAAAAACCATTGCATTCTGGCTTGTCTCGACAGGAATAATCTGAGCCTGAATTCCGGAAACCATAAAAAGAAGCAAAATGAAAACTGACAGGCTTCTAAAAAGCCATGGAATAAAACGATAAATGCTGTACATGAAGTTTATTTTTATGTGATATAATACCTTTCTAAATCATCCACCATTGAATAATTTGTTTGTTTTTACTGTAGCAGGTGATTAACCTATCAGGATAGTCTTTCTCATAATTAACTACCTCTGCTAGTCGGTAGCAAGAAAACATAAGGGTGCCTTGGTTTGACCAAGACACCCTTCAAGATAATTAATATCCAGGATTCTGGTCTTCCTCGTTTATTAATTCGTTCTGTTTAATTTCCGATTCAGGGATTGGATATAGGTTGTGGAACTCCGAAATCATGCCTTCTTCTTTCGCCCATGGATTACGTTCTTTCACCAACGACACCAATTTTCCAGTACGAATCAAGTCAATGCGTCTCCATCCTTCGAATCCAAGCTCCCGCATTCTCTCGTCCATAATTTGAGTTCGGAACTGGTCTTGAGACATCCCCGTGGACCATGCATGCTCCGGCGGCAAGGTTCCTCCAAAAGCTCTGGCTCTCACAGTAGTGTTCACCAGCTCAACAGCGGCTGATGTTTGTCCAAGTTCATTTAGACACTCCGCTTTAGACAGTAAGATATCCGAAAGACGAAGAAAGTAAATCAGCCCCCCTGAATACCAGAAGTTTTGCACTCCTTGGGTACGAATGTCTTCAAATTTCCTGGTATGAGGACCCAATTCGTCTGCTTGCCCCGTCCACGTAATTTGTGGTTCTCTCCCATCAGGCAAGGTGAAATCATAACGAATTGAGGCATTCTTCCTAGTATCGCCTGGCTCCCATATACCGCCATCGGACACATTTTCTGCATAATAGTCGGTCGGCATGCAAAGATCATATCCCCCAAAATAGGTGTTAGCATCAAGGTCTGCTACGGCTCTCGAACCGGCATGATGTTGGACCATATTGTTATCAGGCCATACGTTTGTAAACTGAAAAGCGTAAATAATTTCAGAGCTATTTTGGTTTGTTGTCGTGTTAAATAACTCCCCATAATTGCTCAACAGAGAATAATTTGGAATCAGCATGTCAAAATAATCCTTCGCTTTTTCAAAATCACGTAATCCAGTACTTTCAGGAGCACTCATATAAATTTTACCGAGCAGCGCTTGAGCAGCAGCTTTTGTGGGAAGCTTCTTATCCTCCTGTGTAGTTGGTAAATTATTAGCCGCATATTCAATATCTCTGATAATAAACTCAAAGACATCTGTAAGGGGCTGCCTGGATTCTCTCATGTCATCCAAGTCGATAATTGGAATAGGTCCCCAGTACATTGCCAATTCGTAGTTTACAACTCCTCGAATGAACGATGCCTCGGCTTTTAGCCTTTCGGATGTGGCATATTTAGCAGCCTTTGCTGCCGCACTTACAATTGGCCATCTCAAATTCCACTGCTCAGCTAAAACAGAATTAGAAGCATTGAGGGCTCCGTTATACTTGTCTAAGGCCGCCTGGAAGTTATTTTCTCGAATCTGTTGACCACCCTGCTTCCCCTCATCAGTACCCATGGTGTACATATACAGTGCTCGTCGATCGCTTCTTGTTGTCCTCCATTGGGTGTACAAGCCAGAAATCAAGAGTTCGATATTCTCCTCGTCGCCATACACTTCTTCTTCGGTTAGTTGTGTCTTTGGCTCCTCTGTCAGAAAGTCTTCGCAAGAGCTAAATAATAAAGCTCCCAATAATATGCTTAGATAATATATTTTTTTCATTTTGTAGTATTTAGATGTTACTAATCAGAACTAGCCTAGAAGCTAAAATTCAAGCCTAAAACAAACATTCTTGCGGTTGGATACCAATCTCCATTTTCTGGATCATATCCTTTATACTTTGTCAGGCAAAACAAATTACTTCCGGTTGTGTATACTCTGAAATCCTTCATTCCAACCTTTTGAGCAACGCTTCCGGGCAGGTCATAAGCCAAGGTCAATGTCGATAACCTTAAGAATGATGCATCTTGTAATGCCCAAGAGGTTTCTCCTGTAGAGAAGCGAATCGAATTGTCGTAAGTTGCTCTAGGAATATTTGTATTTGTATTCTCGGGAGTCCAGCGATCCAACATGTCTTTATGAGCTGAACTATAACCGGTTCCATTCATCAATCCCTCATACAAGCTACCAATCGCTTTAGCACCCGAAGAGTAATTAAACACGGCATTAAGTGATAAGCTTTTATAAGCTAATCGAGTTGAAAATCCCCCATAAAACTTTGGATCACTCTTACCAACGATCACACGGTCATCCTCGTCAATCACTCCGTGCCCCTCTTCTCCTGCCTGTTGTTGATCCTTAGGCAGAATGTCACCCGGCTCCAGCGTTTTTCCAGGCAGGGTTAGAGAATTAACGTAGTCCATATCCTCCTCCTGAATAATCCTATCAAACTCCCACATATAAATCGTGTTGAGAGACTCGCCCAGGAAGAAGTTCCCTGTTCGTTGTATTTCAGTTCCGGTAAAGCCTCCGAAATTATAAATGGCATCAATATCGCCATACAATTGGGTCACCTCATTTTTGTCAAATGAAATATTCGCTGCGACATCCCACTTAAAGTCATCTTGATCAATTACGGCTGCATTTAAAGAGAACTCAAACCCTTTGTTGGTCATTTCACCAATATTTTCAATTGCTGAACCATAACCTGTCAAGGTTGAAAGCGTACGACGCATTAGCAAGTTCGAGTTAACGATATTGAAATACTCTGCCGTCATTTGTATCCGGTTGTCAAGCACGCCAAGATCCAACCCGATATTCATTTGCGATTGCTTTTCCCAGGTAAGAGCAGAAGTTCCTCGTAATCCTGTAGAATTGAATGATACCTTACCATCTGAATAGGATGGGTTGTAGAGGCTTAAAAATGCGTAGTCCGGAATACTTTGATTACCCACAGAACCATAGCCAAAGCGTAGCTTTGCCAAGTCAAAAAGACTTTGTCCACTCATGAAATTTTCATTAGCCATATTCCAGGCTAGTGCTACCGAGGGAAATAATCCCCATTTGTGACCTTCGTTAAACTTGGACGACCCGTCATATCGTGCGGTTACGGTAGCATAATATCTACCATCATAACTATAGTTTAAGCGCCCCAAGTATGACATTAGAGTTGACGTAACTTGATTGGAACCTAAGTTGAAGTTTTCTTTTCCAAAAGCAGCTCCCAAATTGAAATAACCAAAGTCATCAACCGGATAATCCTGTGCTGTAACATTGGTGTACTTAAACATATTCTTGCTAAGGCTGGTACTAACCAATGCGGTCAAGAAATGCTTATTAAACTTCATATCATAAGTTGCCGAATTATCCCATTGGTAGTTAAACGCATGATCCAGGTTATGAATGGCAATTCCGCGATAGGAATTTCTCAATGCCTGCTGAATATCACTCGGTGTATATTCATAGTATTCCTGATCAATCAGGTCAACGGAAAATGAAGTCCGGACATTTAGTCCTTCTATTGGATTAAAATTCAGATAATTTGACGAAAAAATCCGACTCTTATAAGTATCCTTATCCAACGTCAATGTCTTGATTGGATTCTCGCTATTGATATCCCAGTTATTACCCCATGCCAAATACAAGTGCTCGTCGCTGATGGGCAACAGCGGGTTTGCCCCTCTCGCTACACCAAAGACTTTTCCATCAACCAAGTCATTTACTGATCGTGTATATGACGTATTTGTCCCAACTTTCAACCAACTTTTTACATTTTGTTCGAGGTTCACCCGACCAGAATATTTCTTATAGTTTGAACTTTTAACAATTCCTTCCTGATCGGTATAACCAAAACTCAAATAGTAATTTCCCTTGTCAGACCCGCCGGACATACTCAGGTTATGATTTTGCTGAAATGCAGCCCTGGTAACTTCATCAAGCCAATTGTAACTTTCACCATTGTTATAGCTTTCAATCTCATAATCAGCAAACCACAATTTTCCGTCAGCCAACAATTCGTCATCGATAAAATCTTGTCGGCTCGCATTGGGATTTAGCGTATAATATGCACCTCCAACTGAAGCTGCATTTTCAAGGGCATCGATCCTCAGTTCAAACATATCTTTGGCACCTAACGTGAGTGATTCATTGGTGAATTGCTGAACTCCGAACCATCCGTCGTAAGTTAGTTTACCTTCTCCGCTTTTCCCCTTCTTTGTTGTGATAATCACGACACCATTGGCCCCTCTTGATCCATAAAGAGCTGTTGACGATGCATCTTTCAATACATTAATTGATGCCACATCATTCAAGTTGATCATGTTGAAGTCGCGATCCATAACAATCCCATCCACAACATAGATTGGGCTTGCCCCGTAGTTCATGGAATTATTTCCCCTGATTTTAATGGACGCATCACTTCCCGGCTGAGGATTAGATCTGATATATACCCCCGCGGCCCGACCTTGCAGTGCCTCATTCACACTTGTTACGGGACGTTCCTTCAGCGTTTCTTCATTTACATTGACTGTTGCTCCTGTTAGATCACGCTCCTTAATAGCCGCACCCACCACAATCACTTCATTAATTGAAGTGATATCTGATAACAGCAGCACGTCAATATTCTGACGGTTAGAAATCGAAACTTCCTGCCTTTCAAAGCCAATAAAACTAAAAACCAAAATCGCGTCCCTGGGAGCTTCCAGAGAATAGTTTCCTTGAAGATCAGTTATAGTTCCTACTGTTGTTCCTTTAATCACGACATTTACACCTGGAATAGGTTGATTGTCATCACTGGAAACCACTTGTCCGGTTACCGGAATCTGTTCACTTTGTTCATTCTGTATTTCAACCTTTGATTTTTCATGCCAGCTTTTCTTCGCCACATTGATAATCTCGTTAATCTGCTTAAATTTCAGATCCGTCTCAGTTGAAATCACTGAGAGGATGTCGTAAATACTCGCATTGTTTTTATCAATGGTAATACGCTGGTTTTTATCGATCGCCCGTTCATCGTACACAAAGACGTAATCCGTTTTTGATTCAATTAAATTGAATATTTCCCGGATTTTCGCTCCATTGATACTCAAACTTATTCGGACTTCACTGATCGTATCCACCTTTTTTGCAGACTCCGCCTGCGCATACAAAGCAGAAAATGAGAATACTTGCAGCAATAGAATCGCAAAAATATAGCGAGGTCTATTTACCAATTGTCTTACTAAATAATTTTTCATACGTTTGGAATAATTAATTGGTTTTTAATCTGATTAATAAATTGAGGCATGATGCTTTCACCTATTCATGCCTTTTTCTAAGCCGGAGGTCCTAAACTCCGGTTTTTTGTTAGGATGTATTCATATCCGTTTTTGTGGTTAACGTTCCTTAAAGCGCAACTTAACTTGGGTGCCCTGAAGGCTGTAGTCAATGTTCTCAGCAAAACTGATACTTTCCAACACGACCGCCAGAGGCTTATTTTTAAATTTCCCGTTGACTCTCCATTCATCTCCCGGATCTCCTTCAACCTCAATTTTCACTCCGTACCAACGCTCAATTTTTTTGACAAAATCGTTAAAATCACTCCCATCAAAGGTTAACTCACCTTCTTGCCAGGACAGATCGTTATCGCTGGCTTTCATTTTGATAGCATTATCGCTTTTGGCCATCAATTTCTCACCGGGAATCAAAGTAACGGCTGACCAGGCTCCCGAAGCTTCGTTTCTAATCTCAACTTTTCCTGATTTTAACGCGACAGCTACAATATCCTCATCCTCGTATGCCTTCACGTTGAAAGACGTTCCCAACACTCTGGTCGCAATTCCTCCGCTTCTAACGACAAAAGGCTTTTCGGGAATCCTCGTCACATCAAAAAAGGCCTCTCCAACAAGCAAAACTTCTCGTTCGGCATGAAAGTGGGAGAGATAAGACAACGTACTACCCGAATTCATTATTACCTCGCTACCATCGGGTAGAATAACCGTCTGTTTTTCTCCATATTTTGTTGAAACAGTAAGCATTTCCGCTTGCGGCTGAATGAGTGAATCATTCACCTTTAAACTAAAGTACCACACCAAACTACCCACCGAAAAAAATAGTAACAGGATGGCAGCAATCCTAGTCCAGTACCGAGGCGAAGGTATCACTCTGAATTTTGGTTGCTTGTATCGTGGAGAATAGTCTCCTTTTTCAATTTTATCAAAAACACGAGCAAATCGCTCTGCCGAAGGAGGAATGGAATGAAAATGAATGGAATTTGCTAACAAACAGGCTTGTTCAAGTAATTTTATCTTTTCAGGAAACTGGGCACGCCAATTGCTCCAAAATTGATCCAATTCAGGTGTAGGGTTCTTAACCCAGCTTATAAACCGATCGTCTTCAAAAAAATCTTCAACCTGTTCAAAACTGTATTCTCGTTTCTTCATACTTTTCTTGACTGCTTTTATTTTATAAGGAGCAAACCCCTAAAATGACATCAAAAAAAGCAAGATTTTTAATGGAAATTAATCTCACAGCTGATTTTGAAGGACAAACAGCGTTAAAACATCACTTTAAGCGAACACGTTGAAGAAAAAGATGCCCCTAAAGTTTGTTTTCAAACGATCCAGTGCCTTGTAAAAAATATTGCGAACAGAACGAACATGATCAAACCCCATGATTTCCCTTATTTCTTCATAAGAGAGTTCTGCGTAAAAAAGATAGTATAAGACTTCTCGCTGCCGAGTGGTAAGTTGTTCCACTGCTCTCGATAGTTTTAAAAGCTGCTCTTCTTTGAATTGTTTCTCAATCAACAACGCTTCCTCTGGTAATACAATCTCAAAGTCCCTCTGTCCTTCGGCTGGCCCAAGGGTAACTTTATCCAGCTTTTTTCGGTATTCTATAATTCTCCTTTTGAGCGATTTAAACAGGTAAAACTTTATCGAAGTGTTTTTATTGGTGAGATTTTCTTTGCTTTTTTTTAGATCGATAAAAAGATCCTGCACACAGTCTTCGATCAGCTGTTCATTTCTGGCAAACTGGCGCCCATAATTAATTAAGTCGGCAAAATATTTCTGATACATAAAAACGTAAGCCGCTTCGTTACCTTCTTTAAAGGCCAGCCAGACCTCTTGGTCAGACTGATTTAAAAGTTCGTCGAAGTTATCATTCACCACTTCTGATTTATTATTACCAAACCTCTTCGACTTACCAAGAGCGTTCAAACTATGGTTCCCTCCAAACTTGGACATATAGGTTGGTTAAGTTCCCGAATATAGATAAATATTGACCTTTTCCAAAATTACTCATAACAGATCATTTTAGCGTGCATTATATATTATATATAAGTCGGAAGACTGACTGATAGGTGATCGACCAGCACTTTCATCTGAAACAATACTTCTCAAAAGTGCAGCTACTTAACAAACTTTTGCCTCATTCTTGCATCGGTGATTTCTACATCAGCAACATATGTTCCGTGGTTTAAATGGCCTATATTCACCTGCAACGACTTCTGATATGCTGGAATTTCTCTGGAAAAATGAAGTCGCCCCAAGAGATCAAAGATCTTAATCTTTCTGATATCCTCCGGCGATTCGATATTCAAAACCTCTCTGTCGAAATTAAAGAACAAATTGAGTTCTCTTTCTTGTTCCAAGTCACTGGTAGAGGTAGGTACAGCCTTCTTTAAATACATCGCAAGTCCTCCACCGCGCGCCAGATTGAAATCCAAAACCGCCTGACTCGTAACTTCAATTGTCTCATAACCAATCGCCTTCGCGTCTTGTTCTGTTTGCACGTTATCCCGGTATACTTCTACTGCAAACGTTTCATCGGTTGGCAAGAAGGAAAAATCTATGGTTATGCTGCGCGACTCATTATTTGTCATGGCACCGACATACCAATCGTTGTCCTTCTTACGGGCTACGACCGCAAACTCACCAATCTTCCCTTCCAGCGGCACTGTTTGATCCCATGTCGTTGGTACTTTCTTGAGAAAGTTCATGGCTACCATGTTTTTCCGGTATTCAACCGGTGAATCGCATAAGTACCCCAAGGGTTGATCAAATAAGACGTACATCGCTAACTCATGAGCCTTTGTCCCCATCGTCATTGGAATGCCGTGTGGGACTGGCTCAAACTCATCATCATGCACATTCCGCATCGAGCCCGGAGTGTAGTCCAATGGTCCGGCCAGCATCCGGATAAAAGGGAATTCTGTATGATAAGTCGGATTTGGAGTCCGGTCCCATTTGGCACATTCGGCTCCCCTCACCGCTTCGAAGTTGACAATATTCGGATAGGTCCGGTGTAAGCCTGTAGGTTTTGGACACCCATGCAGAATTAGTAATAATTCGCGTTTCGCACATTCATCAGCGAGTTGCTCCAGCCAATCAATCGCTTCCTGATCGTCCCGTTCAATCAAATCAATTTTCACTCCCGCTGCGCCAAAATTTTTAATTTGTGTCAATCGATCCGGATTTTCGATCGGTAGGTTGATAAAATCCCAAACAATAACTCCAACGTCTTTTGAAGCTGCATAACTACAAACCTGGGCGGCGTAATTCGTGCTCCAACCTGCATCCATTGTAATGTACTCCATGTCAAATTCTGCGGCAAAGTCAATATAGTATTTGTACAAGTCAAAGCTCAAATTATTTAGACCTGACTCAACTTGATCAGTTTCCAAAATGGCATCGTGCCACCATTCCCAAACCGATTTTCCCGGTCTTATCCAGGAAGTATCCTCCAGTTTCGAAGCAGTAGCCAGCTTATAAACCAGTTCATTATTCAACAAATCCTTATCATCTTCATTAACAATGATCACTCGCCAGGGGAAACTACGCGTTCCCTCAGTCTTCGCTAGGTAATTCTCGCGCTCCAAAACCCGGTGATATGCGTAAACGTCATCGGGATCGGATACGGTTTTGGGATAATGCGCCCATTTACCCTTGACTGCGCCTTCTCCAATCGGCTGCAAATACAATCCGGGATAACTATACAAATCAGACTCAGCAATGACGATATTGACTTCTTCATTTCGAAATAAAGCTGGCGTGACACAAAACTGTTCCTGATTTATTTCAGCTAGAGAACTATAAGTATCATACGCCCTTTCCCATGAGCGCATCGTAGGATCTGCTGTTGGGAAAACACTACCGACCGGATCTCCAAACACAAAATTCGCTTCTTCTGATTCAATAAAAATTTCATGGTCAAAATAAGTCTTAAAGCGGTAAGCCACCCCCTCATTGTATGCCCTAAGGATCAAAGCATAATTGCCTTCAAAGACAATGCTTAGTTCTTGATAAGAATTTGCTAACTCCTTGTTTTTTCCCAGAACAGGATAGAGTGTTTCGTCAATATTCACAACATCTGTAGTCTTCACAACTGGTTCATTCCCCAGAATGGTTCCACTGGCAAGATGCAATGCAATGGATGACGCCTTGATAATCTCGCGTCCATTGTACGCTACGCTATACGTCAAACCCTCGCCAACTTCCAAACTCAAGGTTAACATCTGATTGGGTGACTTCACTGAAAATTGTTCTGCCCGACTTATTGCAAAAGTACAAAGCAAAAGTATGGCAATGCTAAAACTACCTAATTTCATTTCAATTCTATTCATGATTGGATTTTAAGTCAAAGTGGTAACTGATTTCTTCATTGTACTCTGATCCTACCTTCAACAACGTACTTGGAAAGTTCGGATGGTTCGGGCTATCGGGATAAAGCTGGCACTCGATGCATACTCCATCATAAGGTTGGTATTTAACTCCGTGGCTACCCGGAACACGGCTTTCAAGAAAATCGCCTGTATAGAATTGAATTCCGGGATAACTTGTGTAGACCTTCATCTGGCGTCCCGACTTCTCATCCTCCAGCAAACATGCAGGCTGACCAACCCCTTTTTCTTCGAACACATAGTAGCTATTTATACCTTTAAAGCCAGCAGAATCCAAATTCATTTTCTCTGCGATTCGTTGACCGCTGAAAGCCAACTCACCGGCAGGAACAATTCGTCCCGTAGGTATAAAGTCATTCGTGCATTCGATGATCCGCGAAGCTTCCATTGTTAATTTTTGCTGAAGTCCGCTTCTCGCCATTGCAGACAGATTAAAGTAGGCATGGTTGGTTAAGTTCAAAATCGTTTCCCTTGTCGAAATGCCTTGAAACCGGATAGTCAACTCCTGACGATCACTCCAACGGTAATAAACCGACAAATTCAATGCCCCGGGAAATCCGCCTTGACCATCCGGACTATTCAAGTTAAAACGGATTTCATCAGACAGCACTTCTGCCTCAAACACTTGAGTGTTGAATCCTGAGAAACCCCCGTGATTAGAATGTGTCCCGTCATTCTCATCAAGCCTGAACACCTCATTTCCAATGCGAAAACGAGCATTGGAAATTCGGTTTGCAAAACGGCCAATAGTTGCCCCCATATAACAATCGTCCTTTAAATACCCATCAAGGCCAGAAAATCCAAGCACAACATTGCCCAGCAGTCCGTTCAAATCAGGTATTACCACTGAAACCAGGGTTGCCCCATAATTCGTCAGCTCAACGTAACTCCCGGCATCGTTCATCAACCGATACAGCTCCACCTCCTGGCGGTTTAGCTCTCCTATTTTTCTTTTTTCGATTTTCACACCACATTTTTTCCCAAAGTCAATGCCAAAGTCAGCATGCCACAATCATTTTCAATTGAATAGTGTTCCTGAAAATTCACGCAGCATACCCATTTTTTAATAAGGGTGAAAAACTGAAAATGACATCATTCTTTAGAAACTTTTCTTTGCAGAAATAGAAAACGTCGATAATAATTTCTCCGGCACAAAAAGGCCTGCTGCTTAACGAAACCAACAACAATGGCCCACCCTTACTGGCAGTCAATTCACTGTCTTCCGATCAACTCAGTAGGCGAATAGCCAAACTGTTTTTTAAAGGCGTATGAAAAATGTGACAGATTTTCAAAGCCTACTTCGTAGCAAACATCAATAGGCTTACTTTTTTTTTCGACAAACTGGTAATGGGCCAGTTCCAGCCGTTTCCGGGTAAGCCATCGTTGTGGTGTCGTGTTGAATACTTTGCCAAAATCCCTTTTAAAAGTCGTCAGGCTGCGCCCTGTCAGATAACTGAACTTTTCCAAAGGCAGATTAAACCGAAAGTTCCTCTCCATATAGCTCGCCAGGTCTATTTTTCCCGGCTCTTCAAAGTTTGCCAAAACATTGTCAATGCCGTGGTCAATAGCCCTGAGAATACTGATCGCTTCAGCAATCTTCAGCGACGCAATAGTCTCAGGGAGGTCTTTCATTTCGAAATAAGGAATCAGCGACGAAAGGCAACTTTCCAACAATGGATGATTGCTGTAGCGAAGAATTTCCGACGACACCAACGCTTTTGGCTTTAAATAGTCAATCAACTTTTCTTTCGAAAGATGCATGACAACTGTTTTATGCGGTTGTCCATCTTTGGGATAATTAATGATGGTAGCCAACTGGTTCCGGGGAATTAAGAAAATATCACCTTTTCTAAAGAAGTAGGTGGCATCAGCCTGAACGATCTTTGTTTCACCCGAAATGAACCAAACCAACATGTGGCAGTCAAACATGATGTCCGACTTAAAAAAATTGTCCTCATAACAGGAAAGTTTAATATCAGGGGTAATATATTTTGCTTTATACTCCATGGCTTTGCTTTTTTTAACGTCTTCCCTTAAAGAAAAACAATAAGTTACAAAAATGGATCGCGCCGTATTTATTTTTACTGTCAGCTTCCATTAATCAACATGAAATGGAAAACCTGTCATTTCTTCGCTCAAATTCCACAGCCGCTTGGCATTGGCTTCATCCAGCGAATAAGGTTTTACACGGCCTGTAGAAGATGCATCCAAAGCCAGTTCGGCAACATCTGCATCTTCGCAATACACACCGCCCAGATCGCTCAGCATCGGGCTGGTTGCACACCAAACCGTTGTTGCCGCCCCTTGAGGAACTGTTTTTAACGATGCAGCAACTTCAGGAAAAAGATTCCCTTCGGCATCGCAAAAGCCCATTTGCTGAAACAATTCCAACGAGGCCTCCCTTGCCAGTTCGGTGCCATTGATAGAACCTGGGTGAAGTGAATAGGCCCTTACCTGAAATGCCTTAGCCCGGCTGTCCAGTTCGAGGGCAAACAGATTGCTGGCTGTTTTTGATTGTCCGTAGGCCTTCAAAGTTTCGTATTCCCGGTGAAGGAAATTGGGATCATAAAAGTTAAATTCTCCGAATTGATGACCTTGGGAAGATACATTGACTATCCGGGCTCCACGTGCTTTTTTCAGGGCGGGCCACAGCCGTGCCGTGAGTTGAAACTGTGCCAGGTAATTCGTGGCCAATTGAGATTCGATACCGCGGCTGTCCCGGCGCAGCGGCACCCACATAATGCCTGCGTTATTGATCAGCAAATGTAAGGGTCTTCCCGACGCCAAGAACCTTTGGGCAAATACGTCAATGGAATCAGGGTTCATCAGATCCATCGTTTCCAACTCCACTTTCTCAACAGATTGTAGATTCACTTTGGCCTTTTCAGTATCCCTGGCCGGGACAATCACTGTTGCCCCCGCTGCAGCAAGAGTCTTTACAGTTTCCAGCCCAATGCCTGTGTTGCCACCTGTTACTATCGCTATTTTTCCCGTTAGATCGATGCCTTGGATGACATCGTTTGTTGTTGATACAGCGTTAAATCCAGAACCTATCGGTTTCTGCAACGCACCTTGGTAATTACTTTGTTCCATGTCTATTAATTTTAAATGTTTCGTTGGAACAAATTTAGATGGGTTCATGCTTCGGCATTTTGTTCAAACGTCTGAATTTGCTTTGTTCAAACGTCCAAAATCGGTTTTTTTTCCCAACAAGAATGATCATATTTCACCAGACTACCCGACGTTTCAATCAAGGACAACTGGAATACTGTATGAAGTCTCACTCATTATATTCTGAAGGCTAAAATTCGACATGCTATTGAAAAACATAGAACGAACAAAAAAGGAGCACTCGGCTCCTGTGTCTCAACCTAAAACGGATTTCCCCTTCCGGCATAAACATCTTCATCGGCCGCAGCCGAAAGAAAACTTCGGAATTCCGGTTCTCCGCAATCAGAACACAGTAGTGTGCGGGTTCGTGGCCAGTAATACGCTACAGTACCACGAGGCAAACGAACCTGGCACTTTTCGCAGTAACTTGGATAACGTACCGCAATTTGTCTTGGATCATCTTTGTATCTCATCATCAATACCTCCTATTTGTTTTATTCTGACAACAAACCTCAGAATTGATTAATCTTCAAATGGTATCATAATGAAAATCGCAGGTGATGGATCATCAAAATCACGGGCTGTTATCAAGGCTTTAAGCGTAACTTCCCGCAACAGTCGGTTCGATCTTTCCGCTACTTTTTCGTTGGGTTCCCAATTACCGATATCCGGCAGTTGGACCAATAACTCAAAAAGCAAGTGGGAAGAAGATTCCTTCCGGGCGAATAAGGCGAACATGAACAAAACATCCCATAACCGGCCTTCCTGGTCCTGATGGCCTTCCATTCCTTTGGGAACTTCAACATATTTGTGCCAAACTGCACGGGTCAGGTAAACCGGATGGCGGATGGCAGCCTCCTGAGAAATCTTCTGATCAACTTGGATCAAAAAACCATCATCAACGGCTTGTTTTGTAGAGTAAACTGAAATGGGTTTTAAACTTCTGAAATCATTCATAATAGATCGCTGCTGCCTTACAGACTTTTTATGGCATCTGGCACGCCGTTAAACTTAAATTTTTGGCGTACCACATTGAGCTGTCCCGGATGAAGTCAACGAGGTGCATGTCAGGTTTTTCGAGCGGAGAGCATGTATGATTTAGAAAGGGAAAAGCTGAACGCATCCGAAGGACGGTTGCCACGAAAAGCAACCGCCCCTTTACCGTTCCGGGAAGCGATCAATAACTTTGACTAAAATTTGAGTGAAGAGTGTAGCATCTATTTATAGTTAATTTTATAATTGATCATGGGAGTAAGGATATTTGTTATTTTTATGAGACAATATTCTATCGTTAACAAGCAAATGATAAATGATATAGACATAATCTTATGAATGAAGCCATAAGTCCGATTGGTTCTAATATTAAGCCTCCAATCAGAACCAATCTTCAATATTTGCCAACAGAAGAATTGCCATGGGAAGATTTTGAACAACTCTGTTTGAATCTTGTACAAACGGAATTCTCAATATGGGATAGTGAAAGACTAGGGAAGACTGGGCAGAACCAACAGGGAATTGATATTTTTGCTCGACATAAGGATGGAAGATATTCAGTATATCAGTGCAAAAAGTATAATTATTTTACTAAAAAAGATTTAACTAGTGCAATCTCAAAATTTAGAGAAGGAAAATACTTCCTTAAAAGCGAGAGATTCTTTATATGTACAGCTTGTCCCCTTAACAGTAACCAAATACAAGATGCATTTGAAGAACAAAAGGCCTTACTTAAAAATGATGGTATTGACCTTATTAAATGGGATAAAATCCAATTATCAAGGATATTGAAAGAACATCCAAAAATTGTCCTGGATATTTTTGGCTCTGAGTTTGTAAAAGCTTTTAATGGATTAGAAGCATTATCCACTACTTTTTACATCTCTGATTCAGAAATAAATAGTCAATTCAGAACAGCTTCCGGAGAGCTGTATAATATCGATAATAATTTCCCAAATCTACCTGGCTCTCATATTGTAAGAAAAGAAACTGAAGAACTCTATAATTGGATTTTAAAAGAACTAATCGAAGAAGAATCCAATATCGCCGTACTTGCAGGTAGTGCAGGAACTGGTAAAACGGTTATATTAAAAGACTTAATCGATATATTAGGAAAAGATGACATTCCCGTACTCGGGCTAAAGGCAGATAAGAAAATATTAAACGCAATTAATCCCGAAAAATCTGTTTTGAACTCAGATGCAGATATTCTTTCAATGTTTGAACAACTACTTTCAAAGCATGAAAATGTTGTTCTTCTTGTTGACCAGATAGATGCTTTATCTCAATCCCTTTCAGCAAACAGGGAACAAATCAGAGCATATACTTCCTTAATCGACAAAATTTCATCGAACGAAAAAATTCGTGTCATTATTTCATGTCGCATTTTCGACCTGAATCATGATATGGAACTAAGGCAGTATTTAAATAAAAAAATAATCAAAGTATCACTACTTTCAGAAAAAGAAGTAGAGGATGTTCTTTTTCAACTAACTAAAAAAAGTGCAAAGTATCCGAAGGATTTTATTGATTTATTAAAAACTCCACTACATCTGGACGTGTTCTGTAGAATCTTTAGCGATTCACTCTCAATAAATGAAATTAGAAACCTGCAAGACTTGTACAATGCTCTTTGGAATCTGAAGATCAAGGAAGTAAGGCAAAAAGTAGATATCGCCCCTGAAATTCTTGAATCAGTGTTGTATAATATTGCTAACGAAATAAATGAGCGCCAGGAAAATTTAAGTGTCCCTGTTTTGCTGTTTAATAACTTTTACGAACCATTAAAATATCTAAAATCCGAAAATCTTATTATTGAGAATAACTCTGGCCTTCAATTTTTTCATCAGTCTTTCTATGATTACACTTATGCGAGAAATTTTGTTGAAAAAGAAAGTGGAAACATTTTTGAATTTCTGATCAATCAAGCACACCAAGGATTATTTATCCGGTCAGTAACCAAACAGGTTCTTGCTTATTTAAAGCTTTATAATTACAAAGAATATATTGAGCAATTGAAATCTATTATTTTCTCGGATAAAATAAGGTATCATATTAAGCTCTTGATAATTGAACTTTTATCATTTGAAGAAAATCCAAAAACTGGAGAGTTTCAGCTAATTACTTCAATAATTCCATACAATCATTTTTTAGCACAATCATTTTTTCATTCTATACCGGGGATAACATGGTTTACCTTTTTTATCCGAAGAGAAGAAATATTGCTTGATCTTATAAATAATGGTGATGATCAAATCAGAGATACTGTTACCCGGTTTATTGTATTTTCGGGAGATAATGATATTGAAAATGCGATTCATCTTTTGAATAAAATAAAAGATGAGAATAGCAGAGGGAATCTTATCTGTTGGATACTATACAGGACAAAAGAATTCTCACTGCCAATTGTGACGAATGCTTATTTTTCTATCGAAAAGGATTTCATAAGAAATGACAGAGAAAGGCTGCATATACTATGTAACGCTATAAAATCAAATCCGGACTTTGCCATTGATGAAGCAAAAAAGATCTTTTTAAGCAATCTACCTGATTGGGTAAAGAAAAGAAAGAGAGAACTGGGATTTCATTCTGAGGAATCGGAATTTGTAGATTTTTGTGAAAACCTCTACAAAGAAGCTCCTATCAAAGCATATTCATTTTTAAAAGAAATTGTTCTTTGTTTGATTGACAAAACCATTTTTGATCATCCATATTTGGAATACAATGTATTACGCGAAGATTCTGCTTTTCAGGAATACAATCCTGACATGTACGAATACCACAAATACCTGAACTGGATTATCGATTATTTGCATAAAAATGAAAATAATGTTTTTGTAAGAAATGAATTGGCTGAGTACCTAAGTTCCAAACAGTCAACCCAAATCTTTATCGCGCTTCAGGTCTTAAACCATAATCCACAAGCTTTCTTAAGTGACATATTTTCATTGTTGGTGAATATAAAACTTGTTGAAGACATACTTCTCATAGAAGACTTAAAGTACTGGTATAGAGCCCTAATCAAAAATTCATATTTGTTGTTCTCAGACACAAAAAGAAAAAAGCTAAATCAATTCATCCTGACTTATTTTACAAAAAAGGATTTTGATCCTGATCGGGAATACAAAAATCAAAGAACAAAATACGGGGCATATAAAAATAAGTTTTATCCGCTACCATTCTGGGGATATGATCAATGGCTTTTACTCAATTCAATTCCAGCCGAAGAAATTGACATAAATAGTTCATTAAAAGTCAGCATGCTTATGTGGAGCAGAAGGTTTAAAGGATGGAGTTATAAGAATATTAAACCGAACCACAGCGTAACCATGGCAGGTACATCTGGTGGACTTGTTTCGAAAGACAGGTATGAATTATTTACGTTAAATCAATGGACTCGGTCATTTTCAAAATACGATATTGAAGAACACCACTATTATAATAGAAGATTTTTTAGTGTTGATGAACATGCCAATGCATTTAGAGATATAGTTAAAAAAGATCCTAAAAAGTATTTCACTTTTATATCCGAACTGATATTCAAAAACGATGCAAATATCAGGTACCAAATAAGTGGACTTGAGGGACTAGTTGAAGGTGAATTTGACGTGAAAGAAATTCGGGCTCTTTATTCTTTACTTATGAATCGGGATATTAACGAAATTTATCGCTATACATTCCTAGACTTATCCAAATACTTTTTAAAGAACTCTGTCATTGATCAGGAGCTTATCGAGTTTTGGGAAAAATATATCGAATCACCATTTGAGAATAAAGACAGTGGGTATATTTTGGACAGCAGGGATAAGAATGAAAGTAACGATAAATTGTTTAGTGAAGGATGGCGTACAATAAACGCCCGTGCGATTAAGTTACTTGTCCGATTATCTGGGTTAAAATCTTATACAGAATATGTTCTTAACTATCTGTTGAGCATTTGTGATTCCCTTCCAATACAATTAAGACTTGTCGTACTTCACAGTGTTGACAATGGTTGCGGTTTTAATAGCGATCAACTTAAAAACATATTTATTCGATACACAAAAGAAGTGAGCTCAGAAGTATATACAGTGTCCTCTGCCCTGTTAAATCATTTGTTTTTCTGTTGTTTCAATGACATTTTACCTTTTATACAACAAACAATCTTCTTGCCCTCATCTGCAAAATCTTTGGGAATATATCTGCTATATGGGTGGTTTTATGGAAATGAAAAAAGTAAAGAGCTTTTGTTTGAATTGCATGAAACTCATCCTGCTTCCATAGGAGAATCTATAAATCAAGCTTTTAGATATCTGCATGATGAAAAATACAAAGAAAAATGTTTATATGTCCTTAATCACTATGTGAATGATCAAAGAAGTGATATTAAGGATAGTTATTCTTCCGGCTTCCATCATTTAACCCCTCATAACCTTTTGTCTGTGAAAAACATTATAAAACAATTCATTGCTTCCAGTAATGAAGAGCGACTATATAGTCTTTATAGTTTTTTGTTTGACTGCTCAAAAGATTATCCAAATGAATGTATCGAGTTTTTACATGATATTGATTTTAAAAGAATTGCCCAAAGAAGGCATGATGTCGAGGATCCGATTAAGTTACTAATGTTGTCCTATAATTCAATCCGAAAATATGATTCACTGGATGAAAATCTGGATTTTGCCATGGATGTTTTTGATGAGTTGCTTCAACAAATCAACTCAAAACCTGAGATTGACAAAATATTAAAGGAATTGGATTATGACTAATATTTTTGGCGTTCTAATGTCAGCAAGCGCTCCTGCTCTAACCCTTTTCGATATTTGTTGAGTACGTCAACCAGCTGTTCTGTTTCCGGGTATTGGCAAGGATCAATATTTTTGAGCAGGTAATTTTGCTGGTCGTAGAGTTGGGTTAAACCATATTGATGAATGAGCCGCTCAATATTGGGCGGAAAAAAATAATTACAGCGGTGACCCGGCAACTGTTTCCGGTATTCATGAATATAGATGCTCAAACCTGCCGGATCAAAATCGCCAAAATGCAGGTAATTGTTTGAAATAGTCTGAAGCCACCTGTTCGGGCTGGTACTCATATACCGCATGATGACGACCAGTTCTTTTTGAGGAAAAAGGTGGGCTAACTTTTCAAATTTTAAAAAACACTCTGGATTTTCAACCCCGACAACCAAAGCCGTTTTCGAAATCTGCAGGTCCTCCGGCTGATGAATAAACAACTGGATACCCTGAGGCTGCGGTTGAACTATTTTGCCTGAAATTCTAATTTCTGAATTCACTTCCTTTATAAAAAATCCTTGTAAACTTCCACTGCGAAAAGTTTTGGTCGATTTGGAAGCGATCAGAGAGCTTTCCCCATCGGAGGTGATGTTTTCAAACTCGTTGATATAACCTTCCAACGAAAGAACGTCATTTTGTATCCGCAGGTAGTTCTGCAAAACCTCGGCGTTTGCACAAAAATAAACGGATCGTCGATTTCCTACTGGCTGCTTTTGTAGAACGCCGTCTTCACAAAACTGCTTCAGCAAACTTTTTGCTTTAATCTCACTCGGATTCAGTTGCTCGCCATTTTGTAAGCGAAGCAGGCAGCGGGCAAATGACAAAGGCAGCGGCTTAGAGCTCATGGCTGATCAGTTTGGTAATTCCGGTTTTATTTGAGTCACGGTTTTTCCGGAATATATAGATATGCCTGTAATCCTGCTCGTTGTGCGAATTTGGCGACCCGTTAATCAGGCGGATATTCCGTTCACCTGCAAAAGTGATTAACCCGGTAACATTACTGTCGTGCAGAATCCCGACTTCATCGATCAGGCAATGCAAAATGGTGTTGGTTTTTTGTTTGGTTCCATTGCTTTTGAAGATATGCAGCAGGTTGATGTAGATCATCGACTTGACCAAAACGTCCGTTCCGTTTGATCCCACATTGGCCAAACGGCTAACCCAATTGGTATCATTTTCGTTTTCGCGGATCCGGAATTCCAACTCAAAGACATCCTCCAGCTTCAGCACCTTTGTTTTTGCCTGCCCAATCTGTGAAAGCAGGCTTTCCAGTAACTTCACTGCTTCGTCGTTGTTACCGCCAGGACTCCCTTGGCTGAATAAATTAATTTCGCCATAATTGAGGTTATTCTCAGATTGAAACTTCCTTATTTTCCGCAAAAGCTGGATGATTTTATTGGAACTTTCTTGTATGCGCATTTCAATACTTTTGACAACACCAACGAAGTTTGATTTCTTAAAATCACCATTGATTCGCTGAATGACCTTCGAAACATCTTCTTCTTTTTGAAGCAATTCGTTCGTTTCGTTCACAATATTTGCCAGTACCATGGCATATTTTCGGGTCACTTCAGTTTTAAAATCTACAATCTTTTGTTCTCTCACAAACTCTTTTAGGTTCTCTGCAAAAGCTCGATATTGCAGGTTACCGGACAAACTGGTTTCAAATCCCAAACAGTTGTCCGGATTGAAATAGCCTGAAAATTCTGTGATTTTTCCAGAGAAGGATTTGTCATCCTTTTCATATTCCAGTGCCAGGTTCTGCAATTTGCGGATGTTTTCCTCACAGTTCGATTGCTCAGCGCTGTCGTGATGTTCGATAAAGTTCTGCAGTTCGGCAAATAACTGGCTTTTCTTGAAAAAATCAAAGGCATTTAACTCATGTCGAATCTCCTGAATTATTTTTGAAGTTTGAGCTATTTGTTCCTTCAATGACTTCAGTTCGGCTTTTTCTTTGCTGACCCGATTGTTATGAAGCTGTTGCAGGTGTTCCAGCTCATTTTCCAAAGCTTTTCGGTTTTGACGGAATTCATCCAGCTGGTCGATGTATTCCTCACAATCTTTGTGGTACCGAATAACCATAGGATAATTTCGCTCAATCTCCTTCAATTTTTTTCTGATGCTTTCAATTTCGGTTTCCAATCGGCGTATTTCCGCTGTATCCACGCCTTTGTCCTTCAAAACGACATTGCGTTGTTCTTCCAGTTTTTTGACCTGAATGCCAAATTTTTCAGTGATAGATTTTTTACCTGATGTTACTTTATCGCCCAATTCTTTCAACTCGCTATTGATCTTACTCTCTTGTGCCCGTCTCCTTGATTCCAGTTCACGGATGTCGTTTTTATAATGTTCCTGTGTCTTTTCGATGAAATCCATAATTTCCTGTCTTTCAGCTTTCAGCTGATGCTTTTCATCTTCCTTTTTCTCCAATTCCTGACGCTTCTGCAGTTCGGCTCTTCCTTTCAGTTCATTCAGCGTGATCTGGCATTTTTCAAGATCGATAGCTGTTTTTTCAATCTGATAAGTACAGTTTGTAACCTCAGCGTTCAACTCAGCTATTTTTTTGTTGTATTTCTTTTGATGCTTATCTTTTTGATCCTGAATTTTCTGTTGGTGTTGCTCCAGCAGTTTGTTTTGTTCTTTCAGCTTGGTGGTAAACTTCTCGAGTTTGAGCTCCAATTCCGACTTGGAAATTTGTATGGACTGAAGTTGTTCCAGGTTTAGGTTCACACCATATAGGCTATCGCCCGAGGAAACGAAGGGTTGTAAATTGTTCTGTAATAACACTTCTCTGGAGACAACTTTCCCGATTGATTGGTTCCAATCCGGTTTGTTTTGTTCCAGAAATTCCAAAAACGAACCAGATAAGCTTTGCAGTTCCGAATTCAACATACTAATTTCTCCTTCCAGCGTTTCCTTTGTCAGGGCCAACGAAGCCTGTTCCTGGCTGTTCGTGAGATTTAACAGTTCCAGCTCCCGTTCACCCTCTTTCACCGTATTTTCTTTTTTAATCTCAGCAACCGATTTCTGTGCAAGCAGGTCTTGTCTTGCTTGAAGAAGTTCATGCTGCTTCTGACCCTGTTTTTCCTGTTCGTCCTTTAAAAACAGGCTCTTTTGTATGGCTTCAATTTGGTGACCAATATCCCGGAGTTTTGTATCAGCAATTACCCTCTCCTGCTTTTGTTCGTCTAGCTTCTGGTTGTGATCTGCCGTAATCTGTTCCTTTTTCTGATAGAATGAAGCGGTTGTATTCGCTAAGTCTTGTTGCCTTTTTTCCTTGTCTTTCGATAGGGAGCGTTCAAAATCAAGTAGCTGTTGCTGACATTGCATTCCTAGCTGCTGTTTGTCGGTCTGATATTGATTTTCCACATCTTTCATACTGGAAGTAAGCAACTTTAGTTGAGCTTCAAATTGGGATCGCCCGGCTTCATACTCCGGCTTCTTTTCATTTTCTGCCAGAACGTGCTGGATGTTTTTCGCAGCGTAATCTTTGGCTAACTGGTTCGCTTTCTTAATATTGCTTCTTACTATAGATAACTTATCCTGTATTCGGCGCCGATTCACTGAGAATTCTGCACCAATCCGATCTATTTTTTCCTGTTGATTTGAAGACTCAGTGGTCAGGCCCGCGAGCTTATCTTGCAACTCGCGTTCCTTTTCATTGGCCAAATTGTGCGAAGCACCAATTAGCCAGGCCAATTCCTTCTTTCCTTCTTCCATTTGAAGAAGCTTGCTGTACTGGGAAACGATGTTCTCCGCCTTTTTCTCATGGATCAGGTATTCTGAAACATCACGGTAATCATTCCGGGCTGTTTCAATATGGTGTCGGTTGGCATCGAGGTTCAGTTCGAAAGGGTCGTCACTCAGTGAGTTGATGATGGTTGTTTTAATGAAGCCGCCATCAAGCGACGAGTTAAGGAAGATATTGGATATCGTTCGCGGAATGTTCTGATATGCGGGATTTTGCAAAACATGGAAGCGGCTCATGGCTTTATTCGCACCATAAATAATGTCGCGGTATTCTGTAAAATTGTAAATGGGGCGGTGAACCTTGTATCCCCGCTGGTTCGATTTTTCAATCACTTCGCTTTCGGGTAAAGCCCGCTGGTGATCGATGAACAGTTCGCGGTGATAAGCCCCATCAATAAACCGGAAACATAAGCGGTTTTGCTTTTTGTACAGCCAAATGCAAAAGTTTCGTTTTCCTTGGCTCACTTCATAAACTACATAAGAATCGGCATAGGGAAAATAGTAGTCGCTGAACGAGACTTTTTCCTTCGAAATGCCCAGCTTTCGGGCATCGGCATTATAGAAAAATAGGATTGCCCGGAGTAGCGTACTTTTGCCCGTTCCTTGTGTTCCAATAAAGTTGATATTGCCATCCAGTTGAAGTTCGTAAAAATCAACTGTTGCACTGTTGATCAGTATTATTCGGTTTAAATGATTCATTTTAATCTAATTCGTTGGATTGATTTTCCCCATCCTGAATATTCACAGCCATGACCATCTTTTCCATGTAGTCCCACGAATCCAGGATTTTCCATGTTTGTTCCATTTCGTTTTCCAAATCAACAAAGCCTTCTTTTTGCATTTCTTTGATCAGGTCGTTGAGCATTTCCTGGTAATTTTTCCCGGAAGTCGAACGTTTCTGCAAATCCGTCAACTGTTCTTTTAAAGCGAGGTTGATGTCAATCTGATTTAGGATATCAAAAAGCTTGAAACGCGCACCCCTGCATAAATCTTTCCGATAGCTTGTAAAAAATGCCAGGATATCCAGCCAGCGCAGTGCCTTTTCTATTTTATTTTCCACATTTTGATTGCTTTCATTCGGGCGGGAGAAATAGTAATAATTGTTCCCGTCTTCGAGTTGATAGCCGATTTCCCTGAACTTCGGCTCAAGATCCTCAAAATTCTCTTCGACGTATTCATACAAGTGACGGCGCTGCGAATCAATAGCATTGGAGCAAATAAATTGTCCTTTGCTAAGGATGTCGAATATTTCTGCCGTTCGATAACTGGAATCTATCATGGAATGAGCTGTTAAAGGTTTTGACTACTTTGAGTGGCGGCTTGTTTTGAAGTTAATACAGGATAAATGAGTGCGTACTCCAAGTTTCCAAACTTGTCGGTTTCGTCAGTAAAAACAAATTCTGCTTCAAAAAGTGAAGCCAGGCGGCAATACAATCGAATGCGTTGGCTGGTCGAAATCTCCTTGGGAAATTGATGGTTCATAACAAAAGAAAAAAGATCTTGGTTTTTGCCCATAAAAATCCGCTTCAAAGCATGTAGGTTGATCGTATCTTCAATTTTTTCCTGGCTACTAAAAGCTTCATCAGAAATCTCTCCGGCAATATTTTGCTCTAAAAGTTTCTGGTTCTTTAGTTTGTTCCGCACCTTAAGGATCAGTTTCTGCTTTTCTTCCTCATTTAACAAATCCTGGATCGAAAGCCGGGTACGGAACCCTTCTGATTTTTTCAACGGAAGGTCCCGGTTGGTTTCCACCATTCGATAGAAGTTGGTCTGTTCTTTCAGGTAATGTTTATCTCGAAGCATTTTCAACCGCAATACTTTCTCGACAACCTGAACCCGCTTTTCGATGAGGTTGAGATATTCTATAATCTGTTGTTGTATCTCTATAAGGTTATGGATACTGTCATTCAGCGTGCGTCGTAGCCGATGAATGATGAGCTGTAATTCAGCATCGGCAGCAGTTTTAAAAAACAAATCATCTTGCAGTACCCGCTCCACCGCTTTAATCACCCCTTCCAGCGCATCACGTTGGTTCCTGACATCTGTTAATTTCTCCTTTTTGATTTCGAAATTTGTTTCCGTCTTGTAGGTTTCATCCGTATTACTGCGAAGCGTCTTTACATTTTGTAGCGTGATCTGATTAATTCCTCTTAAATGCTTTTTGATTTTTACCAGATATTGATCCCGCTTATTGGCTTGATTCTCTTTTAAATAATAAGACTGATTTTTCTTAATCTGATTCAGGTTCTCCTGGATATACAGGACATGTACGGTCTCATCCACTTCGAGAAATTCTTCGAAAAATTCCTGCAATCGCGAATCAAGGCTGATCTGGCCCTGGTTGCGGAAGAGAAGATCAAAAGCCGCCAAGCGTTCCAGCTTCTCGGTATCGTGATCCACCAAAGGCAAGACCATTTCCTCCTGTATGGAGAACATGCGCTTATCAAACAAAGCCGAGAACAAGTTTCGGTACTTGTAAAGTTCTGCAAACAGGGTTTCTATTTTATCAAATTTGGCCATTCAACAGGGTTAGTCCGCTAATAATAAGTACGTCGAGTATAAATTCTGTAATTTATTTTGATCTTCGAATTTAACCAGAAAAGTCTATTCCCCAATCGTTCTTGTAATTAAATATGGTCATTGAATTCACTTCATTCGAACTATTACTCCTTCCAACTGGCGTGAATCAAACTTCCTGTTTCGTCCTGATTCTCTATCCGAAGGTGAACATCTATTTCCTGTTGCATCTCTTCGACGTGAGAAATGACACCAACAATGCGGTTTTCTTTTCGTAGTGACTTCAAGGTATCAAAAACGATGGACAAAGACTCTTTATCCAGGGAGCCAAAACCTTCGTCGAGGAAGAAAAAGTTCTGGTTCGATTCCGTAATCTTCTGAATATTATCAGCCAAAGCTAAAGCCAGCGACAGCGCTGCCTGAAACGTTTGTCCGCCCGAAAGGGTTTTCACACTGCGAACCTTGCCGCCATTCATAAAGTCGCGCACTTGGAAGTTGTTTTCCGGGGTAATCTCCAGGCTCAATTTCTGGCGCGTCAGTTGAAAAAAACGGTCGTTGGCTGCGTTGCACAAGTTTTGCAGGTAGACCGACGAAATGTAATTAACAAAACCGCTTCCCTTAAACAAGGATTTCATGGTGCGAATATTCTCAGCCCGGAGGTTCAGTGCTTCCAACTCCTTTCGAAGGGCCGCCTGATTCTCCAAATCTTGCTGAAGTTTTTTCAGCAGCTCAGTCAGCTTCCCGAACTCCTGGTGTTTTTGCTGCGACAGCTCAGCCAGCGCGGCAATTTCAGCAAGCAATTTTTTGTGCAATTCCATGTCATACTTCCGGTCGCCAATTTCTTCCAGCAATTGTTCCTGTTGCCTTTTAATCAATGTGAGCTGTTCCCTGAATCTGGCCAGCTTTTGCTTCGCTTGTTCCAAGTCCATTGGCTGCGCCAGAATTTGTTTGACTTCATCAAGGGATTGAAATTTAGATTTTTCCAACTGAACATTGATCTCGGTGACTAACTTCCGGTTCGTTTCCTTTTCCTGCTCCAGTTCTTTCCGGTTGGCCATCAATCCTCCTGCCAATGTATCTCTTTGTTTTCGCAGGTCAGTACCTTTTCAGGCACACGGGTTGAGCTTTGATCGACTACCAGGTTGGGCTCGGTG
>NZ_LGIA01000150.1 GCF_001270965.1 Sunxiuqinia dokdonensis | reverse complement strand
TGAATTCGCTTAAGGGCCCGTAGGTTTTTTCGTGATGGTCAAATACCGTTCCGCCCCAGCCGTCACGTCCCGGAACATACATCCAACGAGGGTACCACTCATTATCATAAGCCGGAACGCTATATAATCCCCAGTGAAAGTAAATTCCAAACTTGGCGTCTTTAAACCACTCCGGCTCCCGGTTAACCGTTGCCAGAGATTCCCAGGTTTCTTCAAACCTCGCTTCCACTGCCTCTTTTTTCGACTGGGACTTGCTGTTGCATGAAATGACTACCGGCAAGGCACAGGCCATCAACAGGATTCGTTTCAATTTTCTATTCATGATCTACAATCTTAAGATTTCCAGTTCATTGCTCACCGATTATTCCCGGCATATTTTCTTTGTATTGATGCCACTTCACTCGAAATGACCAGCGGTATTTGAACGACTAATTAAACTTCCAATGATTCAAGTTAAACAAGTCACCTTCCCCACCTTTAAAAATAAAATATAAATCGTGGATGCCTTTCTGTTTACTCACTTTTGCAGTGAACGTTTTCCAGGCATTGACTTCGCCGGTATCTTTTATTTCACAAGTACCTAGTAATAAGCCATCTTTACCATCCAGCCGAATCTCAATTTGTCCTCCAGCCAACGCAGCAGCACTGACCTCGAATTTTTTGGCACCTTTCCCGAAATCGACGCTGCGCACTTTAATAAAATCGCCGTTATCGATATTCGTGACGTAAATACCGGCCCTGGTGTCGGAACCTGTTTTAACGCCCTCGGACCAGGCTATGGTTTCGGCTTCCACTTTTTGAAAGGGATTCAGATTGGAGACGCTTTCTGTCACGCCCTCCTTGGTGGGCAGAATCAGCGGAATTGTGCCATCTGCATTGTACTCAAATTGCTCCACACTTACTGACCGTTTGAAACCCTGGCCTTCTGACAAAGCCTGGTCGTGATAGAAGAAATAGGAATTGTTCTTAAAATCGACCACTCCCGCATGATTGGTAAAAGCGAGGTGATCGGCCCTTTCCATGATAAAACCTTGATACGTCCAGGGGCCTTCGGCAGTGGGTGATGTGGAATAGGCAATATACTCAGGAATTCCAGCTGCCGCATAAATCAGGTAGTACAGCTTATCGCGTTTGTAAATCCAAGGGCCCTCGGTATACGAAGCACGTTTTTTCCCGTCTCGTCCCTCCTGTGATCCAAAAGCTTCGGGGGTCATTTCAATTCCAACAATGCCATTTTTGCCGATGCTACGGTCATATGAAATCATGTCTTCGTTTAGCTTGACATAGGAAAGAACCGGATTTCCCCAGTATAAATAGGCTTGGCCATCATCGTCAATCATGACAGTCGGATCAATATCGTGCCAAATATTCTCACCATCAATTAAGCGCTTACCCAGCGGATCGTGAAATGGCCCGGTGGGAGAATCAGCGACCAGCACCGCGACTCCATCGCCATGTATTGGCACATAGAGATAAAACTTGCCATTCCGTTCAATGCATTGTGGCGCCCAGGCCCCATTGGTTTTGCCTGACCACACAAAATCGTTCAGCGAAGCCACTGCGCCGTGGTCGGTCCAATTGACCATATCGGCCGATGAATAGCAACGCCAGTCGTACATGGTGAAAAAATTATCGACTGTTTCATCTTCGTCATGCGAAGTGTACACGTAAACCCTACCGTTGTGCACCATCGGTGCCGGATCGGCTGTAAAATAAGTTTGTACGATGGGATTTTGAGCTAAACCAATCATTGGCAATAATGAAACGAGTACCAATGACATAAGAATTCTATTTATCATCTGATTTTATTTATTGATTTTCAATATTCTTTATTCGTTCTGCCAGTCCTAAGGCAAATTCTTCTTATCAACGGTCCAAACGGACGATTGAGACAGCTCGGGTGAATTTCCGGTAAACAATTTGCCGGCTTTCATGTCGCCTTTCAATTGCCATTTGTACCAGGCAGTAGCTACTTTGGCAAACTCGCCGCCGTGAGGCTGACGGTAAGTTCCGCCATGTCCAACATCCATATTGGCAACAAATACCGGAACATGGTTGATTCGCTTATAGTCGTCCATCCCGTTTTTGTAGGCAATATCCGATTCGCCTCCAAGCAAATAGAGGATTGGGCTGTGCAATTTGGCCAGGTGGTCTTTGGTTAAACCAGGCATGCCAGGCATACCGCCTCCATCTCCTATGATGCCACTGTTGCAAACCACCGCAGTTGTAACACGCGGATCGGGCGCCACTTCAAGGGTTTGTAAACCGCCACACGACATGCCACTAACCGCGATCTTTGAGATGTCAATTTTCCCAAAAAAGATGCTCGATTCGTCGCTGTTTTGGGCAATGGCCCAATCGATGGCATCGGTCAGTTGCGACGATGTTGATCGTCCGGCACCGCGCTCGCCTTCTTGTGGCATAGGCCCAATGGCAATGGTGAGAAAACCATGCGAAGCCACTTCGGATAAAAAGTTGACGTGTTCCCATGGTGAATTGGCACAGGCTCCATTTCCCCAGACAATAATTGGCAATTGGTTTTTCTTCCCGAAAACACTCAGGTCATCGGGACGGAACACCGTGTGGGTGGGCAGGCTGTTATCGGTGTACATGATTGCTTTGTAGGCACCGGTTCCACCATCCTCAACCACCCGTTGAATTAAACCTGCTTGATTCTCACCGAGCAATGAAAGCATTTTTTCACCATAGCGTTTACCCAAAATCCGGTAACCTTCGGCAGTAAAATGTAAACCATCAGGCTTTCCGGGGCATCCTTCCGAAGAAATAACATGGGAATTTGTAATGGCTGCGGGCAACTGTGCAATGAACTGATTGAACCCGGCACATTTCCCATCGAATTCAGCACTTAACAGTTCACCGGCCAGCAAAGGAGTTTTCGTTGGATCGAGCTTCAAATCGATCATTAAGTTGTCGTAAATGGCTTTCACCTTTTGAGTCCAAAGCGAATCGTTTGGGTTCGATTCTCCCTGGTGCATCAAAATGCCTTTGATCACGCCATCCTTTTGTGCCAGTTTGGCCATTTCGACCAGCCGGCCATAAGGATTACCGCCATAATTTTTTATCCACCCCAGCATCCAGTCGGGGGCTGTTTCAACATACGATTGATAGTTTTCTTTATCGAACAATTCAATTCGGCAACCACCAACCGAAACATTGATGACGCCAACTTTTACGTTTGATGGTAAATTTTCGATGAGTGTGCGGCCAAAATAATCGGCGGGCGAAATGCCAGCATTGCAATCGCAAAGTGGCGGAGTGGCCGTGTACCAGCTTCCCATTTCCCTTCCTTTGTCAGGGCAATCCATGGCGCCCATCATTTGAAAACGGGCATCCACGATTGAATCCTGTGCTTCAGCCCGGGCTGCCCCTGCCATGTTCGACTGGCCAAAACACAGGTAGATGTGAAAATCGGGGTTTTGTGAAAAGACTGATAAGCCGGACAACAGCAGCATGGTCAAAACAAGCAATTTGAATTTATTCATAGCAAATAGATTTAGCGTTTAGTGCATAATTTTATTGAGCCCATTCTTTCCCTTCGGAAGAACGCCTCCATCGATAATAGTTGTCTAGTACCTGAAGGGATGCTTCATCGGGCACGGGGCCTAAATAGGCCTTGGGCCCGAGATACATGACTGCCGGATTCACCTCGCTGAAAGCAGGCCATTTCGTTAGCCCATCGCCATTGGGGTGACCGTATTTGGCAAAATTGGTCCAATAGCTCCCCATGGTTTCCGAAATGGATAAATCGGCTTCGCTTATATTTGGATTTTTCGGATCGAGATTCATAAACACAAAAGGTACATCTACCCCGTGAGGTGTGCCATGGTCAGCCTGGGGTGAATCTGCGGAGCGTTCGGGATGCTGGTCGAAATAATACAGATACACATCGGATTTCCCTGTTTGAGATTGAAGCCTTGCCCAGCTCCAGGTATGCCAGCCAAAAGCCGCATCGCGCATCAGGTTGCGGGCTGTGCGGGGCACGCTGCTTTCACCTACCGGATAAGCCTGTATCAACGAATCGGCATAAGGACCGAAACGTTTTTTTACATTGTCGATATATTCCTGTGGTGTTCGCCCTGCCGGAAAACTCAGGCCCTCGTCGGAGTTGTAGCCGATGAGCACCGGCACATCGTTGTAATTTCCAGCTTCGTACAATTTGAACTGATCATCGGGAATGACATAGCCATCCACAATGGGCCAGCCGCCGGGCATGGTCCATCCCTGGGGAATGAGCTTTTCAGCCTCAAGTTTCCGAAGTTCTTCCACGTTCGAAAGTCCAAAACCTTTAACATATTCAAGGCCATCCTGCTCGGCTTGCTCAAGGGTTTTCATGTTTTCGCCCGGATAAGTGGTGGGCCGGGTTGGACCAAAAGAGCCGCCACTTTGTGAAATAGCCCCGTGGAACAGGCCTTTTGCCAGGGGCGAAGCACACAACATGCTCACGGCGATCCCACCGGCCGATTCACCAAAAATAGTCACTTGATCCGGGTCGCCGCCAAAGGCTGCGATGTTGTTCTGTATCCACTGAAGACCGGCAATTTGGTCGAGCAAACCATAGTTGCCCGAAACTTCATTGGGGCTTTCGGCACTCAATTCGGGATGCGCCAGAAATCCCAGTTGTCCCACACGGTAGGCAATACTTACCAGCACTACGCCTTTGCGGGCCAGGTGCTCGCCATTGTGAACCGGATCGGAGGTGGAGCCAAAACTGAAGCCACCGCCGTAGATCCAGACCAAAACCGGCAACTTCTCGTTTGCAGCTTTGGCAGGTGTCCACACGTTCAGGTAGAGGCAATCCTCGCTTTTTCCTGATACCGGGTTTCCACCCTGCATGGGTGCGGGTGCGTAGTCGGTGGTTTGCTTTACGCCTTCCCAGGGTTCTACCGGTTGCGGCGCTTTCCAGCGTAGTTCGCCCACAGGCGGTGCCGCAAAGGGAATGCCTTTGTAAATGCCTAAATCATCGGTAAGGGTTCCTTGAATGATTCCGCCTTCAACCTTCACCTGTCCAGGTTGAAGTTGGGTGCAGGCACTGATAGAAAGTACCAAGAAAGCGATTAGTAAAAAGTTGATAGGTTTCATTTTTTCAGTTTTAATTCTTTTTCCAAAGGTTAGGAAGAAAACGGTAATACAAAAGGTGTCGCCAGGTAGACCAGTCGTGCCCGCCATGTCCACCTACGTAATATTCATGCTCAATATCATGATTGTCTATGGCTTCGATCAGTCCCTGAACCCGTTGATTAAAAAAGCCCTGCGCTTCTTTCGTGCCTTGTCCAACAAATAGGTAATCGACCTTCTCGTTGACTTTAGGATCATTTAAAAAGCTTTTCAAGGTTGTTTCGGCGGTTACATCGCCGGCACTGAGGATACCAAAATTGGCAAACAAATCAAGCGAACGAAAGCCGATAAACATGCTGTGGCGACCACCCATCGACAATCCCGAAATGGCCCTTCCTTTGGGCGATTGGATCGTGCTGTAACTTTCATCGACCAACGGAATGACCGCTTCACGAAGTTCCTTCTCAAAAAGATCGAAAGTCAGCTCAGCGTGTTGCGGATGATTCCGGTGAATGATCTGGTTGTTGGGAAGCGCAATGATCATGGGTTCGGCTTTTCCTTCCGCCAACAGGTTGTCCATGATGAAATTTACCCTTCCATCGTACACCCAGTTCGAGGGAAGTTCGCCGCTACCGCCCAGTAAATACAAAACCGGATAGTTCTTTTTCGGATCATAGCCCGGAGGCGTGTACACATAGAGCTCACGTTCACCCTTGCTTACTTCCGAATGATAAACATGGCGGGTGACATTTCCATGCGGAACATTTTGCGCATCGTACCAGGCCGGGCCGTCACCGTGTACAACCAACTGACTGTAGGGCGGCATGGCCGTAAAAGCAGCATAAGTATTGCTGGGGTCAGCCACCTGCACCCCGTCAATTCGTATATGATAAGCATACATATCGACCGGCAACGGACCAATGGTCAGGGTCCAGATGCCCTCCTCTCCTTTTGTAAACGGCAGCGGTTCACGCCCCAGGTCCAGCGCAGTATGGATTGCCCCCGGGTTTAGTTCAACCAATTCGGCATTGGGCGCTTTCACTCTGAAAGTTACCGTTCGGTCATCGTGCACTTCGGGCGAATTCAGCGGAGCGCTGAAGGGGGTCAGGCCTTCAGTGTTCTTCTGTGGTTTGTAATCGAGATTGACGTTGGCCTGCTGACCTTTCGATACAAAAGGCGATATCCACAGAAGACCTAAAATACATGCAAAGATTTTTTTCATGATCAATTCTTTTTAAACAAGCGTTGTGCATATTCATGCAGCGATCTGCGCCAGGTTTGCCATTCGTGGGCTGTTTCAGGCGATTCGTAATACACGTATTCTATCCCCTGTTTTTCAAGCATCTTCCGGAAGGCACCGACGGAACCCGGGAAAGGCTCCGGTTCTTTGGTTCCCAAGCCCAACCAGAAAACATCGATCTGCTCATTCACTTTTTTTCCATCGTCGAATTTTCCGTCGAGAAAAGTTGCCGGATCAATTTCGCTGGAACTTGGGTAATTGGACGTGCCGCTAAAGCCACCATAATTTGAAAACACCCCCAGGTTGTTCATGATGATGCGCATGGTTTGATTGGCGCCCATCGACAAACCGGCTATGGCGCGGTGTTTGCGATCGAGAATGGTGCGGAATCTGGCATCAATCATCGGGATGATTTCCGATATCATCACTTCTTCAAATACCGAAACCGGACGCGAATTTCCATCGGAATTTTCATGCGGTTCATAAGCGTAGCCATTGTCCATGACGATAATCATAGGCACAGCTTTCTTTTCAGCAATCAGATTGTCAAGGATCAGGTTGGCTTTGCCCTGGCCGGGCCAGCCAGTCTCGTCTTCAAAACTTCCGTGTTGAAGGTAAAGTACCGGGTAGCGTTGATCAGTGCTCGTTTCATAGCCGGGCGGGGTATAAACAAAGCAACGCCTGAACGATTGGGTCAGCGGTGAGAAATAATTCAGTTCGCTCACCAGTCCGTGGGGTACCTCTTTCATGGCGTAAAAATCGCGGTCGTGTGCCGGAATTTCAATGCCACTGCCCCATCGGCCCGCACCATAAAAGAATTTGGTACCGGGGTCGGGAACCGATGCGCCGTCGATATTGAGTTGATAATAGTGAAAACCTTCGTCTTGCGGTGCCGATTCGCCGGTCCACACGCCGTCTTCATCTTTCACCATGTCGTACTTTACCCCGCCAATGTCGAGTTGAACCAGCTTTGCTTCGGGTGCCGAAATCTGTGCCCGGACACGACCCTCGGAATTCACCTGCGGAAACGCTTTTCCCGGCTGGTTGACTTCCGACGGTTTAAAATCTTCGATTGCTTTGCTCGTTTGGGCCAAAACAAGGTTGGTCGCTGACAAAACAAACAATGCCAATATCAATAAAAAGTGTTTCATCTTCTATTATTTGAAAAGCAATTGAGCCATTTGATGCAGGCTGCGCCGCCAGGTGTGAAATTCGTGGGCCGTTCCTTCCGAAATGTAGGACACCGCATTAAATCCGGCAGTTTTCAATTCTGTAGCTGCGCTTTTAACACCATCGGGACGTTCCTTGCTTCCACAACTCATGAACACAAGCTTCAGGTTTTTATGATCGGCCAGTTCTTCCGACTTGTACACACCGCCACTGAAAAGGCCATAATGCGAAAATACATCGGGCCGGTTCAGGGTAATCAGCCTGGTTTCAAAACCGCCCATCGAAAGACCTGCCATGGCACGGTGCTCCTGGTCGGCTAAAGTGCGGAAGTTTGCATCAACGTATGGAATCAGTTCGTCAACGAGCACGGTCTGAAAAGGTTTGATGTCGAAATTGCGCAGGCCGCCAAAGCTGATTTCGTTGGTCATGCCATAAGTCATCACGATGATGAAAGGCGTAGCTTTTCCTTCAGCAATCAGGTTGTCCATAATGAAGTTGGCACGCCCCTGGATGGGCCACGATGTTTCGTTTTCGCAATAGCCATGCTGAAGGTACAATACCGGATATTGCTCCGACGACTCCCTGTCGTAACCCGGAGGGGTGTAAACATAGGCCCGGCGATCAGTTTGGGTACTTTCCGAAGGGAAATAAATTTCGTGCACGTGCCCGTGCGGAACATCCTTCTTGGCAAAAATATCCTGATCGTCCGAAGGAACTTCAATGCCACTTCCATAACGGCAGGCTCCGTAAAAGAATAAGCTGCCCGGATCGGGAACCGAAGCCCCGTCGATATTTAGCTGGTAGTAGTGAAAACCGACATCCTGCGGAGCAGATTCACCGGTCCACAAACCGTCTTCATCTTTCACCATGTCGTATTTTACCCCGCCAATGTCGAGCTGAACGTATTTGGCATCGGGAGCCATAATTTGTGTTCTCACCCGCCCTTCGGAATTCACCTGTGGGTAAGCACTTCCGGGCTGGTTCACCGGCGACGGTTGGAAGTCTTCGACCACCTGTGCGCTTGTGTTTATCGAAACAAAAACACACAACACAATCAATAAGGAGATTTGTTTTATCTTTTTCATCTTTCAAATAGTTAGGTTATTATTATTGAGCCTTTCAGCCTTGTTTCACTTTTTAAAAAGTATTATTCAATTTTTACGCTTAGTTGCTTTAAATCATTTTTATCCGAACTGTTTCCATAAAACACATCGTACTCGCCGGGTGTTACGGCCATTTTCCGTTCGCTCCAGTCGTAGAATTCAAAGGCCGAAGGTGTCAATTCGATGGTTGCTCTTTGTGATTTTCCGGCCGCCAGTTCAAGCCGTTGGAAACCACGCAATGTTTTCAGCGGACCATCCACATCGTTCACCTTGCGGATGTAAACCTGCACAATCTCGGTTCCGGTACGTTTGCCGGTATTTTTTACAGGAATACTCAACTGTGTATTTTCGTTGGCTTTGATGGTCGCTTTACTGATGGTGGCATCGCCAATTTCAAACGTTGTATAACTCAATCCAAAGCCGAAAGGATACAGATAATCGGTTGTGTAACGATAAGTACGGTCGGTCATTGAATAATCTTCGAAATCGCCCAGCTTATCGGAGTTTTTATAGAAAGAAAGCGGCAATTTACCAGAGGGATTATAGTCGCCAAACAGCACATCGGCGACTGCTTTTCCACCCTGTTCGCCTGCGTACCAGGCCTGAAGGATTGCATCGCAGGTTTCAACTTCAGGTTCCAGGGCAATGGCCGATCCTGAACAATTGACAAAAACCACTTTTTTGCCGGCTGCTTTCAGGGCTTTCAGACAATTTCGCTGAACCAAAGGTAACTCAATATTGGTGCGGTCTCCACCTTTGAAACCGGGATACGAAACGGGCATTTCCTCACCTTCGAGCTTGCCCGAAAGGCCGCCTACGAACACCACCGTTTCAATGCCTTTTAGCTTATTGATCAACGCGGTATAATCAACATCCACTTCTTTCCCAAAATCAAGTTCGATGTTGGCTTGCCAGTTGTTGAGCTGAGCATAGCGAATTTCAATGTTGTACTTTTTTCCGGCTTCAAATTGATAAGCAATGCGCGAAGGCAGGGTTCTCCAGTTGTTGTAATACTGGAGTTGCTCGCCGTTGACCAGCAATTCGAAATATCCGGTTGCTCCGCCTTTGAACACCAATTCTTCTGTTTTTTTCGGAATGAATTCGGCTTCGAACAAGGCAGAAAATCCTTCAAGTTTCACGCCCGAGGCAAACTCGTGTTGTCCGGCAGTGGTTTTCTTGATGGAGCTACTAATTTGCTGCGAAATCACAGGCTGTCCTTCACGTTCGGCATTGTTCCAGTAGCTGGCTTTAAATCCCGGTTTTCCTTCGAATGAAAGCTGTGAAAAATAGCTTTCGGTCACTTTGTCCTCTACCAGGTCGCAGCCTTTGTCGTAAAATATCTTCTTATCCGAAAGCTTGGTTTTGATGCCCTCAAGAATGGAAATGGTTTCAATGGGTGTTCCGTTATAGTTGCCCCACAACATTTCCTCGTCGTTGGCATTGGGGCCAATCACTGCAATTTTCTTAACCGATTTGGACAATGGCAGGATGTTGTGGTTATTTTGAAGCAGGGTCATGCTTTGTTGGGCCATTTCATAGGCCAGTTGCTGGTGCTTCTCGCTGTTGATGACCGATGCCGGAATTTGGGCCCATGGCACCAAGGCATCGTCATCGAAATCGCCCAATTCAAAACGACCGATCAATACGCGCTTCAAACTTTTATCGATATCGTCTTCCTTCATCAGACCGCGCTCAACGGCTTCGGGCAGGGTTTTATACGGATAATTTTCCCACACGCATTCCACATCGGTTCCGGCCAGCACGCCTTTTGCTGCGGCATGCACCGGCGTTGATGACACATTGTGCGTGGTGAAAAAATCGGTAATGGCACCGCAGTCAGACACCACGATGTGCTGAAAACCCCATTCATCGCGGAGGATGCGCTGTAACAAACGGGTGCTACCACAGCAGGGCTCATCGTCTAAACGCTGGTAGGCACACATCACCTGGCGCACGTCGGCTTCCTGCACCAAAGCTTTAAAGGCAGGCAGGTAGGTTTCGTGGAACAAGCGCGGGCTTACATCATTCAGGTTCAGTTCGTGACGGCTCCATTCGGGGCCTGAGTGAACAGCGTAATGTTTGGCACAGGCCAGCAGTTTACGGTATTTGGCATCCTCGGGCCCCTGCAAGCCTTTCACCACCTGCACGCCCATGCGCGACGTGAGGTAAGGATCTTCGCCGTAGGTTTCCTGTCCACGTCCCCAGCGCGGATCGCGAAAGATGTTCACGTTGGGTGTCCACACGGAAAGACTGAGAAAGCGCTTGTTCTCGTTACCACGGCTGAGATGCTGGTGGTATTTCGCGCGTCCTTCATCCGATACCGCATTGAAGATATTGTAAAGTAATTCGTCGTTAAACGACGCGGCCATACCAATCGGTTCGGGAAAAACGGTTACACTGTCGTTGTTAGCATAGCCGTGGAGTGCTTCGCTCCACCAGTTGAACTTGCGAATTCCCAAACGTGGAATGGCTTCACTTTGATCGCACATCAGGGCGGCTTTTTCTTCGAGTGTCAACCTGGAGATAAGATCTTCGGCACGCTCTTCAAAACTTAGGTTTGGGTTTTGAAAAGGATATTGTTGGGCAAAAGCTTGCAGCGTGCAAAGCATGCCCAGTACGAAAACGAATTGCTTTGTAAAGCAGAAAAAATTGGTTCTCATCATACCATTACATTTAGTTTAGCGTCTTCAGGCTTGCCGCAAAGCCACCCCTACGGAGTAACTTCACATCAACCTTGCTGGAGTTATCCACTACCAAATACCTGGAAGAAAGCATCTTGTCGTGCTCTCCATCAGCAATGAGTGTCAGTTTATACTTCTGTCCGGCTTTCAGAAAATCAAAGCTTATCGTTTTGGTCTTTTCCTTATTCTCTGAATTGATTCCTCCGATATACCAGGAGTCGCCGGTTTGGCGGGCAATCATCACATCGCGCCCAGGAAAGCCGTCGAGAAATTTCGTATCGTCCCAAGCAGCAGGCACTTCTTTTAAAAACCACTTGGCGGCATCGGGCAAATTCGCGTAGCCCCCGGGACGGTCGGCCAGGTGTTGCAGCGCTGATTCGAACACCACACTAAGAGCTAATTCGTGCCCATATGATGTGATGTGAGGATGCTGCGAATTGGTGAAGGTAACCGGGGTATAGTCCATGGAACCAACGACATTCCTGGTAAAGGCCATAACTGAATTATGCTCGGGAGCCGTGTTTGTTAACTCCGGGTTGTTGTTGTACCATTCGGCGCCGCGAACACCCTCGTAGGTCATCAGGTGCGGATACGTACGTGCCCAACCGCGGGGGACCAGGCATCCGTGAAAATAAACCAACAGTTCGAATTGGGCCGCGTCTTCAAGAATATCCAGGTAGTAATCAACCATATACTGCTTTTCGCTGAGAAAAAAGTCAATCTTTACTCCCGCGAATCCCTGTTCTTTCAACCAGGCAAACTCTTTCATTCTGTTCTCGTGGGTTTTCATTCGATCAACCGGGGTTGCCGTAATCCATTTAAACATCCCTGAATTGTACCAAATAAGCGGTTTAACTCCTTTTGAAAGGGCGTACTTTGCTGCATCTTCAACATTACCGCCATTGGCCATAACATCCCACTCCCAGTCGAACAGCGTGTACCGCCAACCCATCGTCGCAGCCAAATCGGTGAACTCACAAACAGTTTGAAAGTCGCGGGTTCCGTGGTTGTCCGACCAGTAGTTCCAGGATACCTTGCCCGGTTTTATCCAATCGGTATCCGGTAAAACGGCAGGAGTAGAAATATCGTCAATCAAGGTTGACTCAACAATGTCAGACAAGCCGCCCAAAATAATGACCCGCCACGGCGATTTCCAGGGGAGGCTAATGGTTGGCAAGGCCTCAGCTTCCCCTTCGTGAGGATAAGGCAGGGTCACTTTGTATGAAGATTGGTCGCCCAAATTGCTGAGCTTTGTGGCGCAGTAGGCCCGGTCCACATCGGCCTCATGCACAAGATACCAATACCGGCTTTCGCCAAGGCGGAAAAGCGCCGGATAACTCCAGTTTTGTTGCACTTGATCATCTTTCATGTGGCTGTATAAGCCTTCATTTGAAAGATCAAACTTTTGCAGCCAGCGTTCGGTGGTGTCGGGCACAACATAAGCTGTGAGTTCGTCCCGAATCGTGAATACACCTTCTTTTTCGGGAAATTCGTACCGGAAAGCCACCCCGTCATTATAAGCCCTGACAATGAGGTTCATTTTGGCTTTGCCGGAATTTTCGAACGCTACGACCACTTCATTGGCTTCGTTGCTACATTGCGAGCGTTTACCATGTACGGCACGATAGTTTTCTTGTATCAGCGTAGGTTTTCCCGCCTTCAGGAATTGAAGATCTTTTGAAAAATCCTGATCTTC
This sequence comes from Sunxiuqinia dokdonensis, assembly GCF_001270965.1. Lineage (GTDB taxonomy): Bacteria > Bacteroidota > Bacteroidia > Bacteroidales > Prolixibacteraceae > Sunxiuqinia > Sunxiuqinia dokdonensis. The sequence continues at coordinate 77,324 of NZ_LGIA01000150.1, read as the reverse complement.
TCTGACCAATCCCAAATCAACTCGGGGAATCATTTCTGAAACCTGATGATCATCGTGGTAATTGACCTTCAAATACCATTCGCCTGTGTCAACCTGCTGTCCATGAAATAGGTTGACACTTATTTTCTTATTTGGGGACGTTACGGTCAACTTCTGAGAAACTGCTGAAATCGTAATCAGAAGGAAGAGTGCTGTGAATAGTTTTGCTTTCATTTTTTTTATCACTGGGAAATACATTGACAGTCATTCTAATTCATCACGAATTTGCTTATTGTATAGACAAGGCCGCCAGCCCTCTGATTGTGATGATTTTCACGAAAATCCAGACAGGAGAAAGAACGATCTGTTTCATAATCAATACAATTTAGTTTTCTACGGTTTCATCCAACCAAAGCTGTTTCGTCAATTTCGATGTCATAAAAAAGGCTGCTTCAATCACACTAAATCAACTTCTCAACACCTCATTCAAACTGTAATGAATTGAAAAACCGGCCATTTCGTTAGGTTCTTGATTGTAAAATTAAAGCATTGTCGAAGTCAAAGATTCTAATTTCAGATATATGATTATAAAAATTAGATACTTGATCAGGAAATACAGTTTTTCCAGACAATTATTGCCTACGAAAATTGTTATTACATCAATTCATGAAACACAATGGTGTTTTATGTCATGGCATGAATCCAGCGTTGACCGATTATCATTCGTGCCTAAAACTGCACCAAGATCTTCAAAATTTTGCCGTGATTTTCCGACCAATCCTGGACCGCTGCCGGAACATCTTCTGGCGCGATAATTTTGGACACCAACAAGTTTTCATCCAGTTTTCCGCTTTTCAAATACTTGATTACCGCCTCAAAGTCAGATGGATTTGCATTGCGCGATCCAAGGATTTCCAATTCCTTCTGCACCCACAATTTGGTGGCAAATGAAATATCGCTTCCCGCATAACCAATACAAACGACCCGCCCGGCAAAAGACACTTCTTCAATGGCAGCTTGGTAGGTAAAGGGACTTCCGGCTGCCTCAACAACTACCGATGGGCCATGTCCGCCGGTCATTTTCTGCAACTCTTCATGCAAATTCTGTGATTTTGAATTGACGACGTGATCCGCTCCAAGCCGTTTGGCAACTTCCAGTTTCGAATCGTCAATGTCAACAGCCACAACTTTAGCACCCCGCAAATGCGCTCGGACAATCGCACCACTGCCAATCATGCCACAGCCAAAAATAACCACCGTATCCGAATCGGTCACCTTCCCGTTGTCCACAGCGTGAAATCCAACAGTCAGTGGTTCCACCAGGGCCAGCTGAACGGCTGACAACTGTTCATCAGCCAACACTTTTTGCCAGGGAACAGCCAGGTATTCGGCCATGGCTCCGTCGCGCTGAACGCCCAGGGTTTGATTGTAACGACAGGCATTAAACCTTTTTTGCTTACACGAGCTGCATTCTCCGCAATTGGTATAAGGAACCACGGTTACCTGCTGCCCCGGCTGAAAAGTAGCCGGCACCTCGGCACCCACACTTTCAATGACTGCGGAAATTTCGTGTCCCGGAATCCGCGGAAATTGCACCAGCGGATTTTTTCCCAGGTAAGTACTTAAGTCGGAGCCGCACAGTCCGACATAGCTCAGTTTTAACAGAATATCTTCCGCACCGGTTTGTGGCATCTCACGAACGACCATCTTCATTTCACCGGCTTGTGTTATTTCAATTGCTTTCATTATAGTTTGATGTTAGATAACTTGATGCTTGATACTTGATACTTGATGCTTGATACTTGATACTTGATGTTAGATACTAGATTCTTGATAGTTGATACTTGATACTAGATGTTTGATACTAGATGCTAGCGACCGTAGGGAGTCCCGATTGCTCGGGAATGTTAGATGCTAGCGACCGCAGGGAGTCCCGATTGCTCGGGAATAATCAATCCAGATGATAAAAATGCCTCGCGTTTTTGCTGAAAATCTGTTCCTGTTCGTCCGGACTCAAACCCGACAACAGGTCCTTCACAAGATTTAACCAATCTGAGTAGCTGGTTGCGACCAGGCACACCGGCCAATCAGATCCGTACATTAGGCGCGAAGGGCCAAAAGCGTCGAGCACCACTTCGAAATAGGGACGAAGTTGCTCTTCGGTCCAGCTTTTATAGTCGGCTTCGGTGACCATGCCGCTGATTTTGCAGCTCACATTGTCGCGCCGGGCCAGCTCTTTCATATTTCTGGCCCAGGGTTCTGTTTCATTTTTCTTGATTTTGGGTTTTGCAATATGATCGACCACAAACTGCTGTTGCGGATGCTGGTCCACAAAACGGATCGTGTTGGGCAATTGATGTTCAAAAATCAAGATATCGTATACCAGCCCGTAATTTTTTAGAGCAGAAATTCCCCGGTTAAAATCTTTTCCCAATATAAACTCCGGATCAGGTTCTCCCTGCACCACATGCCGGACACCCTTCAGCCAGGGACTTCCGGAATATTGCTCCAAAACCTGATGAATGTGTTCCGAAGCCAATGGCAGCCAGCCCACAATGCCTTTGATAAAATCATGCGCTTGGGCCATTTTCAGCAGCCAGTCGGTTTCTTCCAGGCATTGCCGGGCCTGTACCGAAACGACGCCCTGCACATCGGTTCCCGAAATCGTCTCTTTCAAATTCTTCGGAAGAAAACTTTTTCGAATAGAACCCATATCGTCATCAATCCAGTCAAAATCAACCGGGTTGTAGTTCCAAAAATGATGGTGTGTATCAATAATCATCGTTAAACTATTTACAAGTAGGGATACTCCGGATCAATAATTCCCGCCTTTTTCAGGGTTTTCCAAAACTCGGCCGGATAAGTTTCTTCGAGAATGACCTTGTTGCGGGCCATTCGTTTTGGTTTGCTCGGATTGAGGGCAACCGCTGTAATCTGAGGTGCCGACAAGGCAAACTTCAGGCAGGCATCGCCGGGTTCAATTGCAAAATTTTGGCATACGGCAAAAAACCGGTTTCGCCAGTCAAACAAAGGTCGGTCGGCCTCACTTCGCGGATCAACAAGCCGGTAATCAAAAAAGTCGCCACCGGTTAAAAAGCCGGCATTAAATATGGCCGAATTGATGATCCCCACCCCATCTTCGTGCAACTGCTTCATAAAATCAAGAATCTCTTTCGGATGATGATAAATCGTAAATTTATTGGCAAACATCACCCAGTCGAATTTCACTTGCTGATAAAGTTCTTTAATCACCAGCCAGTCTTTTGAGCCAATGCCAACAGCCTTTACTTCACCTTTTTCCTTCAGTTCAAACAAGGCACGGTAAGCGCCCAGCACATCATTCAAGCGTTGTTTCCGGTCGGCTTCATCGCTTGCGGCTTCCAGGTATTCGTCCGGGTCATGTACCGATACCAGTTCGGGTTTGTAGTTTCCGCCAAGAAGGTCACAACCTTGTTGCCAGCATTCCAGAATGCCGTCGTAGCTAATTTTCTGAACGGCATCGTATTTCAGCTTGGCCCAAGCGCCTGGTTCAAAGGTTGGCTCTTTCGTGGTTAAAGGCACCCGATACCAGCCCAGCTTGTTGCTGATGGAGATTTGTTCCGGTGTAATGCCCAGCTTTTGCAGCCCCTGCCCAATGACCTCCAGGGCCAATCCAGCGCCGTATTTACCGGCTGTATCAATCATCACCCGGCCATCGGCCACCCGGAACCATTCGCGGATCAAGGCCAGCTTTTCCGTTTCGCTCAACTCGCGGTAAAGATTTCCAAGGAAGCTTGTTCCGTAGATTACCGGGGGACAAGTTATACCTGAGCTTCCCAATTGTCTTGAATTCATCCTGTTAGTTTATTTGTTTTTGCTGCCCATCCTTTGCCTGATATTCCGCCGACTGATCCAGCTCATAAATGCGTTCCATCAGCACCCATTTTTCGTTGGCGCTGGCCTCTTTGCTGGTCACCTGAAAACGGGATACAAAAGCCTCCCACTCCGATTGCTGCGGCATTCCGGCCAGCGCAGTCATCGCCTGGTCATGGTCAAAATCGGCCACCGTGTCCATAATCATAAACAGGCGATTTTCGTGGATGTAAATTTCCATGTCCAGAATGCCAACTGCTTTCATTCCCAGCGCAATTTCGGGCCAGGTATTTCCGGGTGCATGAACTTCTTTGTAGGCTTCAATCAACTGCGGATTATTTTCCAACAGCAGCGTTTTGCAATAGCGTTTAAATTTCATCGTAGGTTGGATTATAGATGTAAATATCCAATAAATCACCCTTCTGTTAAAGACAACATATCCAGCTATCTGCATGCAAAGCTTTGCGGAAAGCTTTGCGGAAAAATTAAAATGTTCTTAAACACAAGATGGGCTGACCAAACTTCAACCAAAAGAAAAAGCTATTTTTGTGTTGAATACAAATAATCATGGGCAACAGACACACCTCCTTAAAAGATTTGGCCAGAGAACTGAAGGTTTCCATCTCAACCGTTTCGCGGGCATTGAAGGACCACCCGGATATCAGCCGCGAGATGAAAGAGAAAGTGAAGCAACTGGCTCTGGCCCGAAAATACAGTCCGAACCCGCTGGCCATGGGATTATTGAAACAGGAAACCCGGATGATTGGTGTGATTGTTCCCGATTTGGTCACCCACTTTTACGCTTCCATCATTGCCGGTATTGAGAGTTTTGCCAAAGAAAAAGGCTATTTTATTTTACTGGCCAGCTCGAATGAGTCGTATGAAAAAGAAAAGGAATCGATTGAAAATTTGCTGAAAGCCCGGGTCGAAGGCCTGATTATTTGCATGAGTCAGGAAACCCGTGAAACCAGCCACTTTAAAAGTTTGCTGGCCGAAAACATTCCCCTGGTATTCTTCGACCGGGTGTGCTTGCAGGACCAGGTGTCGTCGGTTACGGCAGATAATACCGATGCTTCGAAAAAGATTACCCGGCATTTTGCAGAGCAGGGCTATCGACGAATTGCTTTTATTTCAGGGCCGGAGCAGCTCAATATCTCACGCGAACGACTGGCCGGATATATTGCCGGGCTGGAATCGTGCCAGCTTCCTGTTGATGCGGATTTGATTGAGCAGTGCAACCTCAGCCATGACTCGGCTCGCCAGGCCATGAACAGGCTGCTAAACCTGCCCAACCCACCCGACGCGGTTTTTGGCATTAACGACACGGTAGCCTTTGCTGCCATGAAGGAAATCAAGCGACACCAACTGCAAATTCCAAACGACATGGGACTGGTAGGTTTTACGGACGAATTTCACGCGACGGTGGTTGACCCGCCACTCACCTCCATCACGCATCCGACCTATGAAATGGGAGTTGAAGCTGCACGGCTTTTTTTCGACCAACTCAACTCGAAACAAAGTCCCAAAACAGTGACCCTAAAGACCCGGCTGGTTGTAAGGGAATCGTCGGACAAGGCAAGGTAGAAAGACAAAGGGAAAAACAGTCAAGGGCAACCATTTGAGCACCTCAGTAATGAATTTCTGATGGAAACAAACAGTTCTTTGGATATTCAGAAGGAACAAAAAAACTTCCCAGCCATCAATTCGTGGCTGAGAAGTTCGTTGTGTTGATCAAAACGGTTGAAGCAGATGATTAATATCCTGGGTTTTGATAGGCATCTTTTTCTGCATCGGTCATTTCCATACCATCAATCTGGCTCTGTGGAATGGGACGCAGGTAATGATAAGGTTGAATACTACGCGTAAAGGTTTGCGCATCATGATCGCCCTTGGGGCTTGACGCGATGGTGTATGTCGAAGCCAATTCGGTCCATTTTTGAGTGCGTACCAAATCGAACCAACGGAACCCTTCGCCATAATATTCGCGTGATCTTTCTTCGAGAATATAATCGATGTCGATTGTTTCCGGCGTTGCAGCGATCATGGCCGCGCTGTTGTCCTCCACCCGCTCTACATTGTTAAACCTGTCGAAGCTCCACTTTCCGGCGCGTGCTCGGATCACATTGATCAGTTCTCTTGCACTTTGACCTGATTTTGTGGTAGCGCCTTTCACTGCTGCTTCGGCAGCAACAAAGTAGAGTTCGGAGAACTTCGCAATATTAAAGGGACGGGTGACCGCAGCATTCGGTTGTCCCAAAGTACCGGCATTGTCAGTGCGGTAAGTACTCATCTTCCAGGTTCCGGGATAGACCACCCGGCTAATTCCGCTTGGCGAAATCACATAATCAGCTCTTCCCGGCAAAGTTCCGCCGCCAACATTGCTTGGCCCTGCTCCGGTAGGATAGCTAATTGGCGTAGCAGGTTCTTCGGGCAGAAAGGTTAGTATGGGATCGCCCGGATAAACTTTTAAGCCGTTTGCACCATAGTAGAATTCGGTATTGTCGTTATTGAGCGGCCAGTTGCCACGGTATACATTCGTGAAAGAAGCATCGAAACGCGAATCCTCCGTTTTGTTGCTAAAAGTATTTACATACGCTTCAATGGTCGGGCACATACGTGTCCACGGGCGACCAAGATCCTGAGATGCTTCACGCAAAACGGTACCCACTGAACCCGTGCCATCCGGACTTGTGGCGCTTCTGATTTCCGTATAGTTCCAGGTCATCATCCAGGCTGCAAAGTTATCCGCGTCGCCTCCGTTGCCATACGTCAGGCTCGCGCCATTATACTTCTCGCTGGTTTCGGTATGGTCGGCATAAAACAACATCTCCTGGTTACGTTCGTTTCCGCCCACATGGAGTTCATAAAATGTTGGCATGAGGCCGTAAGGACCCGGATTGTCAATAGCGGTAGTCGCCACATCGTACGCCTGTTGAAAATACCACGATGCATCATGTCCGTCGGGGTCCGTGCGGGGAGCTTCAGGATAAGTAGGTATATTGTTTGGATTTTCCAGCCACCAACCGTAGGTAAGGTAAGCTTTGGCCAAAAACAGGCGTGCCACAGTTTTGGTTACGGTACCCGTCAAACGTCCAACTTCCGGTAAGTCGTTTACCGCTGTCAGCAGGTCGGGGAAGATGGCTTTGGTGTAAACCTCGGGTACGGTATTGCGCACAGATACCCTTACAGGCGCGGTGTTGAATTTCAATTCGCCCGCACCCAGGTCTAAAGGCACCCCTCCAAAAACCTGCACCAACTGGAAATAGTCGAATGCTCTAAAAAACCGTGCTTCAGCTATTAAAGATGCATCGAGGCCAACTCCTTCGGCATTTTCAATAATACCCGAAGCGGTGTTGATTGCCGGGAATGCATGATCCCACAAAGTACCGATCCCGCCGGTCTCCGTGGATGTAATATTCCCCTGCCCGCTAATGTCCATCACCTTAAAATTGCCGTCAGCACTTTGTGCATAGGTTGCTTCATCGGTACCGGTTACACCTGAGTTATAATAGTAAGCATTGCCGTAAATGAAGCGCAGGTGCGCATACAGTGCTGTCAGACCTCCATTAACACCTTTTTCGGTCTGGAAATAACCAGGTTCAAAGATACTGCGTGGTTCTTCATCCAGAATATCAGAACAACCTATCGAAAATACCGTCAATAGGACTGTTCCTATGATCGTTTTTATATTTATGTATTTCATCGTTTTCATCTATTTAAAATGTCAAATTAACTCCAATGATGTAGTTTCGGGTTGATGGCGAATTAAAGCCTACCGTTAGGATCCGGTTATTGTAACCACCTGTTGCTACGTTTTGGTCTCCGCGTGAGTTGGTTTCGGGATCCAATCCCATTTCTTTATTGAAGTCGGAGAACATCACAAACGGATTCTGTACAGTAGCATAAATGCGCATACTCACCCCTGAAGCTTTGAGTAATGATTGGCTGAAATCATAGCCCAGAGAAATATTCCGTACTTTGAGGAACGAACCATTGAAGTAGGCCATCGTGCTAAGGTACTTCGGGTTGTCTCCACTGATCACACCAGCTGGATTTGGATACTTGGCACCGGTGTTCTCAGGCGTCCAGTAGTCCACTTTAATGTTCCCCCGTCGTCCGGTCATCAAATTAAGGTAGCTGCTTGGTCCGTTAAGGGTACTGACGAGAATTCCACCGCTTTGGAAGCTTCCTATCAAACTCAGGTCAAAACCTTTGTAAGCTACCCGGGTATTAAAACCTCCCTGGAAATCTGGATCTACTTCCAGAACCTGCCTGTCATCGGGTCCGATTTGCCTCACGGGCGTGCCATCACTGTTATAATCACCTGTGTATTTCACCTTAATCATACCGGCGTTACCACCGGGTTCGAGGATATCGCGGTGCGGATCGTTTTCCTGCCACAAGCCTACCCGTTCATAATCGAAAATTGAATTGATACTGTAACCAACAAACCAAGCGTTACCTTCGTCCCGCTCCTGTCCGGAAGCAAGGGCGACCAGTTCATTCTTGTTTGTATAGAAGTTAAGACCAGCTTCCCAGGTCCATCCATTCACATTGTTCAGAATCGTGCCATTCAGCGAAAGTTCGACACCTTTGTTTTGCGTTTCGCCAATATTAGCGGTATAGCTGCTTACTCCCGATGTGCGGGGCAAGCCAAGGCCCAGCAAAATGTCTTTGGTGTTCGTTACATAGTATTCAAGGGTTCCCGACAGGCGGTTTTTCAGCAAGGCAAAATCCACGCCATAGTTCCAGGTTTCAGAGTACTCCCATCCCAAATTGGGGTTCGGCAATTGGGTTACATAATAGCCTGTTGCATAAGTCGCATCGCCAAAGTTGTAGTTCCTCGAAGTCAAGCGGCCCAGGGTACTGAATGCCCCAACGGCCTGGTTGGAAGTTTGTCCGTAACCAACGCGGAGCTTCAACCGGTCTAAGGTCCGGAAGTCTTGCATAAACGGCTCATTCTTGATATTCCATCCGGCAGAAACGGCCGGATAGGTATGCCACTTGTGTCCTTCGGCCAACCTTGATGAAGCATCGGTACGAACCGTTGCGGTCAGCATATACTTGTCGCTATATTCGTACATCACACGCCCCATGTAGGATACTAATCCCGTTTGCGTATAGCCACCGTCAGCAGGGTTGGTTGTTGTAATTTCACCAAGAGAATTACTCAAACTGTAATACTGGAAAGACTCCGAAGGGATGCCTTTTGCATTGGTGCCTGAGTTAAAGCTGGTATTTTGTTCGGCTGAGTATAGTCCAACGACATTCACCCGGTGTTTGTCCGCAAAAATACGATCGTAGGTCAGCAGGTTTTCAATGGTCCAATGGTAGGTGTGATAATTGCTGATTGATGCCGTAGACTCGGTATCCGGATTACTGCTGTTTACGCCTTCGGCCGTGTAGCTTCCGTTGTTTGTCTGAATAAAATCCAGACCGAGTGTGGCACGGAATTTCAGGCCCTCAACCCATGGAATTTTCACTTCGCCATAAACCGAGTTGTAAGTGGCAAATCCCCTGTTGTGTTCCAGCCATTCATCTTCCAATCCTTCAACCACATCTCTTGTAATGGTATATTGCTCATCCAAAGGCATTCTGATGGTTCTTCTCAAAGTGCCGTCTTCATTGTACGGGTCGGCAATCGGCGACATGCTTAACACGCCATACAGACCAATCTGGTTGCCCTCAGTAAAGTTGTAGTTGTTGTTTGAATTGAAACCGAAGCGGACATACTTGCCAACTTCCTGATCAACCGAACTGCGCAAACTATAGCGCGTAAACTGGTTTGTGGGTATTACGCCCTGATCCTGAAGGTAACCAATGTTAAAACTGTAGGTTCCTGTTGCAGTACCACCAGAGAGTCCGATGTCGTGGCTTCCCTGGTTTCCGTTTCTGAAAAACATGTCTTGCCAGTCGGTGTTGATTTCATCAAACTCATCGGGTCCGTTTGTAAACTGGCCCCTAGCTGCGCGAAGCGCAATAAACTCCGGGCCATTCATCATCGGGTATTTGGCAAAAACTTTACTCACACCCTGGCGCCCGTTATAGGTGATTTGTGCCTTCTGGCCTTGTTTTCCTTTGTTGGTGGTTATTAAAATCACACCATTCGCACCGCGCGAACCGTAGATGGCGGTTGCTGAAGCATCTTTCAAAATATCCATGCTTTTGATGTCATTGGTGTTGATTTCATTAATCGACCCAACAAAAGGAATTCCGTCAAGCACAATCAAGGGGTCGTTACTGGCGGTCAGCGAACGGGTGCCGCGGATGCGGATTTGCATGGTGGCACCGGGCCGCGTTGAAGTTTGCGCAAACTCCACCCCTGGCAGCCTGCCCTGCAGGGCCTGCGTGAAATTGGACGCGGGAATATCGCGCAACGATTCACCGGCTATTGAGGCCACTGAACCGGTCACGGCTTCTCTGCGTTGAACGCCATATCCCACAACAACAACTTCTTCAATATCCGAAACCTTGGATTCAAGAACCACATCAATAACCGACTGCCCTGCAACAGGATGCTCCTGGTTCTCCATTCCGACGAATGAGAAAACCAAAGTGCTTTCTTCCGGAACATTGGACAGGGCATAATTTCCATCAAAATCGGTAATGGTCCCATTCGTTGTACCTCTCACAACGACTGTAACCCCAGGCAAAGGATCTCCGGTGACGTCGGTAACCGTACCCGAAACGGTTTTCGGTTGCTGGATGCGCTGATCAAACGACCATCTCATATCATTTTTCGAGATAATTACCGACTTGTCCACAATTTTGTAGGTCACATCCAGGGAGCCAAGAAGTTGATCCAACACTTCCGCCACACTGGCATCGCTGACCTGCACATTCACTTTTTGGTTAACATCAAAGTCATCGTTGCTGTAAAAGAATTGAAAATCGCTCCGTGCTTTGATTTCCGTGATGACATCTTTGATCGCAACATTCGTATAATCCATGTCAAACTTACTCTGCTGCGAGTAAGTATTGGCCGTTACACCCAGAATGCTGATCAAGAATAGTAGGACTGTTAGTTTCATACTTAACAAAAGTTTAGGCGTTAAATACCTTTTCCGCTCAGGCGGATAAATCTGATTTTTTTTCATAGGTTTGTATTTGAGTGTTAAACTTGCTAATACCAGTTCTGCTAAAACGGGTAATAGTTTATTTTGAGGCCGGATCTGTGACCAACATGATCCGGCTTTCATTATTCATCTTTAATCAAAATCTGTTCTTTATTAAATTCAAATTTTACCTTCCTGATTTCCTGAATGATCTTCAACGTGTACTCCAGCGATCTTTCCTTGTTGATGACCCCGGTAAATCGATACGACTTCAGTTCGTCCGACGCAAAAGCAAACTTCACTTCGTACCAGCGCTCAAGTTGCTGGGCCAACGCAAAGAGCGTTTCATCATTAAAGTAGATTTTCCCGCCTTTCCAGGCAATGTGTTCCGCGATGTCAACCTTGTTTTTTTCCAGCTGTCCGGTATTCTTCGAAAACAAAACCTGTTCTCCCGGAACCATCATCAACGCTTGTTGACCAGCCCGAAACTCAACCTCGCCTTCAACCAAAACCGTGGCAATTTTCGAATCGTTTGCATAAGCTTTCACGTTGAACTGCGTCCCGTGAACCTGAATTTCAGAAGCACCGGCATGCACAATGAAGGGCGATTTTTCGTTTTTAGTAACTGAGAATAAGGCTTCTCCGTCCAAAACTACTTCGCGATTATTTAGATTGAATGATTGTTTGTAGGTGAGCGTTGAGCCAGCATTGAGCCAAACATTGGTACCATCAAAAAGGGTTACATTCGAAATCTGTCCATTGGGCGCTGAGATACTCGCCCAGCTTTCATTTTCAACAGCACCGGTTTGATAAAACCAAAATGCTCCGCCGGCAGTTAAAAATGCAATGATAAAAACAGCGGCATATTTTAAGGCTTCCTTCCACCACGCCCGGGGCGTGGAAAGGCTTTTCTCCAATTCAGCCCAAGCCGATTCCGCTGGTTTTAGTTTCCTTACTTGCGCGACCTTCTCCCGGCTGTGATAGATCCGATGTCCGATTTTCAGCTCTTTTTCACCCACTTCATCCAAGCCGGAATCGATTTCCGGTTCCGACACCTCACCATGCAACAGCGATGCCCAGGTCTCCCATCTATTTTGATCCATTTCTTTCATGCTATAGCTAAGACACAAGAACCCGGCAAGAGGGTGAAAAAAATATCAACTTTTTAAAGAAAAAAACAAGAACAAGGACTTAAACACCTCATTAAATGTCTTTTAAAATTCAACACTTCTTTAAGTTGAAAAAATAAAAAAGGCTGAAAACAAAGCTTTTTAATTGCGTGCGTAAAATTTTATAGGCGATTCCCATTTGGGTTTTGACTGTATTTTTTGACAGGCTAAGGGTGGTAGCAATTTCGCTGTAAGTCAGGTTGTCCTGATAGGCCAAAAGGAAAATTTTCTTACACTGGCTGGGGAGAAACTCAATGGAAGAAGCTATTTGAACTGCAAGCTCATCTTCAGCATGTTGAGCTTCCGATTCTTCATCAAAACTGACTAAGAACCCGCTATCAGTTAGTTCATCAAACTGGCGTTCGCGTTGTAAATAGTTGATACTTCGATTCTTTACGGCATTTAGCAAATAGCTTTTCAGGTTTCTGGTAATCTTCAACTCTGCCCGCTTCTGCCATAAATACAAAAACGTTTCTTGCACAATATCCTCTGCAACCTCCGGGCTTTTCACATATCGAAGGGCAACCAGACAGGAAAGATGATAATTCCTTTTAAAGAACAATTCAAAAGCTTTTACATTTTCCAAACTAACATTCATCAGCACAAATCATTATTTGCATTTTGAACTTGAACTCACAATTTATATATTTTTGATGCACCAGCCATCAAACTGTACGACTATTTTCAACAACAGAGCAAAGCTTTGGTCGCGTGAAACCGACATGACAGTCCTGAACCCAAACATAAAACAAATCGGCTAACGATGCTTTACCAAGCCAAGGTTTCATGGCCGTTCAAATCCTCATTTCAACATGTCAATTATTCATATGATGAATTAAAATATCTAATATTGAAACACTTTTCCTTTCAAACACCTTAATTTTAAAGCGGAAACGTAAAATCAAATCACTTAAAACCTATTGACTTATGAGAATGGCATTTCTTTTTACACTGTGCCTGGCCTTTAGTTCCGTGGCATTTTCGCAAACATTTACCATTACTGACCTGAGTTCGCTGTCAGACCTGATGTCGTTTGAGAAGAATAAATCCAAAGATTTTAATAACCCGAGCTACGCCAATATTGAAGGAACCGCCTATTTGAATGAAGAATTTGTTCGGGGAGATGTGTTTATTAACGACACGATTTTGATTGAAGAAGTTCCGCTGAGGTACAACATCTATTCTGATCAGATGGAATTTGTGAGTGCCCAGGAACGAGTTTTGGTTATTGACGATGCCAACAAGAAATTCGAATTTAACCTTGGTGGCGAATTATTCTCCATCGAAAACTACATCGATCGGGGGAACACCGAACATGGCGTTCTGCAGCTGGTCGTTGACGGCGATTTCCGGCTTTACAAAAGGTACCAGGTCGATTTTAAGCCGGCCACCAAGACCATTGGCTTTCAGGAAGCGCAACCGAACCGCTTTACCCGGCAGGATGATCAATACTTGCTTGCGGTGGGAGAACAAACTCCGGAAACGGTGCGCAACCACAAAGATTTGCTCGAAAAACTGAAAGTGCACAAACCCGCTATTGAAAATTATGCCAAAGAACAAAAGCTGAAACTTAAAAAGGAAGAAGGCCTGGTTCAGCTGATTCAATATTGTAACGAATAGTCCAAAACCTAAAAACGTTAACTGCCAGCGCCATTCAGTTCTAACTTTGAAATATCGAATAACGAACAAGAAATAAGAAACAGCCAAATACCAAGGCTCCATGCTGTTTGGCTTCCTTATTTCTTGTTTCTTATTTCTTGTTTGATTTCTATTCTCTCACACGCCAACAAATACGTATGATCCTATTCCCCGCCGCCGTCAATGGTTTTGATGCTGCCGTCTTCGTTGTATTCCAGCTCCACCACCTTCATGCTGCGCAGCCAGGTTTTACCACCCGAAGGCACACTGTCGTGATGGAATAAATACCATTTGCCTTTGAATTCAACAATCGAATGATGGGTTGTCCAGCCCACAACCGGTGTCAGGATAACCCCTTTGTAGGTAAAAGGTCCGTAAGGATTGTCGCCCACGGCGTAGCACAGCTGGTGCGTATTGCCGGTGGAGTAGGAAAAGTAGTATTTGCCTTGGTATTTGTGCATCCACGAAGCTTCGAAAAAACGACGGTCGTGATCGCCGGCTTTCAACACGTCGCCATTTTCGTCGAGGATGACAATTTCGCGCGGTTCTTCAGCAAATTCGAGCATATCGTCACTCAGCTTCACGATTCTGGCCGGCAAGGCCGCCTCGTCGTCCTTGGGTTCGTGCCCGCACTCAATGGCTTTGTTGTTGCGGTAGCGCTGCAGCTGTCCGCCCCACAGACCGCCAAAGTACATGTAGTGCGAACCGTCTTCTTCAAACACGCACGGATCAATGGAGTAGCTGCCTTTCATAGGCGCTTCCTGTGGAACGAATGGTCCTTCGGGCTTGTCGCTGATGGCCACGCCGATGCGGAAAATGTCGGTCTGGTCTTTCAGCGGAAAGTACAAATAATACTTGTCGTCTTTGCAGGCGCAATCGCAATCCCACAACTGGCGTCCTGCCCAGGGAATGTTCTTCACATCAAGAGCCACCCCATGGTCGGTCACTTCGCCTTCTACATCATCCATCGAGAAAATATGATAATCGCGCATATCGAAATGATCGCCGTTATCGTTCTCCGGAATGCCCGACTCCACATCGTGCGACGGGTAAATATATAGTTTGCCGTTGAAAACATGTACGGCCGGATCGGCAGTGTACAAGTCCGGCACCAGGTATCTTGCTTTTTTCATACGTTTGTTTTTTCAATTTATTGAACCCACTTTGGGGTTCTCAAGTTCTCAAGCATGTTGTTTATGTACCTCCGGTTTCACCGGAGGCTTATCATCTTGAAGTCCTTCGGACTTGTACTTACTAAAAATCCCGAATGGGTTTCATTTTGAATAACCGTGGGTGCTACCCCACGGGTCTCGCAATCTTCTCTATTTTTCATTGATCAGGTTGAACTTGTTCCAGGATCTCCCTTTCGTGGCAAGAGATCCCGAAACAAGTTCGGGATGACCCTACTGTTTGGTTGCTGCTTCAATAATTTTTGCCACGGCCGTTTTTGGCTCATGGTTCCGGTCAAATAGCAGCGGGTAGTCGGTACGTCCGCGAACCGGGAAATTGTTTTTCCACGAATCGCCATCTGCCACACCCCACAAAGTTACCCGGGTCACATCGTCCGAGTGCTTCAAAAACAAATTGAAGAAGTCCAGCATGCGAGCGTCCCACTCGTCTTGTTTTTCCTGAGGAACCACGCCGTCGGTATAAGGGTTCAATTCCTGTTGATATTCAATATTTGTTGAGATATCTGCTCCCACATCGCGTCTGCGATTTGGCAGAATAGACATATCCAACTCGGTCACCATCACTTTCATGCCTTCGTTGGCATAGGCCACCATGGCCGCTTCGTAGTCTTCCAACGACGGGCTGTCCATGCCCACATGCCCTTGCATGCCGATTCCGTCAATGCGGACGCCATCGGCTTTCAAGCTGCGAACCATTTGCACAATCGCATCACGTTTTCCGGGGTACCACTCGTTGTAATCGTTGTAGTACAATTCCGCATCAGGATCAGCTTCATGGGCAAACTGAAAAGCCAGCTTGATGAAATCATCACCTACAATTTGATAAAACTTGCTGTTACGCATACTGCCGTCTTCCATAATGGCTTCGTTCACCACGTCCCAGCCTTTAATTTTCCCCTTGTAACGGCCGACTACCGTATAAATATGCGTTTTCATTCGCTCGATCATCACCTCACGCGACACATCGTTCCCTTCAGCATCGGTGAAAAACCAACGTGGAGCCTGTGAGTGCCAGATCAAACAGTGACCGGTGATAAACAGGTCGTTTTCAACGCCAAAGTCAACAAACTGGTCGGCCAACGAGAAGTCAAACTCACCTTCCCTGGGCTGGATTTCGCCACTCTTCATGCAGTTTTCAGCGACTATCGCGTTGAATTGTTCTTTAACAACCCGAACGCCGGCTGAGTCTCTTCCGGTAATTTGGTTGGCATTCAAAGCAGTGCCAATATGGAATTTACCAGCCAAAGCGTCTTTCAAGCTTGGCTCTTTTTTGGCACTTTGTTGAGCAGTGCACCCGACAAACAAAACCGCTGTCAGCAGGAATAACGCGACTAATTCTATTTTTTTCATAATAATCCAATTTAAGTAATAGTGTTATTTCAATTTGTAATTAATTTCTTCTTGTTGTTAACCTATTGCAGGTTTTCCGTACGGCGGAACATTAGTGCTTCCTGAATTTCAACTTCTTTCTTTTTGTTGATTTCGTAGAAGAACAGACAGGCTACCGCGATGAAAAACGTCAGGGTCGGATACACGCTCAGCGACAGTTTGATGCCATTGATTGCCTCGGGCGACTGGGTGGCCAACTCTTCGCTGTATCCATAAAGTGCCAGAATTCCGGCAACCAGTGCTCCACCGATGCTCAGGCCAGCTTTCAGCCCAAAAATCATGGCCGAAAAAATAATGGCTGTCGCTCTTCGGTTGTTCTTCCATTCCGAATAGTCGGCCACATCGGCAATCATGGCCCACAGCAGGGGTGTTCCAATTCCATAGAAGAATCCGTGTGCCAATTGCGAAATGAACACCAGCGCAATGGAATGTGGAGCATAGAAATAGAACACCAGCAAACACAAAGCCGACAAAAACAAGCTCACACCAAACACATCGCGCTTGCCAAATCGGTCGGCCAGTGTTTTGGACACCGTAATGCCCACGATCATCATGATGATTCCGCCGGCGTTGAACAAGCTAAAACCGGATGTTGGCGCATCTTCGGGCCAGGTAAAACCGTGCAGTCCCATGCTGACCAATACGCCATTCAGCCCATCAATAAATCCGTTAAATCCAATGTTTTCCAGGAAATCGGCCAAATGTTGCTCACTCAGGTAATTTTCGAAATAATACACGTACATCCCCCCTTTAAGTGACAGGGTAATGAAAATGAAAATCGTGATGATGAGCATGGCAATCCAGGGTTTATTTTTAAACAAATCGCCCAAATCCTCCTTAATGCTCGATTTCTGCTGCGGATTGGGAATGACACGTTCCCTGGTGGTCAGGAAGGTAATGATAAAAAAGATGACGCCCGTAACCGCAAACAAGGTCATGGTGTTTTCGAAACCTTTGATTTTGTCGCCATCGCCCAAAATAAGCACCAACGGCAGCAACAGGCCCTGCACAATAAACTGGGCAACCATGACCGCCACAAAACGAAAGCTCGAAATGCTGTTACGCTCGGCCATATCGCCGGTTAAAACGCCGCTGAGCGAAGCATAAGGCAGGTTGTTGGCCGAGTACACAATCACCAGCAAAATATAGGTGATCAGCGCGTAGGCCACTTTTCCACCCGGACTAAAATTGGGCGTGCTAAACGCCAGAATGGCAATCACCCCAAAAGGAACGGCCGTCCATAAAATCCAGGGTCTAAATTTGCCCCATCGGGTATTGGTCCGATCAGCAATAATTCCCATCACCGGATTAAAAAAGGCGCCAAGCATTCCACCGGCAAAAATAATGGCCGAAGCCGTTGCCGGTGGAATCCGATAAACATCGGTGTAAAAGAAGGCTAAAAAGGTCATCAAGGTTTGAAAAATCAAGTTGGCAGCCAGGTCGCCCAAGCTGTAACCTATTTTTTCAAGAACCGAAACTTTCTGAGAAGTTGTTTTCATTTAAGTAGTTATTAATTATTGGTTTTTAATCTTCAGTTGTAAATGGTGACGCAGGCAGCCCTTCCTTGTTTTTCAGATTGGCTTCTGCGGGATTATCATCCCAGGCATAGCGCACCGCAACTGGCTCGCTAATCTCCCGGCTCCAAACCTTCACTGTATTTTTTGAAAGTACCACCGCATTGGCCCACACGAAACGGCCATCTTCTCCCGCAATTTGAAATCCCTGCAAATAGCTGTTGCTAAACAAACCGGAGCCAACCGACGAAAAGGTGAGCACAATGCTTCCGTCCTCCACCTTCATCGACTGAAAAAGCGGACCGGCACTCACCACCTCGTCATCGCCATAGGCCACGCGTTGCGCTTCCAAAGCCAGCCTGCGCCCAACTTCTTTCTTGTTTAGCGGATGAATGTCATTCCACTCGCCCAGGTCGAACGCCACGGCCATGCCCGTGTTTGGCAACTCCAGCGCCCGGCGTTGGGCATCGCGCAGGGTGGCCCAGCCACTTTCAACCGGCTGTTTATTTGGGATTCCGAGATTGGCCAGTTGCACAAACAAAAACGGCAGCTCGGGCTGTTCGAATTGCTCGCGCCAGTCGGTAATCAAATCCTTGAAAAGCTGCCGGTATTCCATTCCGCGTCCGGCATTGGTTTCACCTTGGTACCAAATCACGCCCTTCAGGCTGTAAGCCAGCGCCGGATGAATCAGGCTGTTGTACAAACCACCAGGCTTAAATCCGCCGCCGCCCAGTCCACGAGGCGGGTTCAGCACCGCACCGACATGATAGTTCCAATCGCCGGTCAGATCAATGGTTTGCGAACCGATGCGCAATTCGTAAGGTTTTTCTTCCACAAAACCACCGCGTCCACCCTGGCTAAACACGCGAACCATCAACTTATTTTTTCCGGACTTCAATACGCCCTCCGGTACCGAGTAAATTCGCGGAGGATATTGGTAGGAAATGGTGCCCACAAAAGTGCCGTTCACAAAGGCCGAGTCGCTGTCGATGATGCGTCCCAGGCGAAGAATGGCTTCCTTTGCAGCCAGCGAATCGGCCACTTCAAACTCCTTATAAAACCAGATGGATCCGTTGCGCAATTCCACGCCTTTATCTGACCAATAGCCCGGCAATGAAATGGTGGGCCAGCCGGAAACATCCACGTCCGCTTTTGACCAACGGCCAACACCCGGATCGTTTTTATTGACTTCCAATCCCCAGTTAAACGGAGGCGTTTCGCCTTCTTCGGCTATGCGTTTGGCTCGAATAGAATCAACCCGGGCCTGATTGGCCAGCCATCGATCCAAGTATTCCGTTACCGGCTCTTCGCTTAACCAGGCTTCGGCAGGAGAGCCGCCAATGGCTGTGCTGATCATGCCAATTGGCACCTGATATTTTTGGTACAATTCATTGGCAAAGAAATAAGCGACAGCCGAAAAGTCCATGATATTTTCGGGCGTTGCTGGCAACCACGAGCCATCGGGATAATCGGCCTGCGCCGTATCTGGCTCCTTGCGTGTGGACGAGCGGAACAGCCGGATGTTTGGATTGTCAATCTGCCTGATTTCGTCAGCGTACAAATCCATTACCCGGCGAATTTGCAGTTCCATGTTCGACTGACCCGAAGCCAGCCAAACGTCGCCAAGCATAATATTGCTGACTTCAATGTCATTTATCTTCATCGTATAAGGCCCGCCGGCTTTCATCGCCGGAAGTTCCACCTGCCAGTTTCCTTTTTTATCTGCTTTGGTTTGGTAGTTCTCCCCAACGAATTCGACTTTGATTTTTTCCGAAGGATCGGCCCAACCCCAGATTTTCAGCGGCTGGTCGCGCTGAAGAACCATGCCATCACTTACCAGCCGGGGCAATTTTACCGCTGCCTCCGACTGAAATGGAATCAGGGCAACCAGAAGGAGTACGATTAGGCTAAAAGCTAACTTGTTTTGATTCATTGTTTATTGTTTTATTCGTTTACTCTGAGGTGCTCCCAAATAGCTGGGCTTCAAACCTCCGGTGTCAATCAGTATTTTTTGCAGCACGATGCCGGGCTCCAGCACACGAATACGCAAACGGTGCAAACCGGCTTTTTCAATCGGATGTTTGGTTGATGTTTGGTTAATGCGGGTAGCCTGCCATTCGCCCAACTCGCCCCGATACGCGCCGTTGATATTGATAATTTGTTCTTCGCCGCCATCAAACGAAATGGCGTACCGTAAGCCTTTGTTGGCGTTGAAATTCAGTGTGGTTGAAACCAGCACCTGCACGTCAAACTCTCCGGTTGATTCAAAATTAATGGCATATTCCAGATAAACCGGGTCATTTTCTAGCGGATATTCGTTTTGCGGAAAGGTGGTTACACCGGAAGCAGTTTTGCCCAAACCGGGAATCACTTCCCAGCGTATTTTTTCGGTTCCTTGTGAAAGCTGGAAGTTTTCGGCTTCGATGGACACATAACCTTCCGCTTCTTTGAACACCAGTTCTTCATTGGGCACAACCGGCACATCCACTCTTTTTACTTGGGGCATTTTTCGCTGCCGGGGTTCCTGCCAGTAAGTATAACCGATGCGGATCTGATCCATTGTGTGGTTCCACTTGCCATCAGCAATTTGCTGGTTGTAATGAACAGTGAGCAATGAATCACGGTCGTAACACGCCTTCACCACATCAGCCCAATGGTTTGCTTTTGGGTTATTTTCAGCTGCCAGCTGATGGTTTTTGGCCACGGCATAA
Organism: Sunxiuqinia dokdonensis; assembly: GCF_001270965.1. Classification (GTDB taxonomy): domain Bacteria; phylum Bacteroidota; class Bacteroidia; order Bacteroidales; family Prolixibacteraceae; genus Sunxiuqinia; species Sunxiuqinia dokdonensis. The sequence goes on along the minus strand of NZ_LGIA01000150.1, from coordinate 56,827 downwards.
TACATTTCATACAGGTTTGAGCAGGCATTGGCCGGGAAAAGGACCAACTGGTCGAAGGCATCTTTGTATTTATTTGGAATGAAATTGTACAGGCGCAAAGCATCTAAGGTCAGATCGCGATAGTCGTTGCGTACCCGCTCAAACTCATTATAATTTTCCAGGCTGTAGGTTTTAGCGTTCAGCAATTCGGGCGTTACCCGGTGGTTGTATTTTGTATAAAGATTAATGATGCGCGCTGCCTCCTTGGCATATTTTTCTCCAAACTGTTCGGCACACCAATCTTCTGTATGTTGCAACAGATTCTGCGCATTGAACCGGGTGGGTTCCCAGGCCATATCCAGAAAAAAGCTGATGGGATATTCCATCGGTTTCAAATCGCCCACGTTCACCACCCAAATCCGGTCAACACCATGGCTGTAGGTCAGGTTCATTTGTTCCCAAACCCGCTGAATTTGACTGACGTTGATCCATTTATAGTTTCGCGGACCACCCACATAGTCGAAATGGTAGTACATTCCGAATCCCCCGGGGTGAGACTGCGCATTTAAATCGGGCAACTTGCGCACATTGCCCCAGTTATCGTCGCAAAGCAGCAAAGTCACATCGTCGGGCACCCGCATACCTTTATCGTAGTAGTCTTGCACTTCCTTGTACAAAGCCCAAACCTGCGGCGTTTCTTCCGCCTTTTTTCCGGTTACTTTGCTGATAATTTTGCGCTGGTCGCGAACAATCTTCTCTAACAAGGCAATGTTGGTTCCCTCGCTCATGGCCTCGTCGCCATCGCCACGCATCCCAACGGTGACCACCGTTTCATAGTCTTTCATGCGCTCCATGCCCTGGGTCCAGAAATCGGTCAGCACCTTGGGGTTTTTGCTGTAGTCCCAGGCTCCCGATCCGTAGCGGTCCCATTCTACATGGGCTTTGCCCAAAGGTTCATGATGCGAAGTACTCACCACAATGCCCAGTTCATCGGCCAGGCGCCCATTCTCCGGATCATCGTCGTAAAAAGCTTTGCCCCACATGGCCGGCCACAGAAAGTTTCCTCGTTGCCGAAGAATCAGTTCAAACACCTTTTCATAGAAGTTGTGATTAAATCCGCCAAAGGTTTCGCGAACCCAGCCTCCAAGAGCAGGTTCTTCGTCATTCAGAAAAATGCCACGGTATTTCACTTTCGGGCTTTCGGTGACAAACCGGCCCGGTCTGACATACACGGCTTCGTGCTGATCAACCGGAACATCGGCCCACCAATACCAGGGCGAAACACCCATTTCGCGTGATAGATTCAACATGGCATAAATGGTTCCACGCTTATCGCTTCCGGCCAAAACCAGTGCTTTTTCAACTCCGGAAAACGGATGTTCAACAACCTGGGTCAGGCTTTTCTCCCACTGGCCTTTCAGGTCCGACACATCCAGTTTTCCTTCAGCTGCCAATTGGTCGATCCACTTGTTTTTGCCGATTGTTCCGACCAAAACCACCTGACCGGTGCCGGGCATTTCGGACTGAAGAATCTCTGGCGACTGCCCTGTAACCATTTTTATATCGTTGGCAAACCAGCCGGCCACAGCGGCTATTCCCGGGTAATCGTCCGCATCGATCAGAATGGGCGCTGTCTGATGATCTCCCGAAATAGCGAAACCACCGACCTCATCATCCAATGAAACATAAGTGTGCCCATATTGGGCCATCGTGGCAATTGACAAGCACACAAAGGCCAGTGCCAACACACTGCTTATGATCATTTTTCGTACATATGTGTAATTCACAGTCTTCATATTTTAGTTTTGTGACTCGTCAACAAAATTGACTATTCATCCGAATCTAATTCCTTCAAAATCGGTTTGCCGGTTCCCCACCAGGCGGTCCATCTCGAATAATCCACCTCATCAAACGGGTGAACTTCAACATCGGTATCAGCGTTTGTGTCACCCAACAGGAACTTGTCCACAAAAGCTTCCACTTCGGGATACTGGACATCCGGAAGCTGGCAGTGCCCATGATTTCCGACAATGGAGAAGCCAAAGCGGTCAGCTATTCCAAAGGTTTCCCAAACCCTTTTGGCTGCCTGGCACGAAACATAGCCCGACTCATCGGCCAACCATTCATAATCGGGGTTTCCAAGAACCAGCAAGGCGCGTGGTGCCACCATGGCCATCAGTTCGTGATGATCGAAGGGAAGTTTTGATACGGCCTTGCTAAACTGAAACATGCTTTCCATAAACCACACATGGCTGGTTCGTCCAAGCGTTTCGACATTGCCCAAGGTTTCCGAAACCCGCCAGGCAGCCGCACCGCCCCCACCCGATTCCTGGGCAATGGTCAGCACAATGCGCTCGTCAAATGCAGCAGCATACAGCGCCATCTTTCCGGCAAATGAACAGCCTGTAATAGCCAGATGCTTCAAGTCAACCGGAAGCTCATCCTGCACCAGTTCCAATCCATCAATCAAACGGCTGACGCCCCACGACCAGGCACTGTAGGCACCCATGTTCGAAAGATCGGGATACAGTTTGTTGATTGGCTCGCTGCCCCGCTTTTGCTGGTGAGCCATCACCTGGCTGAAGTTAAAAGCGATCTGGACAATCTCGCGGCTGGAAAAAATATCCGGCGGAAGACTGCCCGACGGCCGGCCAACACCAATCACCGCAGGGAAAGGGCCTTCGCCCTTTGGGAGAATTACTTTCGAAGAGAGGATGAGTGTGTCCTTATTCTCAATAATAATCACGGTAAGCAAGCTATCCTGAGCCGAAAAGCTGGCCGTCAGATGATTCGGGCGAGCGGGTTTTGGGCCGATTTCATAATGCTGAATTTCAGCGCCGATCTCTGCACGGCGGCGGCTCCAATCGGCAAAGTCGGTTGACCGTCCACTTCCGTCAGACCAGGCAAAAGGATCAGTCAGCGGCTCGATAGCCGGCAGCTGGCTGGTGTCGGGCAACACCGGAGCCGGAAAATCAGCTCCCGTATTTTCAACCGCATAGACCAGCGGAATTCCCTGAGCCATTGAATTGACAACAAACAATGTCGCTATCAGGAATATCAGTAGATTTATTTTCAAACCAGCTTTCATTTATTTTTGATTTTGTATCAGGTTTCGTGTTTACAACGATTTCAGAACTTATTCTTAGGTTTATTTACTTCGAATCTCCACGCTTGCTTCTTTCAGACCGGTTGACTCCGCTGTCACGATAATCTTGCCCGGCTTACCGCCCTTGGCTCGTACGATCAACAAAGCCAATCCATTAAATGCGTTTCGTTCATGCGACGGAAAGGCAGTCATATCCGTTTGATCGCCGTTATCGGTGGCCACAATTTCACCCGGCCCGTCAATACGGAATTTAATCGGATTATTTGAGCGAGGCACCAGTTGCCCTTCTTCATCGGAGACTTGTACGGTGACAAACGACAAGTCCTTGCCGTCGGCAGCAATCGTTACTCGATCGGCTCTGGCCAGCAATTGTGTTGCCTGGCCAGTAGTTTTAACCACTTTTTCAGCCCAAACTTCGTCGTTTTTGTAAGCAATTACTTTCAACTCACCCGGTTCATAAACCACCTCATCCCAGCGTAGACGGTATTCAAAATCAGCTTTTTTCTTTCTACCCAATGATTTACCGTTCAAAAACAGCTCAGCTTCGTCGCCCGAGGTAAACACATGCACTGGGGTGATTTCGCCAATACGCTCAGGCCAATTCCAGTGCGGTAAAATATGTACCATCGGAAAATCGGGGCGCCAATGTGCTTGATACAAATAAAAGCGGTCTTTGGGAAAGCCGGCCAGGTCTATGATTCCGTTATACGAACTCCGTGCCTGGTAGTACGGTGTTGGTTCGCCCAGGTAGTCCCAGCCAGTCCACACAAACTCGCCGGCTACAAACGGATGACGGTCAATCATGCCAAACACCTTATCGGCCGACGAACCAAAATCCACCGCATACAATTCGTACGAACTAACATGCGCCGCCTTTGAATCACCACCACGGCCATCGCGGGCAATGGAACTGATGGCCTCGGTTACCGGGAAGTTGTAAAATCCGCGGCTGCTGAATGCCGAAGCGGTTTCGCTGCTGTAAATTACTTTCTCGGGAAACTGCTCCCGAAAGGCGTTGTATTGCGGCTTGGTGCGAATCCGGTCGGTTCCTTCAAATTCCGGATCCTGCCGAATCCCTTCTCCCTGGTAATTCAGTCCAATGACATCGGGAACCACCGGAAGTTCCATGTGCGGTTTGGCATAATTCATGGCCAATGTCGTTGGGCGTGTGGGATCTTCTTCCTTGACAATTTCGTTTAGTCGTTTGGCGACTTCAGCCCCAGCTTCGCCTGTGTATTGTTCGCCTACTTCATTGCCAAAGCTCCACAGAATGATGGATGGATGATTTCGGTCTCGCCGGATAAAAGAACGGGCATCCGGTTCAGACCATTCCGGGAAGATGAGATGAAAGTCGTGCGGTGTTTTTTTCGTTTCCCACGAATCAAAAATCTCATCGATTACCAGGAAGCCCATTTTATCGGTCAGCTCCAGCAATTCGGGAGGCGGCGGATTGTGGGCCATGCGAATGGCATTGCAGCCCATTTCGCGAAGCAATTCCAACTGGCGTTCGGCAGCACGGGTATTGAATGCCGCACCCAAAGCGCCTAAATCATGGTGCTGGTTCACGCCTTTCAACTGAATGTGTTTTCCATTGACCAAAACTCCCTGATTGGGATCGAACTCCACCACGCGAATACCAAAATTCGTTTCGTAAACATCAACCAGTTTGCCACCTTGCTTTATGGTCGTTACGGCAACATATCGGTTAGGCTGTTGCGTTGGAATCGGCCCCCACAGCCGTGGATTCTCGATAATCACCGAACTCTTAACTGTTGCTTTCCCGTTGGCAGCCACCGATGAAAACAGTGCTTCGAAACCAGCAACAACATCACCGATTGGCTCATCATTTTCATCAAGAGCATAAATCTCCGTTATTGCTTTTACTTCGGCATCAATTTGTGCTTTATTCTTGATGGTGATTTCGATATTCACGTTAGCTGATTGCTCCGACACATCGCTTGAAGTGATGTAGGTTCCCCATTGCGCTACGTGCAGCGGGTTTGTTTTCACCAGCCATACATTGCGATACAAGCCGGCACCGGGATACCAGCGCGCCGAATGGTTGGGATTGTCAACCCGGATGGCCAGTTGATTTTCGCCGCCAAAATTCAGATAAGGCGTTAAATCAAGCCGCCATGAATTATAGCCGTAAGGCCAGCCACCGACTAGTTTTCCGTTTAGCCATACCATGGCGTACGACATGGCTCCATCAACATCGAGGTAGATTACTTTCCCTGCATCATCTGCGGACACCTCTAATTTTTTTCGGTACCAGCCCACGCCATTCACAGGCAGGCGGCCCATTCCGCCACCAACCTCGGAGTCCCATCCGGTTTGAAAAGGCCCTTCAATGGCCCAGTCGTGCGGCAGGTTTATATTTTGCCAGCCGCTGTCGTCAAACTCAGCCTGCACAAAAGGAAAATCGCTTCCCGGGTGCCCTTCGGGGCGAATGTGTTTTTTCTTCGGATCGTTGATAAAATCATTTGCCGAAGGTAAAATCCAGGGTTTCAATACCATTTGCCTGGCCTCGGCAGCAACCGCTTCGGTGGGTTTCGAATCGGCATCCTTGATCTCGTTCGGATTGTCAATCTCCGGACGAACGTCATAAATCAGGGAGTCGGCGTCAGATTCAGCGTCGTATTTGTAAAAACTCCAGCCATCGTTGATGGAAATCCGCTCGCGTGTTACCACCGTTGAATCAGGCTGGCTGCAACTATCAAAAAGAAGGATGCAGCCAATTAAAGCGACAAAAACGAGCGAAGCCAATCTGATGCTATTTCGATCTTTCATTGTGATAACATTCATCTGAATAAATTCTAATTACTGATCACAACCGTTGTTACACTGTTGGCTGGTATATTCAACAAGAAACGGTCATCCTCCGCGGTGAGCGATGTCATTTTACGGTTCTCAAATTCAGAAGTTGTATAAGCTACCGCCGATGCTCCTGCTGAAGCAGCCACCAGATTCACCGCTGCAACTTCCGAACTGGTTGGATTAACAATGACAGCAACTAGTTCATTTTCGCCTTGGTAAGCGGTAATCATCAGGCCGGTCGTGGTATTTTCAATCTGGGTCTTGATCCGGACATATCCGGGCCGGATAAACTTGGAAAACTGGGACATGGCGTAGCCTCTTTTCAAAATCTGTCCCCGGTTGGTTCCACGCTCGCCATCACCCAAAAAGGAATAATAGCGACGGATGTACCACCAAATGTAGGCGTTCCAGTTATAACTCATGCAAGTTTGAATCTCCTTGACCATCTCCATGGTTTCGTTCCAAATGGTCGTCACATCGGTATTTTCAGTCCAGTTTGCCGGGTTGTTCCCACTATTGAGATTGAGCAGGTGTTCGGTCATCCAAATTTCCTTCCCTTTTTGTTCGGCCAACGGATAGGTGGCCAAACCCGATCCATACAGATGGCCGCCAACGATATCCAAATTCTCATTGGCAAGCGCATCGTTCATGATCAGATCGGTATAAGCATGGTTCGAGTTCAGGGACTCGGCCGCCAACACTTTGGCTCCCTGGATGGTACCGGCGTGGTTTTTCACAAAGTTGAACATCTCGGTGAAGGTGTATTCGCAACCTTCATAAGTTACCTGCCAGTCGGGTTCATTCTGAATGGAAACCACATCGACTGTTGCGCCGCGATCGGCCATAAACTGGATAAACTCGTTGATGTAATTGGCGAAATCGGCATAGTGCTCAGGCAGCAAGTAGCCACCGCCACTGGTGGAGTTATTGCTTTTCCAAGCGGCAGGTGGCGACCAGGGACTGGCCAGTACGGTTGCGCCGCGTTGGTTGGCCCCTTTGATGGAGTTGACCAAGCCTTCCCAATCGTTTTTACTCGATGACAAGCGCACCCGGTAAATGGAAAGTCCCATGTCGGTGTCGCCGGTTCCAAAAGCCAAATCCAACTCGGTTTCAGTGAGGTAATCGGTTCCCCAAATCATGTTGGCCCCGCCAAAGCCCGATATGGTTTGATAAGTGGTATTTGGGTCGAAGGTGACGTTGATGGGCTGCACCGGTTTGGCGGCTTGGCTGATGATGATGGTATCACTTATGTTTTCAGTTGTTGAGCTGAGAATCAGTTTTTGGCGGTTAACCGTGTGCGTGGTGTTTGACCAGTACGTGAGCGACACCGTTGTTCGGGTTTTCGCTTCTTCGGTTGAACCGGCCAAAGCGGGCGACAGTTTCGTGATAAATTTTTGTCCAGCGACGGCCTCGCCCGCTTTAACGGTCCATTTGGTGTGTGCCCATTCCACGTCAAAAGTCACGGTACCTTCGTCCACCGACAACTCATCGGTTGGCAAGGTGTTTTCGACAAAGGACAGCGATGCTGGCAAAACGAGCGGTTCATCAGAATCTTTGGAGCAAGCGGCAAGGAAAAGTACGATTCCAAGGGTTATCCACTTCAAATATTTTTGTGAGTCAATCATTTCGTTTAGGTTCGAATTTTATTGGGTCTGAAAAGCCAATGGCTACGATACGGGAAACACGGTTACTATTCCCCACTATCAAAAGTAAAGTTGCAACATCCAAATTCATTTAAAATTGAGACATTTGATTTACAATTTAAGATACAATTGGGGTCAATTCATCATTGGTTAGACTTAAACTTGAGATTGATGAGCAAGGACAAAAAAGCAGGCTGACTTTCCAAATGATCTAATGCGTTGGCTTATCAGCCGGATTTTACTTTTTGTCTTAACACAAAAAGTAAACAAAAAAGTCAAGGCTGATTTTTATCTGCAAGCTCCATCTTCCGAAAAGCTAAGTTCGGCGGGTGATTTCCTCCTGTCGTCGGAACTTCCCGTCTGCACTAAGCTTTTCGTTTGATTCCACTTTTGATAAAAATAGGCCGCTCCCGAATAGGCACCATCTGGTTCTCTTGTTCCCTCATTTAATTGAGTTAAACCTACTTTCGTCGGATATTAGCGGGTTGGCTTGCGGCAGAGCCAATTTGACGGATCAATTTATCATTGGGTAGACTTAAACTTGAGATTGATGAGCAAGCACAAAAAAAGCAGGCTGATTTTCCAAATAGTATTATGCGTTGGCTTATCAGCCGGATTTTACTTTTTGTGTGATCCATTCCCATGTTGAAGTGAGGCTTAAACCGATCATTAGCCGGAGGGTGGGCCCGCTTAGCCGGGAGCTGGCTTCTTGTCGCATGTTGTGGGCCCCCAATAGGAAGGCATCCGGTAAATTCTGCAAACTTTGACCGTCCTTTAGCAGACGATTTCCGGGTTTTAGCAAGTGATTTCTGTCTTTTAGCAAACAATTTCCGGGTTTTAGCAGGCGATTTCCGTGATTTAGCAAACAGTTTCCGGGTTTTAGCAGGCGATTTCTGTGTTTTAGCAGACGATTTCCGGGTTTTAGCAAACAATTTCCGGGTTTTAGCAGGCGATTTCCGTCCTTTAGCAGGCTATCCCCATCATTTAGCAAGTGGTTTCCGTCTTTTAGCAGGTCATTCCCGTGTGTTAGCTGGCGTGGTTCGGCAGGCTGAAAGGCTTGTCAGGCATGAGGTTTCAGGGTTTTCCCGATTCTATCAGGACTCCCTTCGGTCGCAGTTTCAGGATTCGGGTTGGAACAGAAACACCAAACAATGACTGTCGGAATTATGCGGCTTATGATATTCGGTCAAACTGGGTGCGCAAGTGATGAAAAAGTCACACGTGGTTTTGAGAAAAGTCACACGTGACTTTTGGCGGACTCACACGTGGCTTTTAAAATCGTACAAACCGGTGGTCTATGACTGGAACTGGCAAGCGGCTTTCAGTCCCAAAGCCAGAAATACCAAACAACGCCAGGTCGGAACCATGCGGCTTATAATTTTCGGTAAAACCGGGGGCAGCATGGCGGAAAAAAGAAAGAGGCAATCCACTACAGACTGCCCCTTTCATTACCTATTTCAAATCAAGCCATGTTAATTTCCTGAAAGTCCATCAGCAAAACCGGCATAAGCCCGTTTGCGGTAGTAACCTTCGGTCCACAAGCCGATCGGCTCGCCAGCTCTCCAGCCGGAACCTGTTGGGCTGTCCAAGGGGCTCCAAATGGTGATACCGTAACGCTGATTGGCCGGAATAATTTCAAAGTATTTCTCAACCACAAACTGGTACATTTCGGCCTGGGCGATGTAGTGCTCATCCGTCGCTTCTGAGGTTGGAACACCAACACCCATATCCAGTTCCGACACTTTGATCAGCTTGCCGGTAGCAGCCAGCAGCTCGAACATCTCAACGATTTTGTCCTTATCGGAATTGACGTTGATGTGCATTTGCGTACCAATGCCATCGACCTGTGCTCCTGCAGCTTCGATGTATTCAACATACTGAATCAAACCTTTACATTTATCGATGTTGTATTCCAGGTTGTAGTCGTTGATGAAGTGGATATCATCCGGGCTACCATATTGGCGGGCCAGGTTGAAAGCCATCACCGCATAGTCTTTGCCCAGGTAATCCTGCCAGTAGAATTCATCAGCAGCCATATCTGTTTTACCAACACCTGTTTTCAATTCATACGGATTGCCATCATCCATGGGCTCGTTCACCACATCCCAGGCTTTCACGTATTCTTTGGTCACTTCCAGCGTTCCGGCGATCCAGTTCTCCAAAGCCCAGGAAAGGGTATCGGCCTTTTCTTCGGGTGTCAGTGGTCTTTTATTGCCCGACTCCTCGATCTCCCATACAATATCATCAAAATAATACGTATTGGCTTCTGAAAAAACAGCAAGATTAAAAGCGATGGTGTTCATGCCATTCGCGCCTGCCTGCTCGGCTGAAATGATTCCGGAATTGGTATATTCCTGCCATTCGGTAGTAACTGACGGGCTACCGACCATAGACCAGTGTAAATAGCCCCCGGGATTATTGTGCGCTTGAGACTCGATCGTGGCTGGTTTATCCGCTTTAACCTTCATGCTGAACCGATAAGCCTGACCTGCTAGCAGTTGCTGGGGTGCTTTTACAAAGAACTGGGTATCCCATGCATTAACGGGGTTATCTCCCGATTGAACAACAATTGCTCTTCCCACACCATCGGCTCCTGTACCTTCAGCACCAATTGTAGCTGGATCTGGACCAACTGCGATCTCTGTAGCGAAGAAGCTGGAAACATCATCACCTTCGACATCGCTGTTGGTTACCAGGTTTGTCCACCATTTAGCCGGTCCAGCGGCAACAGGTTCAACCAAAAAGGTGTACCCATGCCAACTTGGTTTTTGCCATCCGCTCAGCGTTTCTTCATCGAAAGCTCCGTTTTCAATTAAATTCTCTTCGGAACCACTCGCGGTAAGCACCATGTCATCGAAATAAAGATCACCGGCAAATGTTCCGAAACAAAACTGCAATTTGGTCGCATTCATAGTCGGAGTAAATGTGACGGAAACATCGCCCCAGCTTTCTCCAAATGCCATATCCGGGCCGTAATTGGTTGACGAACCATCAGTCCGCCAAAAGGCTACCGTAAATGGGCTTGAGGCTTTTGCACGCATGGTTATGGTATATTCCACGCCCTGTGTTAATGGCGTAGGCAGCACGTATTCAAGCTGCCAGTCCCAAATATTGGCATTCGCATTTGGTGTGGTAGCATGCAAAGCGTTGTTGCCATCACCCGGATCAGTTTCAATTTCCTGATCAGCTATGATGCCGTTCAGATATTCGGCATTCTGGTTGGCATGCCAGGCCAGGGTATGTCCGTAGATGGTGATTCCGGCTTCCTGGGCGGTCGTGATGAAGTTCGAAACCCTTGCCAGGTTTAGACTTCCGTCATTCTGCACAATGCCGCCGTGCTTCATTTCCCAGCCGGCTGTCACCTCGTCGAAGTTGGAGACGATGTGACTATAAACGACTCCCTTGTTGTTAAACCCATCGACCGACACGCCCGCTCCCAACTTAAAGTCGGGATTGGCGCTGCGGTCAACATACGATTTCAATACATCGTAATCATTCAGGTATTCCAGCTTGGCAAGGCTTTCCGGCTTTTCGACCGGGTAGTCAAGCAAGCTGTCTTCAACGCAAGATGCCAACAGCGATACAGCAACAGCACCCAGCCAAAATTTATTTAAATATTTCATAGTATCTCAATTTAAGCGGTTAGTTAACTACATACGAGGGCGAAAATGTTTCCATGGCCACACCCCGGTCACGCACAACCAATGTATCGACGGTGCTATAGGATACCTGCTGTACATCGTCGGGCAGACCTGCTATCGGATACTTGATTTCCACTTCATAACTGATATCATAGTCCAGATACAAGGCGTCCCGGTCTTCATTTCCCCAACTTTTCTTTTCTCCATCTTTAACGAACTCGCCACTACCGGCTGCGGTGATGTTATAGACCCGCACCGTGTCGTTCAGTTGATAAGATGACTCAAACGGTGCAACCGACACTTCCTGATTTTCAGAAAAATTCAATTTCACTTTCAGATTCAAGTCGTGACCTTCTTTACTGGTGTAATCCATCGGAAACTGCAGCGCGTTTAATGCCACCGTGCTCAAATGAACCACTTCGTCGTTCTCTACATAATCGGCGTGCCGCTCCACCGTTGAAGTCACCCCATCCTTAACGATCACATCCTCGCCGCGACGTAAATAGTTGGCATGCCAGGGGTTGATGAATTTCACGCAGTAGAGCACATAATCCTTGGGCTGAACATCCCAGTCTGCAATATTGCCTCTGACAGCGCCATCGAACTTGGCAACTCCGGAAAGGATGGAGTCGGCGTTGGACACGTTTGTCATTTGCAAAGGAATCACATAAGTATTGGTCAAGGCCAGCGGATCGGCAAAAAAAGCGTCGGTCAGCTGCACTTCAACACCATCCTGGAGGGTGCCGTCCATTGTAATTTGGTCGGCCGCCAAGGTGTAGTAGTTTGAAGGCATGGGCAGGACCGGCGTATTATCTCCGAAAAACAAGTTGTTCGTCAAGCCGTTGTTCACCGCAATGTCAATATCAATGCGCTGTGTATTTTCGTAAACACCTCCCATGGTGGCATAAATCTTTACTTTATGCTCGTTGTCAAGTGTATTGTCCACGATATCCTCGCCCAACACAACGGTGCGCACGGGATACTGGTATGCAAAATACACGGTGCTGTAGTCGAAGTCCGGAAACTCAATATCCTGATTTTCGCAAGATACCATCGTTAATGTCACGAGTCCGACAGCTAATATCCATAAAAACTTAAACTGTTTCATATTTTTCAATATTTATCATTAACAATTACCAGCCCGCATTTTGTTCCAGGTTGGTCCATTTCTGAACTTCGCCATAAGGAATTGGGCCATGATACATATAATCTTTGTAGTCTCTGGCTTCGACATTGATCGGTGTATAGATCAATGTACTACCTGGCTTTTCAATTTGCAAACCACGCGCGGTTTCATTCAGGTTGGCTACTTTCCAACGACGGAGATCCCAGAAGCGATGGTTCTCGAAACAAAGTTCCAGACGACGCTCATTTCTGATCAATTGTCTCATCGCGTCTTTATCGCCGTTCACCATGTCCAGGTATTCATCGTCATTATCGATTCCGATGCCCGCTCTTTCGCGAATGGCCTTAATCACATCGTATGCTGAGTAAGCATTTCCACCCGTTCCTGTGGGTCCCCAGGCTTCGTTGGCTGCTTCGGCGTATGCCAGGAAAATCTCGGTATAACGGATGCGTGCGTTGTAGTGTTTTTGCTCGGTATTAAACTCCGGGTTCGGGTTACAATCCTTACGCAGCAACTTACGCAAATAGTAGCCGGTGCGGGTAGATCGTCCACTCTCGCGGTTAAGGGCGTCGTTGTTCGTTCCGTAAGTTCCGGTTACAATGACGCTGTTGTTCGGTCCTTGCACGCTTTCATTTAAAACGATGTACTTTGACAAGCGTGGATCGCGATCTGCATAAGGATTCGCAGGATCAAAACCGCTGGCCGGATCGGAAATCGGGTACCCATTTACCATTGGAAATGCATCGACCAGGTTTTGTGTTGGATTAACGCGGCCCAGGCCAAACAGCGAAGGAGGAAAATTGTCGGCTTCGAGGGTAATGCTCTGCCCAACATCACCTCTCCAGATGATTTCGGCAGGCGTTGCTCCTGAAGCCAGGTTGTCCACTTCTTCTTTCACATACCAGGTTCCGCCATTTTCGGCCAGGCCACTCACTCCACCTATGCGGTCGAGCACAGTAGCGGCATGGTTTGCAGCGTCTTCCCAGGTAACTTCGGTTCCTGCGCTGTATGCCGGGCTGGCCGACAACAAGGCAACCTGTGCACGCACGGCTTCTACAATCCGGGCGGTAATACGTCCCCGCATGTGATTTCCATTCACGCGGTTGTAGTCGCCGGCATTGGTTACACCCAAAGCCTGGTATTTCTGCGGAACCTGCGCATTGGCAATGTCGCCATAGTCAAGTGGTAACAACTCAATGGCGTCTTCGGCATCAGCCATAATCTGATCGACACTCTCCTGGAAGGTATTCCGCGGCAAGTTAAAGTCTGAAGCCGCATTTTCAGGCTCAGTCAGTACCGGTACACCCAGCAGCCTGCCATCTTGTGTCCATCCACCATGCGTCAGCAACAAATGATACATTTGTAATGCACGCAAACCAAGGGCCTCGCCTTTTAAGCGATCGTAATACATGGTATTGATCACTTCGTCTTTACTCCAAACCACCTGATCGACATTGGCCAGGAACAAATTCAGGTATTGAATGGCGTTTCTACGCGCTTGCCATTGCGACATCGGGTTACTATTTGCAGTCCACGAGCCCGTAGCCATGGCCAGATAGTCATTGGCATTGTCGTTGGTTACCGCATCATCAGTTGCCACATCGCTATTGGGTGCCGATGAGTAGGGAAGCAGGAGATAACCATTGGCTAAAATGCCCTGCGCATAAGTAGGTTCGTTGTACATAGCTTCGAGCCCCCGGTTATTCTCGAGCGCGGGTTCGAACAAATCGTCGCACGATGAAAACAGAAGTACAAGAACCAAAAGTATTGATATATTTTTCATAACTTAATTCTTATTTTTTCTTTCATTAAAATACGGCTTTGATACCGATATTATAGAATCGTGTTTGAGGAGCGCTCGTTGTATTCAACTCCAGAACATCGCGTTCTTCAGAGATGGTCAACAAGTTGGATCCGCTGACATAAGTCGAAATTTCGTGAAACAGGAAATTCGTCAACACGCTCTTCGGTAAATCGTAGGTGAGCTGCACCTTAGCCAGATTGAAACGATCCGTTTTATACATCCAGAAGTCAGAGTCCCGGAAGTTGTTGCTTCCGCTTTTGGTTGTCAAACTTGGGTAAGTGGCTGTTGCCTTGGTTTCCTCGGTCCAACGATCGCGTACGATTTCGGAATATTTACGATCGCCAAAAGCCCAATAGTACGAACTGTTTTTCATGGCATAGGCGCCGAAGTTACCGGTACCCAAGGCGAACAAGGTGAAGTTTTTCCATTTTGCCGTCAGGTTCACACCCGTCGTCAATGGCGCACCACTCCAACCGCCGCGGCCCAGATACACGATATCTTTTTCGTCGATCAAATTGTCGTCATTCTGATCAATGTATTTGATATCTCCTGCTTTTACGGTACCACCGAAGGTCTGCTCCGGAGAGTTCGCAACTTCTTCCGCGCTTTGGAAAAATCCGTCGGCTTGAAGTCCCCAAATTCCATCAATAGGACGTCCCTCATATTTTTGGTAATCGTAATCATAAATTTGGTCGCGCTGCGTTGCTTCGGTTGTATAATAAGTTCCGGCAACACCCAGGGTGAAGTCAACTTCGCCGATTTGCTTGTTGTAGTTCACGCTGAAATCAAATCCGGTACGCTTATCGTTGTTGTAGTTCACATTTGGAATGAAAGAAGCATCGGGCCAGTAGGTAAAGAAATAGTTCGGATACAGCGTCATGGGCTCAATGATCAAACCTTCCATGGTATTGACAAAAACCGACGCATTGGCAATCACCTTTTTGTTCCACAACGAAGCCTTCAGGTTGGCCGAAAGTTCTTTGCGCTTAATGAAGGACAATTCTGGATTGGAGCCGCGCCGTGAATTGGTTGAACGCTCTACCGCACCATCGTACCAACCCCACCAGGCACCGTCAGACTGGTTGAAGTTTGCTTCGTACATGTAATATTCTTCAATATCCAAATCGGTATTCAGGCTACTTGCTGAAACGCTCAGTACCAAATCATCAACTACCGATGAGCTGGCCAGGAAGTCTTCCTCGCTGATTTTCCATCCTAAGGTAAGTGAAGGAGAAAGGGCGCTTCGGTTACCTTCGGGCAACTTGGCCGAATGTACTCCGGCTAAACCGAAATCGGCATAATATTTACCCAAATAGTTGTATCCCAGCTGCAGGGCCAGGTTGGCATTGCTGGTGCGGTGATACACCTCCGACATGGTCTGCTGGTAACCAGCAGCAATCAACATCGCGTTGAAATGATGTGCCTTGTTGATGGAAGTCTCGTAGTTGAAGTAACCAGAAAAAGCAATGGTTTGCCGGCTGGTACTGCCACCAATATTCTGCACGCCCGAACTTTCGTCATTACCATACTTCGTTAGTCCGGCAATCACATCGGTACCATTGTAGTTGTACCATGATGGCGCAAAAACCGCATAGCTGTTGTTGTACGAAGTGCTGTATGAAGTGGCATAATCAACCGCAAACTGGGTATGAAAAGACAGTCCTTCCAGTACACTGGCCAAATCGAAATCGATTCCCGTATCAAACTGGAACTGACGACTGGTCCATTTGCTGTAGCCGCCTGCATAATAGTCGGCAAATATATTATTCAACTCCGTTTGCGTACCACCCAGAAAATATTCACCGCCAATAATGTTGCGACTATTGTTGACCAGGTTCCACGAACTTAAAGCATTCGGATCAATATAGCTCAATGGAATTAAGGGAGCTACCCGGTTCGGACGCAGGTTGGCAGCCGATGCCCAGTAATTATCACCGCTGGCATTGGCGCTTTTGGCATCATAAAACGTGGCATTGGCATTGATGTATGCACTGATGGCATCGTTTAACTTCAAGTCGATGTTTCCACGAATATTCAGGCGGCTGGTATTGTTATTCTCCGCTTCGCCAAACGCAAATACATCTTTCTGATTGTAATAACCAATGTTTGTATAGAAATGGGCGCGTTCGTTTCCACCTGAAATCTCAGTCGTTACATCCGTACGGTTGTAAGCTTCCTTCAGATAATCGGATGAATAGAAATCGACATTCGGAAAACGGTAAGGATTGTTGCCCGAAGCAAACTTATAAATCTCTTCCTGCGTTGTACCACCAAGCTGTCCGGCCCAAACTCGATCCGGATCAGTTCCATCATTAATCAGCGCTTCGTTATACAGGGTCAAATACTCGGCTGAACCTAAATATTTGGGATGGCTCTTTGACACATGATAGCCTGTGTTGGCCCGAACATTAATTTGCAGCGGTCCGGTTGTTCCGCGCTTTGTGGAAATATAAACCACCCCTTTGGCAGCACGGCTACCATAAAGCACCACGGCAGAAGCGCCTTTCAAAAATGTGATCTGCTCAATTTCAGTTGGCACCACGTTGTTGGCATCGCGTGGAATTCCATCAACCAGTACCAGGTATTCGCCCATACCCCACAAAGAGTTTCCATTCCAACCGCCAATATAGCCTTGCATATTGTCCAAACTATACGTGTTATAGTTCTTCTTCATCAACTCTTCAAGATTGACGACCGAAACACCTCCCAGAAGGTCACTTTGTGCTACCTTACGATAAGATACCTGCACCAGCTGGTCTTTATCGGTATTTAGCGAATCAGTTTCATTTTCTGCCAATGTTTGTGCTTCCATCAGAAAGGGGAAGAGAACAAACATTGCAAATAAAATGAATCTTGTTTGTATATGTTTCATTGTTTATTCATTTATTGTTATACAATACTTTAACTCACTTTGGATTACCATCCTGGGTTCTGACCGAATTCCGGATACATGGAGGTATCATCAATCTTCAGTGGGAACCAATAGTGTTTTGTTCCAAATTGACGTGTTAAAATAACTTCCTCTCTGAAGTTGGCCACCTTGGCATCGCGGGGATCATTTTCCTTATAGAAATCATCGCTTTCCACACGGTCAAACTCGTGCGAGGTTTTCACATTGTAAGGATACTCGGTGAGCAACAACCAGCGTTGCAAGTCGTTAAAACGGAAACCTTCAAAAGACAATTCCACGGCACGCTCTCTTCTCACTTCATCAATAAATTTCGTACGATCGGACGTGTAGGATGCGTGAACATGTCCGGCACCTACGCGGTCGCGAAGGGTATTGATGGCCTCTTCAGCCGTTTTTGAGAACTTGCTTGATTTACCGCTGGCGCCACCAAAAGCGGCACAAGCTTCGGCATACATGGTGTAAATATCGCCCAAGCGCATGTAGGGCAAATAGGTATGCATGTTGAAACTCCAGTTGTAAGCACCATCATACTTGTTTGCCGTATGCGGCACCAACTTCTGAATAAAATACCCGGTACGGCTTCCATCGGCAGCGTTTCTCATGGTTCCGCCGGTATGCAGGCCAGTGTAACGCAGGTACTCCATATTGGCTGGCATGGTTGAATTGATGTACTTAAAGCCATCAAATACGATATCGTGATAGAAACGCGGATCGCGATCGCGGAACGGATACTCAGGATCAAATCCGGAATCGGGATCATTCAAAGGCAAACCATTGGCCATACCATAGTTATTCACGTAGTTGGCTGTTGGGTGGTGAATAATGTTATCATGCTCAACAAGCCCTTGCACTTTTGGCCCAAAGGTTTTGGTTGTGTTCCAGTTACTTCCGTTTGAATCGGTTGAAGGACCACGGAAAATGGCTTCTGTTGACCCCGGCATTAACCAGTTTTGACCAGTTGTATAAAAGATATCGCTGTACTTGTTGGCCGCCGTGCTGGTTTTCTTGTGATTGTAGATATCTTCGTAATCAAACTCGACCAAGGCGTATTGTGTTTGTCCACTTTCAACCAGGTCCAGCAATTCGCCAAAAGCGTCGGCAGCCTTCCGGCAGTAAGCTTCGTCGTAATTGTAGGTTTGGGTACCTCCGGTTTGAGCGCCATGCACCATCAAAGGGCTTCCTGCCCACAAGTAGTTTTTACCCAAATAGCCTAAGGCCATAATTTTATTGATACGCAATTGGTTTTTTCCCAAGGTACTTGCACCCACCGATGTGTTATCCCAGTTGATTGGCAACAATTCGGCAGCTCTGGCAAAATCAGCTCCGGCTTTGTCCGCACATTCCTGGTAAGTCAGGCGCGGCAAGGTTGGTTTTTCGTGCGAAGGTAAAACCTCCTCAACATAGGGCAGTCCGCCAAGATATTGCATCATTTCGAAGTGCCACCAAGCGCGGAAGAAATACAACTGACCTTCAATCAGGTTCTTTTCTTCCTGCGTAGCAGACGTTAGTAAATCCAGGTTGGCCAGCCCCATGTTGGCCTTGCGAATGGCGTACCAGGCATGTGCGTATAAACCATGTCTGAACTTGTCGGTTGAAGTTGGGGAAGGATTGTCATCATCAAACCAAGTCGCTGCATTATTTTGCCAGGCCCAGAAGTTCCCAAGGTCAACTTGGTTGGTCATGTGAAAGCTTCCTTCGAGGTTGAATAGTTCATCATCGCCCCAGTTCCAGGAAGAAGTCCAATACTTTTTCTCCTTGTCGGGGATACAATTGTAGATTTCCTCTATAAATCCCTGAAAATTCGTAAAGTTTTGAAAGGCAACTTCCTCAGAGATAATCGATTCAGGCGCTTTCTCCAAATAGTCTTCACAGGAAAAAAGCCCCAAGGTTACGGACAGCAAGCTGCCCCATAAAAGAGTCTTATATATCTGTCTCATTGTTTTCAATATTATAATGTAAATCTGACACCAAAATTATATCGCTTCATCGTGGGGTATGCTCCCTGTCCTCCGCCTCCGGCGAAATTCGATTCACGGTCATCGGGCATTTTCGATTTCACCCAAAGGTTGTTTCCATTCAGGAATACCTTCAAGGCACCAAAGCCGATGCTGTTTACCCATCCTTTGTCGAATGTGTAGGCTATCTCTGCGTTCTTCAAGCGGATGTAAGAACCATCGAACAAATATTGCGTTCCGTTATTGTAGCTTGGTCGTGATAACCAACGGGGTACGGTTACATCTGCATTGGGATGATCTATTGACCACCAGGTTCCCATATCGTACACGGTATTGAGCTGGCTACCAAAACTGGTCAGTGTAACTTCGCGGGTTACGTTGCTCACACCATAAAACTGGACAAATCCGCTCCATCCCTTCCACTCAACACCAAAGGTAGAGTTGTAGGTATTTTGCGGAGCATTGGAATACCCGTAAGGAACGAGGTCTTTCGTGTCGACAACACCATCGGCATTGAAGTCGATGACATAATAATCGCCCGGGACTTTGTATCCGTCATTGGTATCGTGCTGTGGGCTGCCATACAGTTCATCATAGGTATTAACAAAACCACCATCAACATAAGCTCTTGTTTGACCAATGCTGTAACCTGCTTGCTTGCGGTAGGCATCAAACAATGCCGGGTCGTCGCGTTCAAGAATTTCGTTTTGTGCATGGGTCATGCTCATTTCAGCCCAAAGGCGCAGTCCGTTCGACAATACCTTGTTTATGCGTAGCTCAATTTCATAACCTTCAGTGCGTACGCGTCCCAAGTTGGCTGTTGGAGGCGTAGCTCCAAAATAGGAAGGAACCGCGCGGTCTCCACCTCTCACCAGGATATCTTTGCGGTCATCACGGAAGTATTCAACACTACCGGCAAACAAGCCATCCAGAATGGCATAGTCGGCACCAAGGTTGAACTTTGTAACGGTTTCCCAGCGTACATCAGGGTTCCCCACAGCAGCCTCGCGATACCAGGTGTAGGGGCTGGTTCCCTGGTTCAAATCGAGCGAAGATGCCCCGCCATAGGCCCACTGGGTCATATAAAGGAAGCGGTCTCCGTAGTCGTCACCAATTTCACCGTAGGATGCCCTGATTTTCAACATGTCCAAAAACCGGAGCGATTGCATGAATGATTCTTCAGAAATCATCCAGCCGGCAGCACCTGAGTTAAAAAAGGCGAAACGATAGTCTTTACTAAATTTTTCAGACCCGTTATAGGCGCCATTATATTCCAGGAAATACTTCGAGGCATAATTATAGGTTGTACGGAATGCCCAGTCTTCGCGGAAAGTCGGGATCATACTGCCAATCGCTCTTTCCTTGCGGCTAAACAATCCCATGGCTGTTAAGTTATGCTCGCCAAACTCGCGGCCCCAGTTTAACTGTAGCTGGTAGTCCAGGTTACGTTGCGTGGATCCGTTTTGAACCTCTCCACCATTAATATTCCACAAAACCCCCTGCATGAAATCGAACCTGTTGTTGTTTTCGAATTCTTTTTTGAAGGTTGCCACCCCGGTTGCCGGATCAATCCATTTTTGCTGGGCATCGTTGTAAAGGTCATTGATACCCCGATTGGTTTCCACAAAAGCATTGTCCCAGGAAATCGTTCCCCTAAAATTCAAGCCTTTGGTTACAAAATCCAGTTCTTGTTCCAAAATAAAGTCAGTATTGATACGCGTGGTGGTTGAAGTCATTACCCCCGCAAGTGCCAGGTTGGCTGCCGAGTTGGTCACATTCGAAATGTTGGGATAGAATCCCCAGGAACCGTCGGCGTATTGCGGACGAAACACATCGGGCGCAATGTTATAGGCACCAGCCCATTGCTGGGCAACAGCCCAATCCGACGAATTGGTTTGTCCCCACGGACTTTGTTTGGCACCGCTTGATCCCGCCAGGTTAACCTTAAACAAAGTTGATTTTGTCAACTGAAAATCCAGGTTGCTTCGCACATTCACACGGTTATATCCATACCCGGAATCATAATTACGTCCGTTATCAAAAATCCGGAAAAGGTCACCTTCGTGCACAAAATCAGCCGCAGCAAAATATTTCACGAACTTGGTACCTCCCGAAACATTGATGTTGGCATTGTATGACATGGCGTAATCCTTGAAAAGCTCATCCTGCCAATCCACGTTGGGATAGCGTTCAAATTCCTCCAGGTTTGCCGGATAGCGGTATCTCTCAATAATTGACTGAGGCCGAATATATTCCCACGAATCAGGATACACGCCCAACTCATGTTCAATGGCAATGTTGCGGGCCATCAACGCGTCATATGAATCGTATTTGTTCGGCAGTTTCGAAGGCACTTTCACCGTCATATTGGCCGATACATCAATTCGGGCCGAACCTTCTTTACCACGTTTGGTGGTGATCAAAATTACGCCGTTGGCACCTTTCACACCGTAAACAGCCGTTGCCGATGCGTCTTTCAACACCGAAACCGACTGCACCGAACTGATATCCACGCTGCTCATCGGACGTTCGACACCGTCAACCAGGATCAGCGGCTCACTGTTGTTCCACGAGCTGGCCGAACGGATCAAAATCATCGGATCTTCTTCTCCGGGCATACCGGAACTCGATATGGTGATGACACCGGGGAGATTACCCGTCAGCGCCGAACCAACATTGGAAATACCAGCCGAACGCTCCAGCACCTCACCGGTGGTTTGCGTAATGGCTCCAACAACACTTTCCTTTTTTTGCTGGCCATAACCTACAATAATGGTTTCGCCCAGTTGCTGGCTTTCTTCAGCCAAAGTCACAGTCACGTTACTTCTTGTTGTTACGTCAACTTCTTGTCTTTCCATTCCAATAAATGAAATCACAAGAGTTTGGTTATCCGATGGTACACGAAGTGAAAACTCACCGTCAAAATCAGTGGCTGTGCCCACTCCGGTAACTCCTTTAATCGTTACGGTAGCGCCAATTACCGGATTACCCTGCTCGTCCAATACCTTTCCTTCTACAAGTTTGGTATCCTGAGCAAATCCGGAAAGAGAAATCAATACAACCCACAAAAGCATAAAGCCTTTCAATAGGTTTACCCTTATGTCTGTCAATAAGGATCTCTTTTTAGATAAGAAATTAAATGTTTGCTTCATTACGTTCTCAAATTAAATTGATAAAAAGTTCAAAAATTCCTGAAGGATCTCAACTGCCAACTCTGGCGACAATCATGAACCCGTCTCCCCCGGAATCCATACAAACTCTAAAAAGGAGGGAATGAAATAATAAAATCTCACTGAAAAATTCTTTCATCATAAGTTCATAGTTTTTGGTTAATAATTACTTTTCATAGATCATTGTATATAGATGGTTAATTACTGAATTCGTAAGATTTACTGCTGGCATACAGTCCAATCGTAGTTCCGGTAAACCCGTACGATTGAGCAGTTGACAAAAAGAATGCATCGATATTTTCGTCTAATAAATTCCAGTCTTCGCTATCGACCGCGTAGTGGAAACTAAAATGTGTTCCTGTTGATTTCACTTTCAGATGAATCGGGCCGCCGGCGTCAGGCAGGGCTTTTACAGCCAGTGTTTCCACCTCGTTTCCTTTGATCTTTTTCAGGCTGATTTGTTTTTGATTGCCTTCGGCCCCTACAGTCAGCAAATACTGGTGCTGCTCGTCTTTATACATCAGCATGCCCGCCATTTCACTCTCGGACCGGGGATTAAAATACAGTTTGGTGGCACACTCAAACTGGTGATGCTGCAAACGTCGGCCAACAAAAGCGGGCGTTTTTAATTCGTTCGATGCCACATCGGCACAAGTCAAGGTCAAAAATCCCGGATTGTCATCGAGCGAATACAGGTCGGTGGCCGTGCCACGCAAGCTCATCCACTCCAATCCCAATTTTGTTGTATCGAAATCATCCTGCTGCTCAAAGTTTCCAAAGGTCGGTGAATCGGCGCGCTTCACGCCCTC
Organism: Sunxiuqinia dokdonensis; assembly: GCF_001270965.1. Lineage (GTDB taxonomy): Bacteria > Bacteroidota > Bacteroidia > Bacteroidales > Prolixibacteraceae > Sunxiuqinia > Sunxiuqinia dokdonensis. Next base: position 33,866 of record NZ_LGIA01000150.1, on the reverse strand, counting down.
CATCTGAATAATCCGGGGCACCAGCTCATCGTCCATGGTCATATAAGGAAAGCCATCCTTGCTCCAGCGCACGGGCATCAGAAACGTTTCGCGTCCCAGGTTTTCAAATTCATTGTCGATGGGTCGGCAGGCCAAAAAAACAGACCACCATTGACCGTTGGTCTTTTGAATCAAATCGGCATGTCCGGCGCTGGTCACCGGCCGTGGACGCTGCGGATCGAGATGCAACTGGGTTAGTATCGGATTTTTCTTCCACGGCTGAAATTCTCCCATGGGCGAATCAGCTTTAAAAATCACCTCGCGATGGTTAACCGAGGTTCCGCCTTCGGCGCACATCAAAAAATATTTGCCGCTGATTTTGTATAAGTGTGGTCCCTCAATCCAAATGGGTTTATCAGCCAAATTCACACCGCCATTGACCAACATCATGCTTGGGCCAATGGTTTTATCGGCCTCAACATCAAAGCGAATCACGCGAATGGCACGGTGTCCTTCGTAAGTTGAACCGCCATCAGGGACATCGTTGTTGACAATGTACGCCTGGCCGTCCTCGTCGAAAAAGAACGAAGGATCGATGCCGCCCACCTCGGGCAACCAAATGGGATCGGACCAGGAGCCAAACGGATCTTTGGTTTTTACATAGAAATTCCCACGCCGAATATTGGTGGTGATCATGTACCAGGTTTGGTTGTGCGGGTTATAGCTGATTGCCGGCGCAAAAATACCTTCACTGGTGCGCTGGCCGTCAAGTGGCAATTGCTCGGGCCGGTCGAGCACATGGCCCACCTGCTTCCAGTTGAGCATATCGGTGCTGTGAAAAATGGGCACACCAGGAAAATAGGAAAAGGTAGAGGTTACCAGAAAGTAATCCGTGCCATTGGTACAAACACTGGGATCGGAATACCACCCCGGCAGAATTGGGTTATAATAATAATCATCACCCGGAAGCGGGTTTTCTTTATAAAAATCGTCATCGCCTTTGTAGGCAAAATAGTCGAAGTGAGCGACCAAACTGTCTGAAACGAAGTTTGGCATTTCGGCCTTGGCACCCGAAGTGCAGGAAATAAAGGAAATGGATAAACCCGACAACAACACAACTCCGCAAAGACTCACAATGGAGAATATCTTCCTCATTTGAATATTCATTTAGGCGACCAGTTAGAATTAGTTTAATCGATGTGAAAAGCCCATCCCAATATTTTGAATCAGATTTCCACGATCGTTGAAACCAAAAGTATGTGGAGATGCCCCGAAAAACTTTTGATTTTGGATATTTGATTTTCAATTTTAGATACATTTCAGAACGGAGCAGAACAGAGACTGACTACCAACCACTTAAAGTCATTATTTTAAAAATGGATAAGAATTTTCACCAAAAGAAGTGTGAGCATTTAAACGGCTGCCCGGCTGAAATTCTGATGGAATGAAACAGCCATCAGGCATCGAAAATCAGGAAAAGAGGACAAAAACAAGGACCAATTCGAATACATGAATCGGTGAGCAATTCTGCTCCAAAAAAAAAAAGAATTGAATTCAAAAAATGAAGGACTACGCCCCATAGCCAACAGGTACAGACTGTTTTTGAAGAAACTGAACTGATCGTATGGATGAGACTAAAGCTAGCCAACCTGGGTTGGTGACTTGCCGTAGTGTTTTCGGAAGACGGTGCTAAAATAACCTACACTGGCAAATCCGCACAACTCACTCACCTCGGTGATGGAATACTGTTTGGTCTGCAACAGTTCCAGCGCATGATCCAAGCGTATCGACTTGATAAAATCGGTTGGTGACTGATCGGTCAGCGACTTGATTTTTTTGTACAGAAGCGATGGGCTCACATTCATGGCTTCGGCAAAATCGTTCTTCGAAAACTGCGAGTTGGCCATGTTTTCGCGAACAACTTCCCCCATTCGCTTCAAAAATTTGTCGTTCAGCTCATTGTCCAAAATCGACTCATTTTCATTCACTTTAATGATCTTCAACGCTTTCCCGCGAATCACTTCGCGATTTTGAATAATGCTTTTAATGCGTTGCTGCAGCAAAGTAACATCGAAGGGTTTGGTCAAGTAGTCGTCGGCCCCAAGCCCCAGGCCACGCAAATGCTGGGCCTTGCCAGTTAGTGCCGTGAGCAAGATGACCGGAATATGAGACGTTTCGTAGGTCGATTTGATTTTGCTGCATAATTCGAAGCCATCCATATTGGGCATCATGATATCGGAAACCACCAAGTCGGGGGTTTCCTTCTGAATGAGTTGCCAGGCCTGCGCGCCGTCGTCGGCCAGGTATATATTGAAATGTGACTCCAAAGCCGATTTCAAAAACTCGCGTAAATAATCGTGATCCTCAACAACCAGAACTTTCATTTTATGCTGGCTGCGCGAATCGAGTTCGCCAAGCATGGAAGAATGAACTTTCACATTCGGCATCGCCGGTTGAACCAGTTTCTCATCAGGCTTCTTTTGTACTGCGGCATCTTCTTCAATCTTTTTGACAGGCATCACAATCTGAAAAGTTGACCCCACATTCAACTGGCTGAAACAACTGACTTTTCCATCATGCAAATTCACGTAGTTTTTCACCAGAAGCAGGCCAATTCCGGAACCTACAATTTTCGAGTTCACGGCATTTTCGCCTCGATAATATTCATTAAACAACAGCTTTTGCGCCCGTTTACTAATACCGATCCCCTGGTCTTTCACTTCAAAAATCCACTTGCCCGGCGAACAAAGCAAACCAACATGAACCGTGCGATTGGTAAAGGAATATTTGATGGCATTGGAAATCAGGTTATCAATCACCTTCTCCATCATGGTTTCGTCAATGGCTGTAATAAAGCTGGAGCAGTTGGCTGTAAATTTTAATTCGATATTCTTGTTTCTGGCGTATGATTCAAACATCATCACCCGATTTTCGACGATTTGAACAATATCTGCCATCGATAAAGCGAGCTTTTCCTTTCCAATGTCCACTTTTTGAAAATCCATCAACTGGGTGACCACCTTCGATAAACGCTGGGCCTGTTCGGTGGCCCAATGCAAATATTGCAAGCCTTTATTCGATAATCCCGGCTCTTTGTGCAGTTCTTCAATTGGCCCCGTAATCAATGTCAGCGATGTTCTGATATCGTGAGCTGTGTTGGCAAAGAATCGGATTTTCTCTTCCGAATGCCGTTTTTTCAATCGATCGACGTAGAAGGCAAACAGGAAAATGCTTAAGCCGGCCACAAAAAACAGCACCAGCACCTTGAACCATGCGGTTTCCCAAAACGGAGGAATCATTTGAAGTTTGATGGCGCGTTCCGAAATGGTTGACTTCAAAGAACTGTCGATCATCCGAATTCGAAGCGTGTAGTTTCCGCTGGGAATGTTTGAATAAGATAAGATCCGGTTGTTTACCGGTTTACTCCATTCCTCATCCAGCCCTTCCATCTTCCACGAAAACCTGGAGCCGGGCGAAGTCACACCAATCGGAATCAACTCAAGACTGATTGTATTTTGATAGTACTTTAGCGACAGTTCCTGTAAACTATCGAGCGGCTGATCCAATTCAATGTCCTGTGATTCACGAATCGACCGTCCGGAAACCGTCAACTCCTGAAAAAAGATTCTTCCTTCGTCCTGTTTGGGTTGAATTTCTTCAGGATCGAAAATCAAAGCACCCGCATTGGTTCCCCAAATTAAGCGCCCGTTTCGAAGCGCGTGGTGTGAATTTTGGTTAAACGAAACGTTGCTCAAATCGGATAAAGCTGTAAAAGTCAACAAGGTATTATCCTTTTCATCCAAGCGGCACAAGCCCTGCTCTGTCCCAATCCAAATGTAACCGTCAGAAAAAACGATGCCATTTGTAAAATTGGAAGGTAAACCCGAATCTGCCGAGTATTGCTGAATCTTCCCATCTTTTAAATCATACCGAATAATTCCGTCGCCACTGGTGCAAAGCCACAAGACATCATTTTTCAACAAAATATCGTACACCAGGTAGCCCTCCACCAGGGTTTGGGTTTCTCCGCTTGCTTTGTCGAAGATTAACAAACCGTAAGTGGTTCCAATCAACAACTTATCCAGCCCGTAATCCATCATGACGTAAACGGTCAGATTGGGAAATGACTGAAACTTGTTTTCCTGTGTCCGGTAGCGCATTAAATCGCCGTTTACTCCGCCAATCCAAATGTCTCCCCGTGCATCTTTATGTATATCGAAAATGAAGTTACAGCCAAATGCACCGTCCGTCACATCCGGACTGTAATGAGCCAATTGGTCGCCGGTTTGCCGATCGAGCAAATAAACGCCTGACGAATAGGAGCCGGCCCAAATTCTCCCCTGATCGTCCTCGCAGAGCGATAAAAAAACCTGCGCCTGTTCGCGCTTGTTGTGGTAGAACGATCTCCAGCGATTTGTTCTTACATTCCAGTGACTAATGCCATTGTTTGTTGCAAACCACAAGTTACCGTCCAAATCTTCCAACACGCTGTTTACATCATTAGTAATCAACGAATTGGGATTATTCACTACATGATTGATCCGGGTCACAATCGGATTGGCCTGGTCGAAATACGACACACCCCCGCTGTAGGTGCAAACCCAAACACGATCGTTTTGATCGCGATAAATATCATACACGCCGTTTCCTTTCAGGGAGTTCGGGTTGTCGGAATCTTCCTTAAACACATCCAAAATTCTTGTTCCCTGCTTATTGATTTCCCAAATTCCCTGCCCGTCAACTCCAACAAGCATGGTCGAATCGGAAATGGCTTCGATAGCCAAAATGGGTTGATTCGGAATTTCCGGAATGCCGAAAAGCTTCAGGCTTCCTCCGTCATTCTTTAAATACAAAAGGCCATCGGCACGGGTTCCAACCCACAAGGTGTTTAGCCCTTGATCGTAAAAGAAGCGCGACACGAAATAGCTCTCACCTTTAGGAAAATCAAAGTAATCACTCGAAGTGAAATTAAGCGTATTGTAAAGTCTGACGCCATCGTCAATGGCATAAAAAAATGAGTGATCATCGAACCACTCCAGAGAATGAATGCTTTCGTTGGGTGCCAGCGACCGCAATCCGTTAATTTTTTCATACATGAAAATGCCGAAGGACGATGACAGCCACAACCTTCCTTGCCCGTCAACCAAGAGCTGGGTGACAATGAGGTATGGATTCAGAAGTTCCCGGGCAATGTTAATCTCCAACTCAAAAGCATCCTGAATGGCGTTGTATTTGAAAATCTGTCCGTTGTTGGTGTAAGCATACAAAACGCCATTTTCATAAACCATCCGAACAGTAATAATATCCTTGGTTTCGAAAGGCAGGTGATAAATTCGAATATCATCGCGGGTGTAGCGAACGACGCCCATTTTGGATGAGATCCAAATGAAACCATCATCGTCACTGCAAACCTGGTTGGTTTCCCGCATCGAAATTTCATACTCGTCATTCAGATTATAAAACTGGACATCATTCGCCCCCAAAACATGAAAAGGCAAAATATTCAGCAGCGTGAAAATTCCAATAAGAACTATTCTGAATTTAAGAATCATAAACAGTTTCAGTTTCCATTTCAAGTTCATAAACCACACAAAAAGGAAAAGCGATCATCAGCATTTCCATTTGGCCCACTTTTTAAGCACTTCCCCTTTTTTGTCATCGTTCTGCAAGTTTCCTGATCAGTCAAAAAACGAAAACGGACGCAAAACTCCCATCGAAAAATGCCCGGAAAGATAGAAAAAAATCCAGTGTTTGATCATTTTCAAGATCAAGACGATAAAAAACTAACACGAGTAAAAATAAACATTCCCCCGATCTAATATTTATTTCCATCTACCTATAATTAAACAACTTACATGACAACGAACAGCTCGAATCCGTGCCGGATTGCATTAATATCCGGTCCCGGTTTCAACTACTTTTTCGTGTCCTACAACATAAACGCCAGCTGGTAAGCCTTTGGTTGCATCGCGTCGGAAAACCCCGGACCGAACTTTCACGCCCCAAACAGAATAAACATCGACCAGCTCTGTTTCATCGTTGTTCCGAATCGGGATTTCTGTGACATCTGTCGGTATGGTACCTTCGTCGATGGTATTGGTCAGAAATATTTCGTCAATTTCAACCGGACAGCCACCAAGCGTCCAGAATCCTATAATATAAATATGCGAAGGATCCAGTTTGATGCCGGTATCTTTTTTGGGCATATTGTAAAGAGGCACAATCATTTCAGTACTGTTTCCAAAATCATACTCGGCAGCTCCATCCCAGTAACTATTGCTATCGAACAAGCGGAACGAAGGCGAACAAGTGGCTGTTTTTGCCAGTCTGACGACCAAGTATTTGTAATCTGACAGATTAATTCCGGCATCGTATTTCCACCCGCCAAAGCCATATTGTCCAGTGATCATTGTTTTGGTGTTTTCATCGAAAGTACCGCTGGCATAAATCGAAGGGTTAAACAAACCGTTCGTTAGCGGGAAGGTCGACGAAGTAACCGTAAACTGGCGCGAAACCGGGTTCCCCAGTCCGCCCTGGTACGTAACGATAACAGTGACTTCACCGTCGGCATCAGCAATAATATTTCCGTTTACAATTTGAATGATTTCGGGATTGGGGTTATCGTAGGTCGCGCCAATAGCAACATCTTCAGTGCGTCCATCGGCATAAACAGCTTTAACCGACAAACTGGTGGTTCCGCCCGTCAACAACTCCACATCGCCGCCTTCAACAATCAAATCTGTTAAAGTCAGCGATTCTTCGCTGTATCCTTCAAAAGAATCATCATAAAACTTGTCTTCCGAAAAGAACTCTTCGGTTGAAAACCAGTCAACATCAACATAACCGCCGATTTCAACCGTTGCAAAGTTGAAGATGCAAAACTTGTTTCCGGTAAATACTGAAAGATCGAATTTCATATCCAGGTCCGTTCCGAATTTGGTGAAGGTTTCATTATCCAGGCTGAAAAAGAAACCGGCCTTGCTGGTGTTGTAATTGGCCACAGCACGCAGATAGAGGTCCGGTTCTTCAATTGTTTCTCCGGTAATCATTGTGCCATCATTCATCATGACCAAGGTTTTCTGTCCGTCAATCACTTTAACCCCAATATAGGCATACGGATCCTGAAAAACAGCCAACCCGGCCACATCGCCCTCCTGCATGTTTTCAAGATTCATTTTGATGGTTCCAAACGAATTGTCCAAATCGGAAGGGTAGCCAAAAATCCGTTGGGTCAGCGTATTCCGGGCTTCGGTTAAATCACTGACCACGCTCACGGTTTTTAGCCGCAAGTAATCCGGGCGCTCGGTTAACGACCATTTTGTATTATCAGGATTGTGGTTCCATCCCCATTGCATGCCCGGTTTGAAGTTCCTGAAATTGTCGTTGGTTGGCAGAACTTTCACCGGGTACTCGCGGCCAACATTGGGCTTGGTATAGGTCGTAACACCTTTCCCGTCAACACCAATCTCCGGCCAGTTATCCACCCAGCTTACAGGCTGAAGATTGGGCAGGCGGCCAAAAGCACCTTTGTCGTAAAACAAAACCGTCCACCATTCACCGGTTTGGGTTTCCACCAAGGCTCCTTGGTGAATATTATCATCATCCAGCAATAGCTTTTCTTCGTATGGCCCGTAAATATTGGTTGAACGCAAAGCCACCTGATAAGCCGGCCATCCACCGTAGGTTGCATAAATGTAGTAGTAGCCGTTAATCTTGTACAAATGGCTGCCTTCCAAACCTTCTTTGACGGTGTAGGTGTAAACTTCCTTATCGGAGCCGGGTACAACGGAAAAATTCTCATCCAACTCAGCAATTTTCAGCGTGTTGATACCGTAAGCGACATAAGTTTTACCATCCTCGTCGAAAAACAGGCCCGGATCGTAAAAGGTGCCGGCCAGCTTTTGTAATTCCCAAGGCCCTTCCGTGTCAGTGGCTGTCAGCAGGTAGCTACCTTCTTCCAAAGTAGTAAAGAGCAGATAATACTTACCATCGTTGTATTTCAGGCTGGTTGCCCACTGTCCGTGGCCATACCGGTCGCAACCATCCAGGTTGAAACAAGCCGACGATTCAATCTTTTCCAGTGGGTTGCTGCAGTATTCCCAGTTCACCAGGTCGTACGATTTCAGGAGCGTGGCCCCGGGAAAGATGTGCATGGTGGTAGAAACCATGTAATACACATCGCCCACCCGAATGACATCGGGATCGGGAAAGTCGGCAAAAATCAAGGGATTGGTGTAGGTTCCGTCGCCATTGTCGCTGTGTGAGCGGTATTCGAAATCGGGCCGCGGATAGGCCTCATTCGCATACTCCTGATACCAATGATAGACGGGCCACGGACAAGCTTCGGGATCGTTCAGGAAAGTATAAGGTTCGCCCTCGGCCGGTGGTTCTCCTGTAAACTGTGCGAGCAAATCAGGACTTGTAAAAAGAAGCCAGCTCACATTGCCCGTGTCGTCCATAATCTTTTTGAAATTGGCCCCAAAACCGTCGCCCCCGGCAGTTCCGGTGTGGCCTTTTCCCCACGAACTCTCGTATTTTTCATCAGCCCAATCCATTTCTGTAATCACTATGGGCGCAAAATCAGCGACAGGTTTAACTTGCTGGTCCCACTCTTGCTTAAACACCTCATAGCCATCGGCACTGCCAAACCAGCCAGGATAGACATGTACGGCATAGCCGATATTTTCGCCTTCTATGGGATTAAGCGCAAAACCTTTGTATTGCGATTGGTAGCCCGAACCCGGAATCCAGAGCACATTGTGAAAGCCATTTTCGCGTATTTTATTGACGATGGGTTGGAAAATCTCCTTCAGCACATCAAAGTGCGCCTGGGCATTAGAACCTTCAGTTCCATCGGCCAGGCGAATCCGAACCGGCTCATTGGCCAGCTCAAGCATGATTTCATCGCTGTTCCGTATTTTAGGATGCTTAGACACAATGTCCCAAACCGTCATCAGGTACTGCGCATAGTTGTAATCATCTTCCACTCCAATGACTTCGGGTGAAACCCCCGGCGGGCGCATAATAACATACAACCCTTTCGATATGGCATATTCCGCCATCGGGATAAAAACTTCATCCAGGTATTTTTTAAACCTGGTTTCACTGAAACAGTTCGGAAGCTCGTGTCCATCGGGCGTACAGCCTGGGGTATTGCTCCAATACGGATCCATGTGCAAGCGCACAAAGTTCATCTTCCAGCCCACATCCAGGATATCATCAATTAATCCCTGGTTGTAGGCCAAACAGCCATTCACATCATAATTGGACCATTTGGTGCCCCGCTCATTGAACCATGGACTGTAGGTTTGTGCAAAACCATGTAAGTTAACAGTATTCCCGTGCGGGTCTTTCAGGTAGCGGCCTTCAACATGTAATTTGGGCGTTGGCATGCCTTCCCAGGCTTGAACATTCGTAATACATGACAGGAAGGTGAACAGGAACAACAGTCCGGGTAGTCGTTTTTTCATAAGTCAGGTTAAAATCAGGTTCAATACAAAATTCTACCTAACAATGATAAGTCCTCCAAGCTAAACTGCTGTTCGATAATGGATAAATGAGTTTTAAATTTAGACACGCAAGATTTAACCGCTCACAAAAAGCAAGTTAGCCTGCAAAAATCGACTGACCACAGCTTGAAGACTGGCTATTCCGGAAGAATTGCCTGATAGTTTCCGCTTAGTTGCATCAAACTAAACAGGTACATGAGTCCATCAAAATACGGATCGAAGTAGCCGTCTTCGTATGGTTCCAGTTTTTCGTTCCAAAGTTTATGCACAAAATCATAGTCCGGATCCACCTCATCGATGAGTGAAACCGTTGCAGCTGTTGAAATCAGTCCCAGTGAATGCCGCAATTTTTGGAATCCTCCGGCTTGCAGAATAAACTCGGGCGTCGTGCCATCGGGGTTGTATTGATCAACAAATTCGTTGATGCCTTGCGAACGCAAAAATCCCTGAAACCGCGCTGCATAATCTTCCTGCCATGCTTTGTCTTTGCCAAACCACACGTAGTCCATGGCAATATTCAAGGGAACACGCCACGAATCGTAACGGAATCCGGCGGGCATCCAGCGTGTCGGATGCGCGGTCCCGTCAAAATTGGCGTAATCGTAATTTAAGCCGGTTTCCGGGTGGCAGGCTCGGTGTAAAAACACGCGCGAAGTATCGGCACAATCCCGGTAAAACTGCTCGTGACCATCGTTGGCAAAGTCGGCCCAAAACTCCAAAAATGCCGGAACATGATATGACGGATCTGTCCACTCGTATCCGCCGCCCTCGGGCACAAAACTGATTTGTTTGTGTTCCAAGTTGATCACGTGGTGGATTCCGCCAGTGCCATCTTTTGCCCACATGGCATCCAGAATTCTACGGGCTTCGGCATAATAATCAATGCCCGTGTCATTTCTCCAGCGGTTCGAAGCAAACAAAAGTGTAGTCACAAAAAACAGCTCGCCATCCGAAGCCGAACCTTCTGAGTTTTTAACCATTGTCTCGGGGTTGATGCTCCAGGCAAAATAGCTATCGCGCGGGCCTCCCTGTTGCTGGGTGTAGTGTTTTGTCCATCGCCAAATCCGGTCAAAAACCTCCTTCTTGTCCAACTGAACAGCCACCATCATGCCATAGGAAAGTCCTTCGGACCGGGCATCATGATTCTTCAAATCCGATACGTAAGCCATTGAGTCGCCCACCTCAAAATACACCCGGTTGGGCCCTTCAAAAAGATCATGATAGGCTTTGGCCAGTTTTGCATCGACTTCCTGCTGGCTGTAGCCGGCCTTCAGGAAAAGATTGGGATATTGGCCGGAGTAATATGCGCCGGTTTGGTTTTCAAACCGGATCCAGTCGACCTCAACCGGGCGATCATCCTTATTGACAACCACCAGGTTGTGAACTCCGGACAATTGTCTTAAAATGGGCGATCGAATGACTTTCCATTCAGGACTTTCAGGAATACTCACTTCTGCTACAATTGGTCCGCCCGCATGATTCAGACAAATTTGCAACGTGCCACCTTGATTGGCCAGCGCCTTGATATGAATTGAATTCAGCGGCTTATCGCCAAACCTAACCGCATCGTACTGAATCCAAGCGTCTTTGCTTTCGAAAATGGTTTTCCAACCCTTGAAAGGATTGGCGGCATCCAGAAAATCGATTCTTGCTCCGGCGTTGCTGATGGCACTATAACGATCGATTTCAATGTTGTTTGTCGCTTTTGTCAGTCCAACACCGCGCAGGCTCGGAACAACTTTATGAATGGTGCCGTCGGCATTAAAAAACAAGCTGTCGACCCGAACGGAACGATTTTTATCAAAAGTTGGTGAGTAATCATTGTGATGATAAAACAGGTACCACTGATTTTTATATTCCAGAATAGAATGATGGTTGGTCCAACAACCGGTTGGCGACTCGTCCATAATCACGCCGGTCATTTTAAATGGCCCCATCGGATTGTCGCCAATCGCATATTCCAGCCGCTCCGTTTTGTTTTCAACATGCGGAAAAGTCAGATAATACAGGCCGTTTCGCTCGAAAACCCAAGGCCCTTCTTTCAATCCTTTTTCGGGAAGATTGGGAATAATCATCGGTTCCGAATCCAGCTCCAGCATGTTTTCTTTCAATTTGGCGACAAAAATATGACCGTGTGACCAATAAATGTATGCTTGTCCGTCTTTGTCAATCAGCACGTTCGGATCGATTCCTTTGATCCCTTTAATGTTTTCCTTTTGGGTGACATACGGCCCTTCGGGCTTGTCGGCCACCGCCACACCAATTCCAAAACCTTTTCGCCCGTTTTCGTCCACTTCATTGGTGTTGGACGGAAAGTAAAAATAATACTTGCCGTTGCGCTCAATACAGTCCGGCGCCCACATGCTGTACGATGTGGAGTCGATCCAGGGAGCATCATACTGGCTGACGATCATGCCATGATCAGTCCAATCCGTCAAATTCTCCGACGAAAACACATGGTAATCTTCCATACAGAACCAGTCTTTTCGAAGATTTTTACCCTCGGGAGCAGGAATATCGTGCGAGGGAAAAACATACACTTTGCCGTTAAAAACCCGTGCTGACGGATCGGCTGTAAACTGGTTGCGAATAAATGGGTTCTGGCCAAAAGCTGCGGCACCCGAGATCATAATTAAGACAATTAGTGTTAGCAGTGGTGAATAGGTATGTTTCATTTTATTGGGTTTGATCGTTTTACTTAGATGGAAGGACTACTCCACAAAAAGGCTGTCATTCTTTATAGCCGTCGTATCTTATTTTTTACTGAATAAGACCTGCCTCCTACTCATAAGCACGAATGGTGCGTTCGTCTTTTTCAATTAAATCATCCAGATTATTCAATGGACGTTCCAGGTCATACGGAATCGCTCGCTGGCTAAACTGCTGAAAATAGAGCAGGCAAGCGTCTTTCCACTCCACCGCATTCAGGCTTTGCTCGCGCAGTTTATGCTGAACCCTGCCAAAAATCTCTGGATCAACATAACGTTCCGCCTGGTCCCAAATTTTCTGAAACTGCCGCACTTGTTGAACCCCATGATCGTAGCGGTAACAAAGCTCATCCCATAGCGTCCGTCCGTTTTTCATTTGATAATCCCACGGAAGGTGATGAAACCATAAAAGAAGCGCTTCCGGACAAGTTTCGGGATTGCTAAAATGGGCCTTCAGCGGTTCATGATACTGGCTTACCGCATCACTTCCACTCGCGGTTCGGTCAAAGCCAATTCCTTCAGTATCGGCCTGATGATAATAAGGTGGCGTCCAGTCTTTGCGCATACCTTTGGGCGCCCACCAAGGGCCCGGCCCATAATGATGGTGTGCCGCAAAAATATGATGCAAGCCCAATGGCATCATATAATCAACGGCGGCTTCGTGACTGTTAAGCATCATCTGTTTCACCGGCTTTAGAAAATTCAGATCCCACTCCATGGGCAGAACGGTTTCCGCATCCATTTCTTCTGGCGCCGGCTGGTTGAATGTCAGCTTTAACCATTCATCGGCAATTTGTTCGCTCGATAGCGAGCTGTCCCACGCCTGCCGGCCAAACGCATACCAGTTGGCCTGGGCAAAATCGTGCCCACACCAGTTATCATCCAGCCCAATGTTGGCTACGCCGGCGATGGCCGTGTGTTTCTGTTCAAACAAACTCCCGTCAGTCGTTCGGGCAACAGTGCTTCCTTCGCCTTCCTGCCAGGTTTCGCTGTGCAGAAATTCCTCCCACATGGGGGCCAGAAAAACCAGGTGAACCGAATGCCCAAGATATTCTTGTGTCACTTGAAGTTCGGCCATAACCGACGTTTGTTTCATTGCACCAAACAGCGGGCTGAAAGGTTCACGAGGCTGAAAATCAATCGGCCCGTTTTTCACCTGAATAATGACGTTGTCGCGAAACTGCCCGTCAAAAGGCATAAACTCGTTATAAGCTTGTTTGGCGCGGTCCTCGTCGGATGGGTTGTACACAAATGCACGCCACATTACCAATCCGCCATGCGGTTTCAGTGCGTCGGCCAACAGATTGGCACCGTCAACATGATTGCGCCCAAAATCCTGCGGCCCCGGCTGTCCTTCGCTGTTGGCCTTCACCAAAAAACCACCAAAATCGGGAATCAATGTATAAATCTCCTTCGCCTTGGCTTTCCACCAGTCAACCACTTCCGCATTCAGCGGATCGGCAGTTGACAGCCCCCCAATAACCATGGACGACGCAAAGTTGATGGATAAGTAAGCTTTGATGCCATAGGGACGCAGCACATCGGCAATGGCTTTGACCCGGCTCAGATATGCCGCAGACAATATTTTGGGTGAAGCGTTTACGTTATTCAAAACAGAGCCGTTGATACCAATGGACGCGTTGGCGCGTGCGTATTCTTCCCACAATTTCAGATCTTCTTCGGTCACGGCAAGCGAGTCATTTCCTGCACGCCAAAAAATGGAAAGGCCGGCATAACCACGCTCAACTGTTCCATCCAGATTGTCCCAATGGTTCAGTAGCCGGTGTTCCCAAGTGGGATTGACCAGCTCTTCCCCGATTTTCTTCCCGGTTTGCTGGCGTCGCAACAGTTCGTACACCCCGTATAAAATTCCCGATTCGGTAGTGGCCTGAATGCCTTCGGCTGAAAGCCTGAAACCGTCACCTGCAATCTGTTTGTCGCGAATCAGCTCCAGCCTAACTGTTTGTCCGGCTTCACCCTGCCAAGCCTGCTGTAACTCTTGTTTGGCGATGGCGAGGGTTTCCGAACTTTTTTTGCAAATCACCTGTACCGGCACGCTGCTTTTTGACCGAAGCCAAAGCTGGTGACCATTATCGGCATTTAAGCCAAGCGCAAGAAAAAACAAGATAACGAAACTCAAAATGGTTTTCATAGCTTTCAGTTTTTGGTCGTCTTCCTAAAAAATTGAATCAATAAAATCTGATTCAGTTCTCCACCTATGGCTATCAGGATGAATGGATTTGTGGGGATTCGCCATGATGAAAAATACTGAATCCAACGCCATACAACTTATTCAGGAATTGCATCGTTGGCCGATGTTGCGTACAAGCCCAGCAAACAACCGGTAAAACCGCCAGCCACATTGGTTGAAAGGATATCTCCGGAAACGGTACCACCCAAATTTACAAAATCGGTTCCGTTGGTTGAATAGCTAAATTCATAGTCGTTGCCATTGGCCTGAACTTTTAAATGAACCGGATTTTTGATGTCGATCACGGTGCTGGCAACAATTTTCGATTCCACCTGCCGGCTTCTTCGTGGCTTTTCATTACGTTCCAACAACAAATAGTATTCGTCCCCTTTTTTGGTGATTCCAAAAACATAGTTCGAATGCTCGTTTTGAAGCGTCACAATACCGGCCAAATCCTTTTCCGAAGCTGGTTTGTAATCCAGTGTCGTTTCAAACGAAAAGATTTTATGTTGTTGACGGTGGAACAAGGTCGAAGTCGGCTTCACCTCTTTGATATTCACCGGGAAAGGTTTGATTTGCAAGCCTTTTTTTGTTATCGTCATAAAATCTTCGCGGGGCCCGCGTAAGCCGATCCAGCGATAATCGAGTTTTTCAGAATCGAAATTTTCGGTGAAGGTGAAGTTGCCGTTGGGAAAGAAACCGGCTTGCCCGGTTTTGTTTTCCACCCCCTCAGGCATTTTCAGTTTAGGCTCCATAGGAACCAAGCCGTTTTCGAACACTGGAAATTCGCCCGACCAATCGACAGGCAGAATAAAGGTTTCACGGCCGGTATTCACCATGTCGTCTTCATTGGGCCGAATGGCCAGGAATACGCCGTAATATTTTCCATCGGGACCTTCTACAATATCGGCATGACCAGCCCAATCAACTTTATTGGCGCGGTCTCTGGGGAAGTGGCGCTGGGTCAGAATCGGATTGCTAGGCGCGGGTTTATACGGTCCCCGGGGATTGTCGCTACTAAAAATCACCTCGCTATGCCAGCCTCCGGTTCCTCCTTCGGCACACATCAAATAGTATTTGCCATTCTTCTTGTAAATATGAGGAGCTTCAATCCAGATGGGTTTTTTGGACAGGTCAACTCCGCCATCGACAATAATTTTGTCGGTTCCGGCAATCACCTGGTCATTTTCCAAATCATAGTCCCAAATTTTAATCACCCGGTGTCCGTTGTACAGCTCTTTTCCCTGGTCGGGCGCATCGTTATGCACCACATAAGCTTTTCCATCTTCATCAAAAAACATCGACGGATCGATGCCGTTGAATTTCAATTTGATCGGATCGCTCCACCCTTGAAAAGGATCTTTGGTCTTCACCACAATATTCCCAAAATCACCGGCAAACTGCGTGGTAATCATGTAGAACGTGTCGTTTAAGGGGTTGTATTTGATGGCTGGCGCATAAACCCCGGCGCTGATACCCGTGTCGTGGACTTTCAACTGTGAAGTGCGTTCGAGCACATGCCCAACTTGTTTCCAGTTTACCAAATCGTTAGAATGAAAGATTGGTACGCCCGGAAACATGGCAAACGACGAGCTCACCAAAAAATAATCATCGCCTTTTCGCGTGATAGCCGGATCGGGATAACAACCTTGCAAAATGGGGTTGTAAAACTCATCGGCCTTCAATGGATTGTCTTTATATACCTGATCGTCGCCTTGATAAACAGCTTGGGTAAACACAGGCACATTTTTATTTTGACTAAATCCTGCAAGGGTGACCAGACTCATAAAAACGAACAACAAACCAACTGGCCTTCTTTTTAAGGACCTGTGTCCACCTAAATTTACTCTTTTCATCTCTAACTAAATTTAATATTTTCAAAATCAAACACTTAATATCTTTTGAATGGATTTTTGACCACAGACTTACTCCGGAGTGACAACTAGCTTAAAAAGCAAGTGTACAAATTTGCACTGGCTATCTTTCCAAACGTTGAAATCGTGGTGACCGTCAGGAATAACATGATAAATAGGAGGAACTTTTTTTACCGGATAGGTTTTCATAATGAATTTAAGTCAGGTTTAAGGTTATTTCAAAACTTTAACAATCGTAAAATTAAACCATCAACAAAGTCACTGATATCAATTTTAGATATATGATTTCAAAGTTTAGATATTTGAGCAGGAATGGCAGCCCTGTTAAGCGAAAAATCGATTGGGATTTGAAGCATGCATAGCAATCCTCTCAAATAAAAAAGGTGCAAAAAACTGGTCTGCATACAAAATCGGATGGATGGGTTTTTAGTCGCAATGACTACCTGGAAGTCTGCACAAAAGCAGAAACTCGCTGTATTCAAACCTGAGAGCGGAACGAAAAAAACCCGCTGGCACCAGCGGGTTTTAAGATTAGTAAACGTGTAAGTCAACCCCCTTATTGAAGACTCACAAAAGGTACTTTTACTACCTTTGCCTTTAATAGTTTATTGCGCACTTTCACATAAATCTCTGTTCCGAAAGCCGAATATTCTTTTGCCACGTAGCCCATGCCAATCCCCTTATTTAACATGGGAGACTGCGTTCCCGAAGTCACATAGCCAATGACCTGCCCGTCATTGTCCGTCAGTTCATAGCCATGCCGGGGAATGCCGCGATCAATCATTTCAAAGCCTCTCAACTTCCGGCTAACGCCTTCCGTTTTCTGAACCGAAAGTAATTCCTTGTCGATAAATGAATTTTCATCGTTGAACTTGGTGACCCAACCCAATCCGGCTTCGATGGGCGAAGTGGTATCGTCGATATCGTTGCCATACAGGCAAAATCCCATCTCGAGCCGCAAAGTGTCGCGGGCACCCAGCCCAATGGGTTTAATGCCAAATTCTTCACCGGTCTCAAATAACGCCTTGTAAATTTGCTCCGCATGCTGGTTGGCAAAATACAATTCGAAACCGCCCGAACCGGTGTAGCCAGTTGCCGAAATAATCACATCGTCAACACCGGCAAATTCGTCGGTTACGAAGGTGTAATATGGAATATCTGAAAGATTAACCTTGGTGAGTTTCTGCAGCACCTCAATGGCTTTTGGCCCTTGAACAGCCAACTGGCTCATTGAATCGGATGCATTTTCCAAGACTGCACCTTCCTTATTATTCGCCACAATCCAATTCCAGTCCTTGTCAATGTTCGAGGCATTGACCACCAGCATGTATTTATTGGGTTCGTAATAATAAACCAGCAAATCATCAACAATGCCTCCTTTCCCATTCGGAAAGCAAGTATATTGTGCCTGTCCCATCCGGAGCCTGGAAATATCGTTTGATGTCAGCTTCTGCACCAAAGCGGCAGCATTCGGTCCTTTCACCCAAAACTCGCCCATATGCGACACATCAAACACGCCAACCCCATTTCGAACAGTCAGGTGTTCATCTTTGATTCCGCTAAACTCGACAGGCATTTCGTAACCGGCAAATTCAACCATTTTGCCCGCGGCTTCTTTGTGGAGTTGATTAAAAGCTGTTTTTTTCATCGGTTTTTATTTGAATTTGTAAAAATAGACCTTAAGTATTCGCTTTTTCATGAGGAATATCAGAAAAAATCTGCTGTATAGCAATGATTATATGAAATTCATACAATATATCGTATATTTCACATCAAACCGAAAATTTCGATTATGAATACCAAAAAACTAACCAACTTAAGGTACCTGGAAAAAGCGACTGGCGGAGAAGTTGAAATTATGAAAGAATTCATTGAAATGTACTTCGAACAGATTCCGGATTTTCGCCAAAAACTCAGAACATATTTAGAAAACAAACAATGGCGCGAGTTGGGAAACATTGCGCGAATGGCAAAATCTTCAGTTCTCACCTTTGGAATGTTTAACCTGTCGAAAAACCTCAGCACCCTTCATTTTAAAACCTACAAAGAGTGTGGATACGATTCGTACGTGAAATACGTCGAAGAATTTGAAACGGTAACATATGCTGCCGATCTTGAATTGAAAGAGGCTTTACACAAATTATCGAACACCCATATTCATCTACAGTCAAAATAGCTCACGCTATCGGCCTTAAGAGCTACATTTTGCAGAAGCCGGCGTCATTAAACGACTCACAGCTTGAGTAATTTTGTTGATTTGGGCTAATGAAACCTACGCATCTGCGTTTGGCTCCTGCCTGAGGTTCGCATTATAAATCAATTTTTGCTATTATTGTATGCTTAAAAATTGATGCAAGAATCATGTCGGAAAAAAAATACACAAGCCTGACCTATTTAAAAGAAATAACGGGAGGCGAAGATGAAATTCTGAAGGAATTTATCACCATGTTTTTCGAACAGCTTCCGGAGTTTAAAGACGGGCTTCATGAGCATTTAAATGCCAAGCGATACAAAGAGTTGGGTGAACTGGCCCACAAGGCCAAATCATCAGTCATGACTTTTGGCATGGAAGATTTGGGCTGGAAGTTGAAAGAACTGCAACTGAAAACGCAAAAACTGGAAGACATTGATTCCTACCCAGACTATGTCAGTGAATTTGATTTGGTGATTAGCCATGCTGAAAGAGAACTTCAAGAAGAAATGGACAAGCTAAAGTAAATTTAAAAGAGGCGTCCCTTGCAGGACAGCCTCTTCTATTTGTTATCTGCTTCTGAATTTCAATTCCTCGTCCTCCAATTCAATAGCAATGGTCTGATCGATTCTCACCTCGCCTGCCAGTATCTTTTTCGACAATTCATTCAAGACATGCTTTTGCAGCAAGCGGTTAACCGGCCGGGCGCCGTATTGCGGGTCGTAGCCAACTGCCGCCAGCCAGGCCACTGCTTCGTCCGAAATTTCGATTTTCAAATCCTGGTTACCCAAGCGCCGCACAATCCGGTTGAATTGAATCTTGACAATCTCCCTGACATCTTCGCGGGACAAAGGCGTAAACATGATGGTTTCATCAATCCGGTTCAAAAACTCGGGACGAATGGTTTTTCGCAGCAAATTGAAAATGGCTTGCCGGGTTTCTTCGTACACCTCGGCTTTGTTCTTCTCATTCATCCGCTCAAAACCTTCCTGGATAATTTGCGATCCCAGGTTTGAAGTCATGATGATGATCGTGTTTTTGAAGTTCACCACCCGGCCTTTGTTGTCGGTCAGGCGACCATCGTCCAACACTTGCAGTAAGACGTTAAACACATCGGGGTGTGCTTTTTCAATTTCGTCAAACAGGACCACCGAATAGGGTTTGCGCCGGACGGCCTCGCTCAGCTGGCCACCTTCATCGTAACCCACATATCCCGGAGGCGAGCCAATGAGACGAGTGACGGAAAACTTTTCCTGATACTCCGACATGTCGATGCGTGTGATCATGTTTTCATTGTCAAACAAGTACTCAGCCAAAGCTTTCGCCAGCTCCGTTTTGCCAACTCCGGTGGTTCCCAAAAAAATGAACGAACCAATCGGACGTTTTTCATCCTGCAAACCAGCCCGACTTCGTCGTACGGCATCAGCCACTGCATGAATCGCTTCCTGCTGTCCAACCACGCGCTTGTGCAAATCTTCTTCCAGGTGCAGCAACTTGTCGCGTTCGCTTTGCAGCATTTTCGACACCGGAATGCCCGTCCAGCGAGCCACCACATCAGCAATATCTTCGGCATCCACTTCTTCTTTAATCAGCGAATCGCCTTGTATTTTTTGCAATTCATCCTGAAGGTGGACAATCGCTTCTTCGGCTTCTTTGATCTTCCCATAGCGAATTTCGGCCACCTTGCCATAATCGCCCGAGCGCTCGGCCTGCTCTGCTTCAAATTTGAAATTTTCAATATTTGTTTTGTTCTGCTGAATTTTGTCGATCAACGACTTTTCCATTTCCCACTGGGCTCGGTATCGCGACTGCTCCTCCTTCAGATTGGCAATTTCTTCTTTCAGCAAGGCCAACTTGCTTTCGTCTTTCTCGCGCTTAATGGCCTCGCGCTCAATCTCCAACTGTTTAATCCGGCGTTCAATTTCATCCAATTCTTCCGGAACCGAGTCCATCTCAAGTCGCAACTTCGCCGCGGCTTCGTCCATCAGGTCAATGGCCTTGTCTGGCAAAAAGCGATCGGAAATATAGCGCTGCGACAGCTCTACCGCCGCAATAATGGCATTGTCCTTTATGCGCACTTTGTGGTGTCCCTCGTAGCGTTCTTTCAATCCGCGAAGAATGGAAATCGCGCTCAAGGTGTCCGGCTCGTTCACCATCACAATCTGGAAACGGCGCTCCAGGGCCTTATCTTTCTCGAAATATTTTTGGTACTCAGCAAGTGTTGTTGCTCCAATCGCCCGTAACTCGCCGCGAGCCAGCGCCGGTTTCAAAATATTGGCGGCATCCATGGCACCTTCACTTTTACCAGCGCCAACCAAGGTGTGAATCTCGTCGATAAAGAGAATCACCTCACCATCCGACTTGACCACCTCATTGACAACTGCTTTCAAACGTTCTTCAAACTCGCCCTTGTATTTGGCACCGGCAATCAGCGCCCCCATATCGAGCGAGAATAGCTGCTTCGACTTTAAGTTTTCGGGGACATCGCCTCGCACGATACGGTGCGCCAAGCCTTCTGCAATCGCTGTTTTACCGGTTCCCGGCTCTCCAATCAGCACCGGGTTATTTTTTGTGCGTCGGGTTAAAATTTGCAAAATCCGCCGAATCTCATCATCGCGTCCAATCACCGGATCGAGCTTTCCGCTTCGTGCTTTTTCATTCAAATTGATTGCAAACCGATTCAATGAATTGAACTGGTCTTCGGCGGTCTGACTGTCAACCTTAGCTCCCTTACGCAAGTCGGCCACTGCAGCACTTAGCTCCTTACGTCCAACACCATTGTCTTTCAACAGGGTGGAAACCGTATCGCCGGTTTCAAGCAGCGCCATCAAAATGTGCTCAACCGACACAAAATCATCCCCCATCTTTCGAGAAATATCAAGTGACTTCTGCAAGGCTTTGTTTGTATTTCCGGCTAAGTAGGGCTCGCCGCCGCTCACCTTCGGATAGGATTCGATGATTTTACTAAGTGCTTGTTGAAAAATACCGGTATTCACCCCGAGTTTCTTCAGCAAAAAACCCGTGACGTTTTCTGCAGCATGTAGCAAACCTTTCAACACATGTGCGGTTTCAATAGCCTGCTGATTATTGGCCTGGGCAAGCTCAAAAGCATGCTGAACGGCCTCCTGTGCTTTAATCGTAAAATTGTTAAAATTCATAGGTTCCTCCTTTTAATCACAATTAAAACGGCTGCGAACAAGAAACTAACCAATTAAAATAGACGAAGAAAAAACAGACATTTTGTCGCATCAAAACAACTGGGAAGGAAGATTTTACAGGAAGGTGAAAAAATACAAGTTCATTTTGACAGTTTATTTCAATAAAAAAGGATGGCTGGGACCATCCTTTTTTCTAACTTAACCAAACCTATCTCTATGAAAAAAATTACTTGTCTTTTTGCTAAATCTTACAATACAAATGTACGGCGAATTATAGTTAAGAACTTTCAAGCAACGTTAAGAAATGTTAAGATTTTGATTCGAAAAAAACGCTTAATTACACGTCAATCTCATCCTTATTCTTCTTGTTTTTAATATATTTGCAACCACCCGGTTCGGACATAAGTCGTCAAATCTGGAAAATTGATCAAAATCAGCTGCAAATCAGCGTAATGAGCGAGCTGCTGAACTAAAAAATGTCGACTTCGCTTGACGAAAAATATTGAATAAATTTTGAATAAATATTATAATTTTTATTAATCCACAAAAATCGCTTATGGCAAAGTATGTTTATACATTTGGTAATGGCAAAGCCGAAGGTAACGTCAGTATGAAAAACCTCATTGGAGGAAAAGGAGCTAACCTGGCAGAAATGAATCTTATTGGAGTTCCGGTCCCACCGGGATTCACAATTACGACAGAAGTTTGTACGATTTATACGCAGCAGGGCCACGATGCAGCAGTATCAGCTATCAAAAAAGAGGTAGAAGAAGCTGTAGCCCTTATTGAAGATTTAACCAATACCAAGTTTGGAGACAAAGACAACCCTTGTCTTGTTTCTGTTCGCTCCGGAGCCCGCGTTTCAATGCCGGGAATGATGGACACGGTGCTAAACCTGGGGTTAAATGATTTAGCCGTTCAAGGAATCGCAAAAAAATCAGGTAACGAACGATTTGCCTGGGACTCTTACCGTCGATTTGTACAAATGTACGGCGACGTTGTTCTGGGAATGAAACCCGAAAGTAAGGAAGACATTGATCCGTTTGAGGCCATCATGGAAGACCTGAAAGAAGAAAAAGGCATTGAACTGGATACGCAATTCACCACAGAAGACCTCAAATTATTAGTTATCCGTTTCAAAGAAGCAGTGCTAAAAGTAACCGGAAGAAGTTTCCCCGATGATCCATGGGAACAACTTTGGGGAGCTGTTTCAGCCGTATTCGACAGCTGGATGAACGAGCGTGCCATTTACTACCGGAAACTCAATAACTTCCCGGCTGAATGGGGAACAGCAGTTAACGTTCAGGCCATGGTTTACGGAAACATGGGAGAAACATCAGCAACTGGTGTCGCTTTCACCCGTGATGCGGCAACTGGCGAGGACATTTTCAACGGCGAATACCTGATCAATGCCCAAGGGGAAGACGTGGTTGCAGGAACACGTACACCACAACAAATCACTTTGGAAGGAAGTAAGCGTTGGGCAGAATTGGCTGAGGTTAGCGAAGAAGTTCGGAAAGCAGAATTCCCTTCGCTGGAAGAAACCATGCCACGTTTGTATCAGGAACTGATGGAGATTCAGGAAAAACTGGAAAACCACTACAAAGACATGCAAGACCTGGAATTTACCATCCAGGATGGCAAACTTTGGTTGTTGCAAACCCGTAGTGGAAAACGGACCGGTGCTGCCATGGTAAAAATCGCTGTCGATATGCTCGAACAAGGCATGATTGATGAAAAAACGGCCTTGATGCGTATTGAGCCAAACAAACTGGACGAATTGCTCCACCCGGTATTTGACACTACCGCTCTTGAAAGCGCTAAAATTTTGGCCAAAGGTCTTCCTGCATCACCGGGAGCTGCCACCGGACAAATCGTGTTTTTTGCCGATGAAGCTTCAAAATATGAGAATTCCATTCTCGTGCGGATCGAAACTTCGCCAGAAGATTTGGAAGGAATGAACATTGCCCGTGGTATTTTAACTGCCCGTGGTGGTATGACTTCACACGCTGCTGTTGTTGCCCGCGGAATGGGTAAGTGCTGTGTATCAGGAGCTGGCGCGGTTAAGATCAACTACAAAACCCGCGTGATGACCATCGACGGCAAAGACTACCAGGAAGGTGACTGGATTTCATTGAACGGAACCACCGGACAAGTTTTCGATGGTAAAGTAAAAACCATGAACCCTGATTTGGGCGGCGATTTTGGTAAAGTCATGAACCTTTCGGACAAATTTGCCCGGATGACCGTACGTACCAATGCCGACACTCCAAACGATGCAAAAGTAGCCCGCGATTTCGGAGCGCAAGGGATTGGTCTTTGCCGCACTGAGCACATGTTCTTTGAAGGAGCAAGAATTAAAGCCATGCGCGAAATGATTCTTTCCTCAACTGTAGAAGGACGCGAAAAAGCACTGGCCAAGTTACTGCCCTACCAGCGTGAAGATTTCGAAGGGATCTTCGAGGCCATGGAAGGTTATGGCGTAACAGTTCGTCTACTTGATCCGCCATTGCACGAATTTGTTCCTCACCAGCAAGCCACTCAGAAAGAACTGGCCGAAGAAATGGGAATCTCTCTGGATGCCGTCAAATCAAAAATTTCGGATTTGGAAGAATTCAACCCGATGCTCGGACACCGTGGATGCCGTCTGGGAATTACTTATCCTGAAATTACTGCTATGCAGGCCCGTGCCATCATTGAAGCTGCACTGAACCTGAAAGCAAAAGGCGTGGACGCCCGACCTGAAATTATGGTTCCGCTGGTGGGAACGGTTGCCGAGTTTAAAAACCAGGCCGACATCATCCGCTCAACCGCCGAAAAGGTATTTGAAGAAAAAGGCGACCGCATTGATTACCTGGTCGGTACCATGATCGAAATTCCGCGTGCAGCGTTGACCGCTGACCACATTGCGGCAGAAGCTGACTTCTTCTCATTCGGAACCAATGACCTGACCCAAATGACCTTGGGATATTCTCGCGATGATGCTGGAAAATTCCTGCCAGATTATTTGGAGAAAGGTATTCTGAAACAAGATCCATTCCAGGTACTTGACCAAAATGGTGTTGGCATATTGGTGCAAATGGGTGTTGAAAAAGGCCGTTCAGTAAAAGAAAAACTGAAAGTTGGAATTTGTGGTGAGCATGGTGGAGAACCAAGCTCTGTTGAATTCTGCGACGGTGTAAACTTAGACTACGTGAGTTGTTCGCCTTACCGCGTGCCAATTGCACGGGTGGCTGCCGCTTTGGCCAATATCAAGCACAGCAAATAGTCAATTCATTGACTGACAACACACATAAAAGCCGTTTCAGGAAATCCTGAAACGGCTTCTTTTGTTAAAAAGGTCTGCTATTAAAAGCACAGGAAACAGAACAAGCGATCTGCTTCCGAAGCTACTTATTTTTTTAGTTTGGCATCCATCGTAATTTTGATGGCTCCAAGCGCCTGCGAAACCGGACATCCTTCTTTGGCTTTCACAGCCAACTTCTGAAACGAATCTTCATCAATCCCAGGCACATCGGCTTCTACTTCCAAGTGACTTTCCGTGATTTTAAAACCACCGTCAACCTGATCCAATTTAATGTGGGCCACTGTATTGACTGCTTTAGGCTCATAGCCTTCACCATCCAAAATATTTGAAAAAGCCATTGAAAAACAGCCAGCATGAGCCGACCCAATCAACATTTCAGGATTCGCACCTACGCCATCTTCAAATCTGGATTTAAAACTAAATGGAAATTCTGTGTCGCTGTTGACGAATTGCATCCGACCATTTCCATCTTTCAAATTTCCTTGCCAAAAAGCTTTTGCTTTGTTTATCTTCATCGTTAATAAAAATTTATTGATTTATACTCGATCTAATTATTACAATACAAATGCCGGACTAGAAAAAAAATAGAAGCCGGCAGCACCAAACCTTCCGGGTGCTTAAGATACCCCTTTTAGGTTCGACTTTAAGAAGAACAAGCTGAAAAAGTTTCTGTTCAAATAGGGTTGAAAAGTTGCCCCAGCCCAGGCAAAACATCCACACTTGATCACGAAAAGCGATCGCCCTGCATTTTCTCAAAAATCAAAAATTATAAGCGATAACATTGGCTGTAGGCAAATTTAGCTGTAATTTGCACACGGCTTGCTTGCACTCATACAGAAACCTAATCGATAGCGTATGCTTCCTTTTGTGAATAACACCGGACTTTATACCGACCATTATGAATTGACCATGGCCCAAGGCTATTTTTTAAGCGGGCGCCACGAAAAAAAAGCCTGCTTCGACTATTTCTTTCGAAAAGCCCCGTTTGGAGGTAGCTTTGTCGTTTTTGCCGGTTTATCATCGGTCCTTCAGATGATCGAAAATTTCAGCTATACAAAAAATGACTGCAACTATTTAGAATCGGTCGGTTTCGACAGCCGATTTGTCGAGTATTTGCAAAGCTTTTCCTTCCGGGGAAACATTCATTCGGTGAAAGAAGGTGAACTAATTTTTCCGAACGAGCCAGCCTTGCGGGTTGAAGGAAGCATATTGGAAACCCAGCTTGTGGAAACTTTGGTGCTAAACATGCTGAATTTCGAGTCGCTGATTGCAACCAAAGCCTGTCGCATTCGTCAGGCTGCAGGCAACGAAGTCCTGCTGGAATTCGGTTTGAGAAGGGCGCAAGGACTGGGCGGAATCAATGCCAGCCGAGCCGCAATCATTGGAGGTTTCGATAAAACATCGAATGTTTTTAGCGCTCGTCACTTTGGCCTTGAAAGCAGCGGAACCATGGCCCACTCCTGGATTCAGAGTTTTAGCGATGAGCTGGAAGCATTTCGCGCCTACGCCAACCATTTCCCCGATTCGTGCACCTTGCTGGTTGACACCTACAACACCTTGAAAAGCGGAGTTCCCAATGCCATAACCATTGCCCGCGAACTTCGGGAAAAAGGGCATCAACTGGTTGGCATCCGGCTTGACAGTGGCGACCTCACCTACCTCAGTAAAAAAGCCCGCGCCATGCTGGACGAAGCTGGTTTTCAGGAAGTAAAAATTGTGGCTTCGAACCAGCTCGATGAAACCATCATCCAGAGTTTGCGGTCGGAAGGTGCACCGATTGATGTGTTTGGCGTTGGAACCTCGATTGCCACGGGCCAAGATGACGCGGCACTGGACGGTGTTTATAAACTCTCGTTTTATGATGGCAAACCCTCCATCAAAGTATCCGAAAACCTGAGTAAAATGACCTTGCCCGGAATCAAAACAATCGATCGGTTCGTGGACGGAGAGAATCGGTTTTGTGCTGATGGAATTTCGTTGGGTCATGAAACTGGGTACAACGAAATTTTTCACCCAACCGAAGCAGGAAAACGTAAAAACGTAACCAGCTGCCACAAAGAAAACCTGATTCATCAGGTGATGCGAGACGGAAATTGCATCGAGAAAGAGCAAGCGCCAGGGGATATTGCAGCTTTTACCAAATCACGACTTCAGCAACTCCCCGAAGAACATAAACGATTTTTAAACCCGCATGTTTATAAGGTAGGAATCAGCAAGGAATTGTTGGAAACACGAAATGATTTGGCTAAGCAATACCTGAAAAAAGATTCCTTCTAAATAAAAAGACACGAGACTATGAAAGCACTACTAATCGTTGATCTTCAAAACGACTTTTTACCTGGCGGTGCACTTCCGGCACCAGATGGAAAACAAATCATTCCGGTTGTCAACAAACTCCTGGATCGGTTTGAACTGGTGATTGCTTCCAAAGACTGGCACCCGGAAGACTCCATTCATTTCGAAAAATGGCCTTTGCATTGCCTGGCCAACTCCGAAGGAGCCGCATTCCCGGCAGGGCTGGAGCAATCGAAAATTAATACTGTGGTATTGAAGGGAACACGAAACAGCGATGACGGCTACTCGGCCTTCGAAGCGACCAATTTGCAACTCAACAACTATCTGGCGGAAAATAAAGTGGACGAACTTTATATTTGCGGGCTAACCACCGAGTACTGTGTGAAAAACACCGTATTGGACGCATTAGATGCCAATTACAAAACGTACGTTTTTCGCGATGCAGTGGAAGCTGTGAAGGCTAAAGCAGGCGACGAAGAAAAAGCCTGGCAGGAAATGCAGTCAGCGGGAGCTTCTATTGTCTATTCTGAAGAAATTAGGAAAAACGCGTAATTTCCATCCGCATACCTGCACCTAAAAAAAGTCCTCCGCCAAAGACGAAGGACTCCCAAATTGATTGATTATTTAAAGCTTAGAAATGAGCCGAAAACTGAATGCTGACCGTCGGAGCTAAACGATATCCGTGGGCGTAACGCTCAAAATACATGTCGCCATAGCGATAATATACCTGTGGCCCCACCCTAACGAGTTCGCATTGAAATGGCAAATGACTGAAAACCATGTGCCGGGGAATCTCAATTCGAACATAGCCAATCCCATGATGATGGCGATAATAGTGACCTCCGTAGAAATAATAGTCGCCGTGCGCATGGTGGTGAATTCTTACCGGGTTGATATGAAATCGCTTGTAAACATGTCCATATTGGGGATGATGATAGGCGTATTTCCTGTTATGCTTGTAATAGCTGTTCCACTGCTTCTTGCTGTATTTGCTTGATTTAGCCGATTTGCTCCAATGCGCTTTTCCCTTGGGTTGATAATCACGATCCGAACGAACCTGTCCGCGATTACGATTTAAACCAGAAGCGCTGTTTGAACTGCGGTACTCGCGGCTACTGCTTTTAAGCTGCTTGTTCCGGTCAACTTGCTGATAGGCATTGTCGTTGAAGCGCTTGGTTTTTTTGGCCTGCCGAACTTCTTTTTTTAAGGTATTTCGCTGTGTACCTGTTTCCCTGCGTTGTGCTTCCGCATGCACTCCCGTCATCACTGCTGCAAGTGTAATCATCAATGCAATCAGTCTCATTTTTCTTGTTTTCATGGCTTCCAGTTTTAAAGTTTAACATTGAATGTGCTGGTGCCTGTATTTACCGGTAATCAGTTGTTTGCTCCTAAACAAAGCGCATGCCAAACACACACGAACCTAGCTAACAACAACTTACACATCAAACATGAAAGGAACATTTTTGAAAATCTACTTTTTTAATGACAATAGATTACTAATTTTGCACAAAAATTTAGCGTGATGGGGCGAATATTGGCCATAGATTATGGAAAAAAGCGGGTTGGACTGGCAGTTACGGACCCCCTTCAAATTATTGCCACCAAATTAACGACCGTGCGCAGTCACGACATCTTTGATTTTTTGAAAGCCTATTTTCAAAAAGAAGTGGTGGAAAAAGTGATCATTGGGTATCCACTCCAAATGAACAATGAAGCCTCCGAAGCCGTTTTGTATATCAATCCGTTTTTGAGGCGGTTTCAAAAGCTCTATCCGGATATGCCCATTGAACAAGTTGACGAAAGGTTTACCTCAAAAATGGCTTTTCAAACCATGATTGACGCGGGCCTGAAAAAAAAAGACAGACAAGACAAAGGAACGGTTGATGCAGTGAGCGCAACAATTATCCTGCAGTCCTATATGGAACAACAAAAATATAGACCATGATTTACCCTGTAACCGTATACGGCGACCCACTTTTACGGAAAGTGGCTCAGCCGATCGACAATGACTTTGAAGGTTTAAAAGAACTGATTGACAACATGTTTGAAACCATGTACCATTCAGAAGGTGTTGGATTGGCCGCACCTCAAATTGGAAAATCGCTACGAATTTTTGTTGTTGACGCCAGTTCAGCAGCTGATGAAGATGAACCCGAACTTGATGGGTTTAAGAAGGCGTTTATCAATCCCGAAATTCTGGAACGCACAGGCGATCATTGGGTGATGAACGAAGGGTGTCTGAGTTTACCGGAAATCCGCGAGGACATTAGCCGCCCGGAACATGTGAAAATAAAATACCTCGACGAAAACCTGGAAGAACACATTGAAGAATATGGCGGTTTTGCAGCCCGTGTCATCCAGCATGAGTACGATCACCTGGACGGCGTCCTGCTGATTGATTACCTCAGCCCGCTGCGAAAACGAATTTTAAAAAGCAAGTTGAATGCCATTTCAAAAGGAAAAGTGAACACTTCGTACCGTATTGTTCTACCCGGGAAAAGTAAGCTCGTCTGAGTTTCGCGGGGTTTTACCCCCCTATTTTGTATCGTTCATGAAATAGAATCGAAAATCGCAAACTCAAAAGCACGCTATTCGTAAACTGTCAGAAAAATTACTGATAGTGGCATTTTTCGCGAATAACCCCTTTACAAAAATTTTGTCTTTCTGGTTGATTGGAATATTGGCCGGGAACTTTTTGCCTTGGGCCGGACTGGTGTTTCTCATTCTACTCCTGGCTTTCGGCGTACTTGTGGCTATCAAACTTAAAACCAAAAGCTACCCATTCGACCTCTATCTCTCTGTTTTTTTGTGCCTTGGTTTTGTATTAGTGGCCTGTCTTTCCGTACCGAGACAAAAAATTGAAGGGGAAGACAGCCAACAACGCTTTGTTGCTACCCTTTTGGAATACCCTACTGAAAAACCAAATTCGTACCAGGCACTTATTCACATCAATTGGGCCGACTCTGCATCGTTTCACAATCAAAAAATACTGGCTTATTTCGAAAAGTCAGACTCAATTGCCACGTGGCAGCCCGGCGATCAGCTTGCAGCAGTCAGCAACTTGCAGCGCATCCAAACCCAAGGCGATCCGTTTGCCTTCGACTACCAGCGGTTCATGGCCAACCGCCAGGTTTATTTCAGCATCTACCTGGCCAGCCGCAACTACCATTTCATTTCAACCCAAAATCATCTTTCAATTTGGTTTCGGGCCGAACGATTCCGGGCTGCGTTGATTCGGGTGCTGCGCCAACACATCAAAAATGAAGAATCGCTGCAAGTGATATCAGCCCTGACTTTGGGCTACCGGAAAGAACTATCGCCGGAAACACGTTCATACTTTGCATCAACAGGAGCCATGCATGTGCTGGCCGTTTCGGGTTTGCATGTTGGCATGATTTACTTATTTCTGACAATCCTTTTGGGCTTTCTGAAACGGTCGTCAGCGGGGCGGATTGGCTTTTTCCTTACCATTGGCAGCTTGTTGTGGTTCTACGCGCTGCTAACCGGATTTTCACCGTCTGTGCAACGGGCAACGCTCATGTTTAGCTTCATTTTGTTTGGAAATAGCTTAAAGCGTCCGGCAGCCATTTACAATTCAATCGCTGCATCGGCTTTCTTTCTTTTGCTCATCAATCCGCGGCTGCTCACCGAAGTGGGCTTTCAACTTTCCTACGCTGCCGTCATCAGCATTGTCTTTTTCTTTCCACGACTAAAAAAATGGATTCAACCGAAAAACAAACTTCTCGATAAAATGTGGCAACTATTTTGTGTGTCGGTGGCCGCCCAAATAGGAACATTTGCGCTCACTATTTTTTATTTCAATCAATTTCCAACCTACTTTTGGCTCAGCAACTTCCTGGTGTTTCCAGCCGCTTACCTCATTCTGGCCGGCACCTTCCTGCTGCTCATTTTGTCTCCTGTGGGTTGGTTGGCTGTCCCAATTGCCAAACTCCTGGCTGGTGTTACTTTTTCAACCACTTTTCTGCTACAAAAAATAGCTCTACTCCCCTACTCGCTAGTCGAAAACATCAGTCTTACATCCGTAGAATTATTCCTTTTGATATCGATGGGGGCCACTTTTATTTTCTTCATCAAATTCAAAAACAAAGGACTCCTGTTTGGAACAAGCGTCCTTCTACTCGGATTTTTATTGTTTGGGCTCTCGCAAAAATTGAGTTTGCTAAACCAAAAAAAGTACATTATTTATGCCCGGGAACAAAGCATCCACCTCATCAATGGCAGGAAAAACTACCTCATCTGTCCGGAAGTGAACCAAGCCCTTCCCGCTTCAATCAACCATGCTGTGCGCGAGTTGAAACTCGATTCGCCAACCATCATCTACCTGGACTCATGCAAGCAATTTGCCAGCAACGACTTAATTATCGACAAGCAATTCATCCTGTTCTTAGATCAAACTTTTCAATACAACGAAACTAAGAATCATCCTAAAACCCAGCACAATGAAATGATCGAAAGCGATAAAAGTCAACCAGAAGGCTTCGATCCGGCTTCCGAAACAAAGATTGATTCAGTGATGAGAAAAGGCACAATTTTAAACCTCGCAAACCTGCGGCCGCAACAAACAATTATTGCTGATTTATAATCAGATATCCGGGAACACAACGATAAGCCCGAGGCTAAACAGCCGAAAAACAACTACAAATACATGGAAGTTGTTGTTTTTATACTTTACTTTACCGGGCTGAATTTTTGAAAAAGGAGTGACGAATTATGAAGGTTGTTATTGTAGGTGCCGGCGAAGTTGGAACACACCTTGCCAAGATGCTGAGCAAGGAGAACCACGACATTGTTCTGATGGACGAAGATGCCGACAAACTGTATCATATATCCAGTCAGGTTGATTTGCTGACGGTGACTGGCATGGCCAATTCGTTTCGCGATTTAAAGGAAACCGGACTATCCAAAGCCGATTTGTTCATTGCTGTAACACCCTATGAAGAGCGAAATATTTTTGCTTGTGTGCAAGCCAAAGATATGGGCGTGCAGCGAACCGTTGCCCGAATAAACAATAGCGAATATTTAACCGACAAATACAAGGAAAAGCTTCGCAACCTGGGCGTTGATGAATTGATTTATCCGGAAAGCCTCGCCGCCAAGGAGATTGCATCGTCAATCAAACAAGTGGGAACCCGGCAAATGATCGAATTTTCGCAAGGCAAACTAACCCTGATGGGGGTAAAAATCCGCGAAAATGCACCCATTCTCAATAAATCGCTCGAAGAATTAACATACATCAATTCCGATATCCGGGCAGTAGCTATCAATCGCGAAAGCGAAACCATAATCCCCAATGGGAAAGACTGTATACACGATGGCGACATTGTCTTTTTCATTACCACGCGCGCCAATCAGAACCGGGTGTTTGAACTGGCGGGGAAGGAAATTTTCGCCGTTCGTAATGTCATGATTCTCGGAGGTAGCCGAATTGCCCAGAAAACGGTTGAACGCCTTGGCGACAGCTACAACATTAAAGTGATTGAGAGCGATAAGCTTCGCAGCCAGCAAGTGGCCGACCGGTTTGAAAACATTCTGGTGATTCAGGGCGATGGTCGAAACCTGGAACTGCTGAAAGAAGAACGCATCGAACGGATGGATGCCTTCATCGCCGTTACCGGAAATTCAGAAACCAACATACTCTCCTGTCACCTGGCCAAAAGCCTGGGTGTAAAACGGACGGTTGCCGAAGTGGAAAATATCGATTTCATGGGAATTGCAGAAAACA
Source organism: Sunxiuqinia dokdonensis (assembly GCF_001270965.1). Taxonomy (GTDB): domain Bacteria; phylum Bacteroidota; class Bacteroidia; order Bacteroidales; family Prolixibacteraceae; genus Sunxiuqinia; species Sunxiuqinia dokdonensis. Next base: position 911 of record NZ_LGIA01000150.1, on the reverse strand, counting down.
TGGATATTGGCAGCCTGGTCAATAAAAAGCTGATTGCTGCCAGCTACATCTACAAATATACGTTGGGCGCCAAAGTCGCTCAGGCCAAATGTCTGACAGCTTCTGACGCTGAAGTTTTTGAGTTTATTGCCAAAGAAGGTTCCCGAATCACGGAATGTCCCATTAAGGATCTTGAATTTCCTGAGGATGCTAAAATCGGTGGATTTATCCGCAATGCGAAAGGCTTCGTCGCCAAGGGAGAAACACATATTCAGGCAAACGACAAAGTGGTTGTTTTTGCGCTACCTTCGGCCATCAAAAAACTGGATAAATACTTTAAGTAATCTTGCAGGCCATGCTCAACTTCAAAATAATCTTTCGAGTTCTGGGTTTTTTGTTGGTTGTCGAAGGTGTCTCCATGCTGATTGCTATGGGCGTATCAGCCATTTATCAGGATGCCGGACTCATGGCACTGCTCAATTCGGCACTCATATGCCTGGGGGTTGGTTCCTTAACTTTGCTGGCAACAAAGGGAGCCGACAAAAAAATTGGGAAACACGAAGGTTTTGTTATCGTCAGCTTGGTTTGGGTGGTTTTTTCCTTCTTCGGAAGTTTACCCTACCTGCTCAGTCACTCCATCCCATCGCTGACCAACGCCTTTTTCGAAACCATGTCTGGTTTTACAACCACGGGCTCGTCTATTTTAAATGATATTGAATCACTTCCAAACGGCATCCTGTTTTGGCGTAGCATGACCCAATGGCTGGGAGGTATGGGAATCATTGTGTTGTCGCTGGCCATTTTACCAATCTTTGGTATTGGGGGCATGCAGCTTTTTGCAGCCGAAGTTCCGGGACCGACACCCGACAAGATCAGCCCGAGAATCAGTCAAACCGCAAAAAGCCTATGGATCATCTATTTCGGATTCACCA